>NZ_JBLVYK010000159.1:0-305 GCF_048284255.1 Enterobacter cloacae complex sp.6700776 | reverse complement strand
GGCACTCACAGGACACTATCAAAAAAATATTTGATTTTAAGTCTTGAAGAGTGACTAACACGTTAATTCATATATATGAACTAATAGGTAATTTGGTTTCTTCGGAAACCAAACGACAGTAAACATTCTTTGAGCATCAAGCTTTTTAATTGAAGAGTTTGATCATGGCTCAGATTGAACGCTGGCGGCAGGCCTAACACATGCAAGTCGAGCGGTAACAGGGGAAGCTTGCTTCTCGCTGACGAGCGGCGGACGGGTGAGTAATGTATGGGGATCTGCCCGATAGAGGGGGATAACTACTGGAA
>NZ_JBLVYK010000158.1:0-306 GCF_048284255.1 Enterobacter cloacae complex sp.6700776 | reverse complement strand
CCCTCATATTGTACCACTATCAGAACAGGTTATTGATTTGTTGAAACAGATACACCCAATTAGTGGTAGTTATCAATATATATTCCCTAGCCGCACTGATTATAGAAAGCACATATCAGATATGGCATTGAATACGATGATTAGGCGCATGGGCTACAGCGGCAGAGCCACAGGCCACGGTTTCAGGCATACAATGAGCACCATCCTGCACGAACAAGGCTATAACTCTGCATGGATTGAGACGCAGCTTGCACACGTTGATAAAAACTCTATTCGTGGAACGTATAACCATGCTCAGTATATTGA
>NZ_JBLVYK010000157.1:0-306 GCF_048284255.1 Enterobacter cloacae complex sp.6700776 | reverse complement strand
GGTTTGGCTGTAGGTATTGTTATCCTGAACCCTGAGCTGAAAATGCCAGCGGTGACACAGTTTGTTGATGGTTCTGGTCCAGTTTGGAAAGGTACACTGTTCCCATTCCTGTTCATCACCATTGCGTGTGGTGCGGTATCCGGTTTCCATGCCTTGATCTCTTCCGGTACGACGCCAAAACTGTTAGCGAACGAAAAAGACGCGCGTTACATCGGCTACGGTGCGATGTTAATGGAATCTTTCGTCGCTATCATGGCGTTAGTCGCAGCTTCTATCATCGAGCCAGGTCTGTATTTTGCAATGAAC
>NZ_JBLVYK010000156.1:0-306 GCF_048284255.1 Enterobacter cloacae complex sp.6700776 | reverse complement strand
CTGGTAATAAACAATTAGCAAGATATTTACATCTTAATTACAACTTGGCTCACAAAATCATCAGTTGCCTTTGTAAAGGGACAGCGGATGAAAAAATAGCCTGCATTTAGCTAGCCTCAGACCAGAAGCGCACTGCTGGAGATTTCGTCAACCATACCCCATACGGTACAATCAAAAGTAGAAACAAAATGTACCCTGTGCAACAATCGAGAAATCAAAGATAAATTACCTATAAAGACGTAATTATCTCCATCAAGCATTCGTGAAAATTAAGGGGAAACTCATGTACCAAGACTTGATCCGTGG
>NZ_JBLVYK010000155.1:0-306 GCF_048284255.1 Enterobacter cloacae complex sp.6700776 | reverse complement strand
GTATACAGGTAATCAACGAGCTTTGTTAGATCATAAATATTACGACCTCCATATCGGCTATCACTCTTCGACGTTGGTTTCTTGTCCAAGAGATTAGCTTTTTCCAGATCATTGATAGCTCTCTGAACTGTCCTTACAGAAACCCCCATACGTATGGCTAGGCTTTCCATTGATGGATGCGGCCATTCTTGCAAATTCCACCAATGAACGATCAGGTTAAGCAGAGTGTTAAAGGCTACGGAGGTTAGCTTTTTCTCGTTCTGTATAAAAAACAAGACAGTAGGTATTGCAGTCCAGCCAGGAGAC
>NZ_JBLVYK010000154.1:0-307 GCF_048284255.1 Enterobacter cloacae complex sp.6700776 | reverse complement strand
GCAAATTTCACGCCACTGCTTAATGCGCGCCAGCTGACGGTCCGCAGAACCTGGACGCTTCATCAGCTTCAGAATACGCGGGCTGGCGTGCTGCAGCGGAATATCGAGGTACGGCAGAATCTTGCCTTCCGCCATCAGCGGGATCACATCGTCAACGTGCGGGTACGGATAGACATAGTGCAGGCGCACCCAGATGCCGAGCTTCGCCAGCTCTTCGCACAGACTGACCATGCTGGTCTTCACCGGCATACCGTTGTGGAAGCCGGTGCGGTGCTTGACGTCGACGCCGTAGGCAGAGGTGTCCTGC
>NZ_JBLVYK010000153.1:0-308 GCF_048284255.1 Enterobacter cloacae complex sp.6700776 | reverse complement strand
CCAGCGCACCCCTACACCGTGGGCTTGATGGGCTCGATTCCGGCGATGGACGAGGACTGCGAACGCCTGCTGCAGATCGACGGTGCGATGCCTCGCATGACGGCCATTCCGGCCGGCTGCGCCTTCAATCCGCGCTGCCCGCGCGTCGGTGACCGCTGCCGCACGGAGCGCCCCGAACTGACTTCGGTCGGTGCGACGTCCGTGTCCTGCTGGAAGCCCGTGTTGCCGGAGGGCCTACAATGACCGCGCCCCTCGTCGAGGTCCAGGGCCTTGCCAAGGTCTTTGACGTGTCGCCGCCCTGGCTGAAC
>NZ_JBLVYK010000152.1:0-308 GCF_048284255.1 Enterobacter cloacae complex sp.6700776 | reverse complement strand
CCCCCCCCCCCCCAGATGAAGTACCTGGTCTCGTGGGCTCGGAGATGTGTATAAGAGACAGGCATTAAAGCTCATGGATACACTGAACCTCTCATGCAGAATTAAAAGCAAACGGGACAGCGGGAAATTCTGTACCCCTGTTTATTCACTGGCCAAATCAGCTTTCCAGAGAGTGATTAAAAGCAACGGAGCACAGCAATGGCTGAAACAACATCGCTACGTCCGCAGTGGGCTGGTCTGGCTGTATGCACATGACCTGCGGCTTACGCCACCCAACTGGATTTGGCTGAAAGGCGTGGACAGGACGC
>NZ_JBLVYK010000151.1:0-308 GCF_048284255.1 Enterobacter cloacae complex sp.6700776 | reverse complement strand
GATGTGGCTGCATCACGAGGCGCTGGCGCAGCTGGAGACCGCGCCCGGCGGTAAGCTGACCGCCAGCCATAGCGCCGTGCTCTCGCCCAGTGCTTCCACGTTAACTGGCACCACCAGCCCCTCTTCCTGCCAGGCCGCCAGCAGACCCGGTAGCGCCGGCTGGCGCAAGCGATAGTAATCGGCCAGCCACTGGGCGCGGAAGATGCCGAGGCTACGGGCGCTATTGCGCAACATAATGGCCTCTGCGTCTTCGCGGGAGAGCGCGTCGCGCTCGTCGTCCCAGTCCGGCATCACCCGCCGGGTTAGAT
>NZ_JBLVYK010000150.1:0-309 GCF_048284255.1 Enterobacter cloacae complex sp.6700776 | reverse complement strand
TCTTCAATGAGCGCAATGTTGCCGCCGCTCGCCGCTTCCGGAGAGACGTGACCGATAGAGAGCCCTGAGGTGCCGCCGGAGAAACGGCCATCGGTGATCAGCGCGCACGCTTTGCCCAGCCCCATCGACTTCAGGAAGCTGGTGGGGTAAAGCATTTCCTGCATCCCCGGCCCGCCTTTCGGCCCTTCGTAGCGGATCACCACGACGTCGCCTTCCACGACTTTACCGCCAAGGATGGCCTCAACCGCATCGTCCTGGCTCTCATATACTTTCGCCGGACCGGTAAATTTCAGGATGCTATCGTCCACG
>NZ_JBLVYK010000014.1:0-104749 GCF_048284255.1 Enterobacter cloacae complex sp.6700776 | reverse complement strand
ATGGTAGTGTGGGGTCTCCCCATGTGAGAGTAGGGAACTGCCAGGCATCAAACAGAAAGAACCCCGTACCGGAAGGTGCGGGGTTTTTTGCTTTGTGCGTTCTGAAAAGTCGGGTGGTGGCCCCACCTTACCCGCCCTACATGCTTTCCCTCCTTGAAACTTTCTCACCTTTCGCTTGCAGACTCGACATTAAGCCCGTTTCTGGCTATCGTTAGCTGTCTGGATGTCTAAACGTTTATACGTATGCTGTGAGGATTTAAGGTTATGCCGATTCGGGTGCAGGACGAGCTACCAGCCGTCAATTTCTTGCGTGAAGAGAATGTCTTCGTCATGACGGCTTCGCGTGCGACAGGTCAGGAAATTCGCCCGCTGAAGGTGCTTATTCTCAATCTGATGCCAAAAAAGATCGAAACGGAGAACCAGTTCCTGCGTTTGCTCTCCAACTCTCCGCTTCAGGTTGATATCCAGCTGCTGCGCATTGACGCCCGTGAGTCACGCAACACGCCTGCTGAGCATCTGAATAACTTCTACTGTAATTTTGAAGATATTCGCGATGAGAATTTCGATGGACTGATCGTCACCGGCGCACCGCTGGGTCTGGTGGAATTTAATGACGTTGCCTACTGGCCACAAATCAGGCAGGTGCTGGAGTGGGCAAAAGATCACGTCACGTCCACCTTATTTGTCTGTTGGGCGGTACAGGCCGCGCTGAATATCCTCTATGGCATTCCCAAGCAAACCCGCAGCGACAAACTTTCTGGCGTATACGAACACCACATTCTTCACCCGCATGCGCTGCTGACGCGTGGTTTCGATGACACTTTCCTGGCTCCGCATTCTCGCTACGCCGATTTTCCGGCACAGCTGATCCGCGATTACACCGACCTGGAAATCCTGGCCGAAACGGAAGACGGCGATGCCTACCTGTTCGCCAGTAAAGACAAACGCATCGCGTTCGTTACCGGCCATCCTGAGTACGATCCGCATACCCTCGCGTCAGAGTATTTTCGTGACGTTGAAGCGGGTCTGAATCCGGATGTCCCGTACAACTATTTCCCGAAAAACGATCCGCAAAACACGCCTCGGGCAACCTGGCGTAGTCACGGAAATCTGCTGTTCACTAACTGGCTCAACTATTACGTCTACCAGATTACGCCGTACGATCTGCGCCACATGAATCCGACGCTGGAGTAATCGTCTGCATTAAACGATCCTAAAGCGTTTCAGCTATTCACATCAGGCACCTTCGGGTGCCTTTTTTATTTCCGAAAACCAACTCAACATCGTGAAAAATTTTAATCCCATATTAATCATACAGTTGTGATTGGATATGAATTAAAATGGAAATTGTTTTTGATTTTGGAAAAATTATAGATAGTCTTAATTCTGCTGAGCGAAAACTACACAACGATCTTTCGCTCGCATCGGGGGCGTGATTTTGGATCTTTGATGAGGAGCAGAACGATGACTCAACAGGCAACAACGGTCGATGAACTGACCTTTACCCAGCCGAATGGTGAGCAAGAACAGCAAGTTTTGACGGCAGAAGCGGTAGAGTTTCTGACTGAACTGGTGACTCGCTTTACGCCACAGCGTAATAAACTGCTGGCGGCACGCATTCATCAACAGCAGGAGATCGATAACGGCAAGTTGCCAGGGTTTATTTCGGAAACCGCTTCCATTCGTCATGGTGAATGGAAAATTCGCGGAATCCCTGAAGATTTACAGGATCGTCGCGTAGAGATCACCGGCCCGGTAGAGCGCAAAATGGTGATTAACGCCATGAATGCCAACGTCAAAGTATTTATGGCGGACTTCGAAGATTCCCTCGCGCCGGACTGGCAGAAAGTTATCGACGGGCAGATCAACCTGCGCGACGCCGTCAACGGCACCATCAGCTATACCAACGAAGCCGGTAAAATTTACCAGCTCAAACCGAATCCGGCGGTGCTGATCTGCCGCGTACGCGGTCTGCATTTGCCAGAAAAACACGTTACGTGGCGCGGAGAAGCGATTCCGGGCAGCCTGCTCGACTTTGCGCTGTACTTCTTCCACAACCATAAGAACCTGCTGGCGAAAGGCAGCGGCCCCTATTTCTATCTGCCGAAAACCCAGTCCTGGCAGGAAGCGGCGTGGTGGAGTGAAGTCTTCAGCTACGCAGAAGACCGTTTCAGCCTGCCGCGCGGCACCATTAAGGCCACGCTGCTGATTGAAACCCTGCCAGCCGTATTCCAGATGCATGAGATCCTCCATGCGCTGCGTGACCATATTGTGGGCCTGAACTGCGGCCGCTGGGATTACATCTTCAGCTACATCAAAACCCTGAAAAACCATGCCGACCGGGTATTGCCGGATCGTCAGGTTGTCACCATGGATAAACCCTTCCTCAGCGCCTACTCGCGCCTGCTGATTAAGACCTGCCACAAACGCGGCGCCTTTGCGATGGGCGGTATGGCGGCCTTTATCCCGAGCAAAGACGCAGAGCGTAACAACCAGGTGCTCAACAAGGTGAAAGCCGATAAAGAACTGGAAGCCCGTAACGGCCACGACGGGACGTGGATTGCCCACCCCGGTCTGGCCGACACGGCGATGGAGGTCTTCAACCGCGTACTCGGCGATAACAAAAACCAGCTGTTTGTAACCCGTGAAGACGATGCGCCAATCGCAGAAGAACAGTTGCTCGCGCCGTGTGCGGGCGAGCGTACGGAAGAGGGCATGCGCGCCAATATTCGCGTCGCCGTGCAGTACATCGAGGCATGGATCTCCGGCAACGGCTGCGTGCCGATCTACGGTCTGATGGAAGATGCCGCCACGGCGGAAATTTCACGTACCTCCATCTGGCAGTGGATCCATCATCAAAAAACGCTCAGCAACGGCAAACCGGTCACCAAAGCCCTGTTCCGTCAGATGCTGGCCGAAGAGATGCGGGTCATCCAGGACGAACTGGGCGAGCACCGCTTCAGCAGCGGGCGTTTTAATGACGCTGCGCGCCTGATGGAGCAAATCACCACCTCTGATGACTTAATCGACTTCCTGACCCTGCCGGGCTACCGCTTCCTGGCGTAATTCACCACATAACAATATGGAGCATCTGCACATGAAAACCCGTACCCAACAGATCGAAGAGTTACAAAAAGAGTGGACCCAACCGCGCTGGGAAGGCATTCGCCGTCCGTACAGCGCAGAGGAAGTGGTGAAGTTACGCGGCTCGGTTAACCCGGAGTGTACGCTGGCGCAGAACGGCGCGGCGAAAATGTGGGATCTGCTGCACGGGGGATCTAAAAAAGGTTATATCAACAGCCTCGGCGCACTGACTGGCGGTCAGGCATTGCAGCAGGCGAAGGCCGGCATTGAAGCTATCTATCTTTCCGGCTGGCAGGTCGCGGCGGATGCTAACCTGGCCTCCAGCATGTATCCGGATCAATCTCTTTATCCGGCGAACTCGGTGCCGTCAGTGGTAGATCGGATCAACAATACCTTCCGCCGTGCGGATCAGATCCAGTGGGCGGCGGGCATTGAGCCCCACGATCCGCGCTTTACTGATTATTTCCTGCCGATCGTCGCCGATGCGGAAGCCGGTTTCGGCGGCGTGCTGAACGCCTTTGAGCTGATGAAATCGATGATTGAGGCCGGTGCAGCGGCCGTACACTTTGAAGATCAGCTGGCGTCGGTGAAGAAGTGTGGGCATATGGGCGGGAAAGTGCTGGTGCCAACTCAGGAAGCGATCCAGAAGCTGGTTGCCGCGCGTCTGGCTGCTGACGTGCTCGGCGTGCCGACGCTGGTCATTGCTCGTACCGATGCGGACGCAGCGGACCTGATCACCTCTGACTGCGACCCGTACGACAGCGAATTCATCACCGGCGAACGCACCAGCGAAGGGTTCTATCGCACGCATGCCGGTATTGAACAGGCGATCAGCCGCGGCCTGGCGTATGCACCTTACGCCGACCTGGTCTGGTGTGAAACCTCCACGCCGGATCTGGCGCTGGCGAAGCGCTTTGCCGATGCGATTCATGCGAAATATCCGGGCAAGCTGCTGGCCTATAACTGTTCACCGTCCTTCAACTGGCAAAAAAATCTGGACGACACGACCATCGCCAGCTTCCAGCAGCAGCTGTCGGATATGGGCTACAAGTACCAGTTCATCACCCTGGCGGGTATCCACAGCATGTGGTTCAACATGTTCGACCTGGCGCATGCCTACGCACAGGGCGAAGGCATGAAGCACTATGTTGAGAAGGTACAGCAGCCAGAATTTGCGGCGGGTAAAGAGGGTTACACCTTCGTTTCGCACCAGCAGGAGGTGGGAACCGGCTATTTCGATAATGTGACCACGATTATTCAGGGCGGGACTTCCTCCGTCACGGCATTAACGGGCTCAACGGAAGAAGCACAGTTCTGATCTTTCCCCCTCTCCCCCCCCGGGGAGAGGGTTGGGGTGAGGGAGAATATATGTCGCGTGGTCTTGAATTACTGATTGCCCAAACTATTTTGCAGGGCTTCGATGCCCAGTATGGCCGCTTTCTGGAAGTTACCTCTGGCGCGCAACAGCGTTTTGAGCACGCCGACTGGCATGCGGTTCAGCAGGCCATGAAGCAGCGTATCCATCTTTATGATCACCATGTAGGTCTGGTGGTGGAACAACTGCGCTGTATCACCGACGGTAAAAGCCCGGATGCGGAATTTTTACTGCGCGTGAAAGAGCATTACACCCATCTGTTACCCGACTACCCGCGCTTCGAGATTGCGGAGAGCTTTTTTAACTCCGTCTATTGCCGGTTATTTGACCACCGCTCATTATCTCCTGAGCGGTTATTTATCTTCAGCTCCCAGCCCGAGCGACGCTTCCGAACCATTCCGCGTCCGCTGGCGAAAGATTTCTTTCCCGATCGCGGCTGGGAAAAGCTCCTGCACCGCGTCTTAACGGATTTGCCGCTGCGCCTGCCGTGGGAGAATAAACCCCGGGATATCGGCTATATCCACGCGTATCTCAGTGAAACCTTCGGCGAGGCGGTGCTCAGCCGCAGCCATTTGCAGGTTGCCAACGAGCTTTTCTACCGCAATAAGGCCGCCTGGCTGGTGGGTAAACTGGTTACGCCGACAGCCATCGTGCCGTTTCTGCTGCCCATTCACCGTACCGACGACGGCGAACTGTTTGTCGATACCTGCCTGACTACCAGCGCTGAGGCGAGTATCGTATTTGGCTTCGCACGCTCCTATTTCATGGTCTACGCCCCGCTGCCCGCCGCCCTGGTGGAGTGGCTGCGCGAGATCCTGCCGGGCAAAACCACCGCCGAGCTGTATATGGCGATTGGCTGTCAGAAGCATGCCAAAACGGAGAGTTATCGGGAATACCTGCGTTATGTCACCACGGCTGATGAGCAGTTTATCGAAGCGCCGGGTATCCGCGGCATGGTGATGCTGGTTTTCACACTGCCGGGATTCGACCGGGTGTTTAAGGTGATTAAGGATAAATTCGCCCCGCAGAAAGAGATGAACGCAGCCCACGTCCGTGCCTGCTATCAGCTGGTAAAAGAGCACGATCGCGTCGGGCGAATGGCCGATACCCAGGAGTTTGAAAACTTTGTGCTGGATAAGCAGCAGATCGATCCGGCGCTAATGACGCTACTCATGCAGGAAGCGCCGACGAAAATTACCGATCTTGGCGATAAGATTGCGATCAGCCATCTCTACATTGAGCGCCGTATGGTGCCGCTAAATATCTGGCTGGAACAGTCAGAGGGCCAGGCTTTACGTGATGCCATCGAAGAGTACGGCAACGCCATCCGCCAGCTCGCCGCTGCCAATATTTTCCCCGGGGATATGCTGTTTAAAAACTTCGGCGTCACCCGTCACGGGCGGGTGGTGTTCTACGATTACGATGAAATTTGCTACATGACCGAGGTAAATTTTCGCGATATCCCGCCGCCGCGCTACCCGGAAGATGAACTGTCCAGCGAGCCGTGGTACAGCGTCTCGCCGGGCGATGTGTTTCCGG
The DNA here is from genome assembly GCF_048284255.1 of Enterobacter cloacae complex sp.6700776. Lineage (NCBI taxonomy): Bacteria > Pseudomonadati > Pseudomonadota > Gammaproteobacteria > Enterobacterales > Enterobacteriaceae > Enterobacter > Enterobacter cloacae complex sp.6700776. The sequence continues at coordinate 98,751 of NZ_JBLVYK010000014.1, read as the reverse complement.
AGGAGTTTCGCCACTGGCTGTGTGCGGACCCACGCATCGGGCCGTTATTTGAAGAGATGCATGCCGATCTGTTCCGCGCCAGCTACTGGCGCGGGCTGCAAGCGCGGATTAAAAACGGGCACGTGGAAGATGTCTACGCTTACCGCCGCAAGCAGCGGTTTTGCATCCGCTTTTCTCCCTCTCCCGCAGGGTAAGGGCATCATGTTTTCTCCCTCTCCCTGTGGGAGAGGGCCGGGGTGAGGGCACCAGACCGCCCTCAATCCTAGCGAATCCCACCATACGCCAGCGTCACCTCTTTTGCGGCCTTAATCACCAGCGCACCCAGCTCGGTGACGCGGTCGTCGGTCATACGTGAAATCGGCCCGGAGATGGAGATGGCGGCAAACGGCTCGCGGTGTTCGTCGAAAATACAGGACGCGAGGCAGCGCAGCCCGAGGGCATGTTCTTCGTCATCAAACGAATAGCCGCGCTTGCGGGTCAGAGCCAGATCTTCTTTCAGATGCACCGGCGACACCAGGGTGGCGTGGGTGTAGGCGTGCAGACCTTTACGGTGCAGCAGACCCGTCACCTGCTCTTCGCTAAGCTGCGAGAGAAACGCTTTCCCTGCGCCAGAGGCATGCATCGGCAGCTTGCCGCCAATCGGTGCAGACATGCGCATCAGCTGCGTACACTGCACCTGGTCGATGATAATCGCCTGATGATCGCTCTGATCCAGCACGGCCAGGTTTACCGTCTCGCCGGACTCCTCCATCAGCTTGCGCAGAATCGGGTGGACAATCGCCAGCAGGTTGCGGCTTTGCAGAAAGCTGCTGCCGACAATAAACGCATGTGCGCCCACCGCCCAGTGTCCCAGCTCGCCCACCTGACGCACGAAGCCCAGCTGCTGCATGGTGGTCAGCAGACGGTGCGTGGTGGAGTTCGGCAGGCCAGCCTGCTGCGCCAGCTCTGTCAGGGCCACGCTACCATGCGATTCGGCTATCCATTCCAGCAGCTTCAGGCCGCGCGTCAGGGATTGAACCTGTCCGCCAGGTTGTGCAGCGGTGGTTGCAGCAGGTTTTCTGCCGCGTTTAGCGGGAACGGTCGTAACCATGACGAACTCCTTTTTCTGTATCGTGGAAATCATTTTCGTTTTATTTGGTGGTTTTGCAACCGCTTTCCTGACTGATCGGAGGAGTGATAGTGAACATGTCTCATGTTACCGCTGTGTGACTTTTCGACCCTTAGAGATTATGCCAGTATGGAACGCAGCCTTTTGGCCATGTTGAACGTTGTCGGGAGCAAGTGTGAGCAGCAAAGTAGAGCAACTGCGTGCGCAGTTAAATGAACGAATTCTGGTGCTGGACGGCGGCATGGGCACCATGATCCAGGGCTATCGTCTGAGTGAAGACGATTTCCGTGGAGAGCGCTTTGCCGACTGGCCTTGTGACCTGAAAGGAAACAATGACCTGCTGGTGTTGAGCAAACCCTCTGTCATCAGGGATATCCACAACGCCTACTTCGAAGCGGGTGCGGATATTGTAGAAACCAACACCTTCAACTCGACAACCATCGCCATGGCGGATTACCAGATGGAATCCCTGTCGGCGGAGATCAACTTTGAAGCGGCGAAACTCGCCCGCGCCTGCGCCGACGAGTGGACGGCCCGCACGCCGGACAAGCCGCGCTATGTTGCCGGGGTGCTGGGCCCGACCAACCGCACCGCGTCGATTTCTCCGGACGTGAACGATCCAGCCTTCCGCAATATCACCTTTGACCAACTGGTGGCCGCGTATCGTGAGTCCACTAAAGCGCTGGTGGAAGGCGGTTCCGACCTGATCCTGATTGAAACCGTATTCGACACTCTCAACGCCAAAGCCGCAATTTACGCGGTGAAAGAGGAGTTCGAGGCGCTGGGCGTTGACCTGCCGATCATGATTTCCGGCACCATCACCGATGCCTCGGGGCGCACGCTTTCCGGCCAGACAACCGAAGCGTTTTATAACTCTCTGCGCCATGCCGAAGCGCTCTCCTTCGGCCTGAACTGCGCGCTGGGGCCGGACGAGCTGCGCCAGTACGTGCAGGAGCTTTCGCGCATCGCAGAGTGCTACGTCACCGCCCACCCGAACGCCGGTCTGCCGAACGCGTTCGGTGAGTATGATCTGGACGCCGATACCATGGCGGCGCAAATCCGCGAGTGGGCCGAATCTGGCTTCCTCAACATCGTCGGCGGCTGCTGCGGCACCACGCCAGAGCACATCGCCGCCATGAGCCGCGCCGTCGCCGGGCTTGCACCGCGCAAGTTACCCGAGCTTCCGGTAGCCTGCCGTCTGTCCGGCCTTGAGCCGTTGACCATCGGCGACGACAGCCTGTTTGTGAACGTGGGTGAACGTACCAACGTCACCGGTTCTGCGAAGTTCAAGCGCCTGATCAAAGAAGAGAAGTACAGCGAAGCGCTGGACGTTGCCCGCCAGCAGGTGGAGAGCGGCGCGCAGATTATCGATATCAACATGGACGAGGGGATGCTCGACGCCGAAGCGGCGATGGTGCGCTTCCTCAACCTGATTGCCGGCGAGCCGGACATCGCCCGCGTGCCGATCATGATTGACTCTTCCAAATGGGACGTCATCGAAAAGGGGCTGAAGTGCATTCAGGGCAAAGGCATCGTTAACTCCATCTCAATGAAAGAGGGCGTCGATACCTTTATCCACCACGCGAAGCTGGTGCGTCGCTACGGGGCCGCCGTGGTGGTGATGGCCTTCGATGAAGTGGGCCAGGCCGATACCCGCGAGCGCAAAATTGAGATTTGCCGCCGGGCGTACAAAATTTTGACCGAAGAGGTGGGCTTCCCGCCGGAAGACATTATTTTCGACCCGAACATCTTTGCTGTCGCAACCGGCATTGAAGAGCACAACAACTACGCCCAGGACTTTATCGGCGCGTGTGAAGACATCAAACGCGAGCTACCGCATGCGCTAATTTCCGGCGGCGTGTCGAACGTCTCGTTCTCGTTCCGCGGCAACGACCCGGTGCGTGAGGCCATCCACGCCGTGTTCCTCTACTATGCCATCCGCAACGGGATGGACATGGGGATCGTTAACGCCGGACAGCTGGCGATTTACGACGACCTGCCCGCAGAACTACGCGACGCAGTAGAAGATGTGATCCTCAACCGTCGCGACGACGCCACCGAACGCATGCTGGATCTGGCGGAAAAATACCGCGGCAGTAAAGCTGACGAATCAGCCAACGTTCAGCAGGCCGAATGGCGTTCCTGGGATGTGAGAAAGCGTCTGGAATACTCGCTGGTAAAAGGCATTACTGAGTTCATTGAGCAGGATACCGAGGAAGCGCGTCAGCAGGCAGCCCGTCCGATTGAAGTGATCGAAGGGCCGCTGATGGACGGCATGAACGTGGTCGGCGATCTGTTCGGCGAGGGCAAAATGTTCCTGCCGCAGGTGGTGAAATCCGCCCGCGTCATGAAGCAGGCCGTGGCTTATCTTGAGCCGTTTATCGAAGCCAGCAAAGAGAAGGGCTCCAGTAACGGTAAGATGGTCATTGCCACCGTGAAGGGCGACGTGCACGACATCGGCAAAAACATTGTCGGCGTGGTACTGCAATGCAATAACTACGAAATTATCGATCTTGGCGTGATGGTCCCGGCGGATAAAATCCTCAGGACCGCTCGCGAAGTGAATGCGGATCTGATTGGTCTTTCCGGGCTGATTACGCCGTCGCTGGACGAAATGGTCAACGTGGCAAAAGAGATGGAGCGCCAGGGCTTCACTATTCCACTGCTGATTGGCGGGGCAACCACCTCGAAAGCCCACACCGCAGTGAAAATCGAGCAGAACTACAGTGGGCCGACGGTGTATGTCCAAAACGCCTCGCGCACCGTGGGCGTGGTCTCCGCGCTGCTGTCTGACACCCAGCGCGATGACTTTGTCGCCCGCACCCGCAAAGAGTATGAAACCGTCCGCATTCAGCATGGACGTAAGAAACCGCGCACGCCGCCGGTTTCGCTTCAGGCGGCACGCGATAACGATCTGGCGTTCGACTGGTCCAGCTATACGCCGCCGGTCGCGCACCGTCTGGGCGTGCAGGACGTGACGGCCAGCATCGAAACGCTGCGTAACTACATCGACTGGACGCCGTTCTTCATGACCTGGTCGCTGGCGGGCAAATATCCGCGCATTCTTGAAGATGAGGTAGTAGGCGAAGAGGCGAAACGCCTGTTTAAAGATGCCAACGATATGCTCGACAGACTGAGCGCAGAGAAAGCCCTCAACCCGCGCGGCGTGGTGGGGCTGTTCCCGGCGAACCGCGTGGGTGACGACATAGAAATCTACCGCGATGAAACCCGCACCCATGTGCTGGCCGTGAGCCACCATCTGCGCCAGCAAACCGAGAAAGTGGGCTTTGCCAACTACTGCCTGGCGGATTTCGTCGCACCGAAACTCTCCGGTAAAGCCGACTATATCGGCGCCTTTGCCGTAACCGGTGGTCTGGAAGAAGACGCGCTGGCGGACGCGTACGACGCACAGCACGATGATTACAACAAAATCATGGTGAAAGCGATCGCCGATCGCCTGGCGGAAGCCTTTGCTGAGTACCTCCACGAGCGCGTACGTAAGGTGCACTGGGGCTACGCGGCGAATGAGAATCTCAGCAACGAGGAGCTGATCCGCGAAAACTACCAGGGCATTCGTCCGGCACCCGGCTATCCGGCCTGCCCGGAACACACCGAGAAGGGCACTATCTGGAAACTGCTCGACGTGGAAGCGCATACCGGCATGAAACTTACCGAGTCGTTCGCCATGTGGCCGGGCGCGTCCGTTTCCGGCTGGTATTTCAGCCACCCGGACAGCAAGTACTTCGCCGTGGCACAGCTTCAGCGGGATCAGATTGAAGACTACGCCCTGCGAAAAGGCATGAGCGTGTCAGAGGTGGAACGCTGGCTAGCGCCGAATTTAGGCTACGACGCAGACTAACGTCACTTTTCCTTACAACAAACAGGGCACCGCTATGGTGCCTTGTCTCTTTCTTACGTTTAAACCCTTATACTGGAAGAAGGTTCTTACTACATTGCCCGGCGGCGCTGCGCTGACCGGGCCTGCGCGTAGGCCGGATAAGGCGTAGCCGCCATCCGGCAAGATAACGCGCAACAAGCCTCAGGAAAACAGATAACGATAAGGAGGAAAACCCACTGTGTTGACGTTGTTACACCTGCTCTCCGCAGTCGCACTGCTGGTATGGGGCACCCATATCGTTCGTACCGGCGTGATGCGCGTGTTTGGCGCACGTTTACGTACCGTTCTCAGCGGCAGTGTTGAGAAGAAGCCGCTCGCCTTCTGTGCGGGTATTGGCGTCACGGCGCTGGTGCAAAGCAGCAACGCCACCACTATGCTCGTCACCTCGTTCGTGGCGCAGGATCTGGTGGCGCTCGCCCCGGCGCTGGTGATTGTCCTGGGCGCCGACGTCGGTACCGCGCTGATGGCACGTATCCTGACCTTCGATCTCTCCTGGCTGTCGCCGCTGCTGATTTTTATCGGCGTCATTTTCTTCCTCGGTCGTAAGCAAAGCCGTGCCGGGCAGCTTGGCCGCGTCGGTATTGGCCTCGGGCTGATCCTGCTGGCGCTGGAGCTGATTGTGCAGGCTGTCACGCCGATCACCCAGGCCAACGGTGTGCAGGTCATTTTCGCCTCGTTAACCGGCGATATTATGCTGGATGCGCTGATCGGCGCGGTGTTTGCCATTGTCAGCTACTCCAGCCTGGCGGCCGTGTTACTGACGGCCACGCTAACCGCTGCGGGCGCGATCTCTTTCCCGGTGGCGCTATGCCTGGTCATCGGTGCGAATCTTGGCTCTGGCCTGCTGGCGATGCTTAACAACAGCGCAGCCAATGCTGCCGCCCGCCGGGTGGCGCTGGGGAGTTTGCTCTTCAAGCTGGTGGGTAGCCTGATCATTCTGCCGTTTGTGCACCCGCTGGCGAACCTGATGGACAACCTCTCTCTGCCGAAAGCGGAGCTGGTGATCTACTTCCACGTCTTCTACAACCTGGTACGCTGTCTGGCGATGGTGCCGTTTGCCGCGCCGATGGCCCGCTTCTGCGAGCGGCTAATTCGTGATGAACCGGAGCTGGACGCGCGCCTTAAACCGAAGCATCTGGACACCTCGGTGCTGGACACGCCCGCGCTGGCTATCGCCAATGCCGCCCGCGAAACGCTGCGCATGGGTGACGCGATGGAAACCATGCTGGAAGGGTTGCAAAAGGTGATGCACGGCGAGCCGCGCGAAGAAAAAGAGCTGCGCAGGCTGGCGGACGATATCAACGTGCTGTATACCGCCATCAAGCTCTATCTGGCACGGATCCCCCAGGACGAGCTGGCGGAAGAGGAGTCGCGCCGCTGGGCGGAAATCATTGAGATGTCGCTTAACCTGGAGCAGGCTTCGGATATTGTCGAGCGTATGGGCAGTGAAATCGCAGACAAATCCCTGGCCGCACGTCGGGCGTTTTCTGTCGAAGGGCTGAAGGAGCTGGAAGCGCTGCACGAACAGCTGGTCAGCAACCTGAAGCTGGCGATGTCGGTCTTCTTCTCCAGCGACGTGCCGAGCGCGCGCCGCCTGCGCCGCAACAAGCACCGTTTCCGCATCCTCAACCGGCGCTACTCGCACGCCCACGTTGAGCGTCTGCACCAGCAGAACGTGCAGAGTATCGAAACCAGCTCGCTCCACCTGGGGCTGCTGGGAGATATGAAGCGTCTTAACTCATTGTTCTGTGCGGTGGCATACAGCGTGATGGAGCAGCCGGATGAAGACGATGAGCGGGATGAGTATTAATCTCTGAAAGCGCCTCGCAAAACGGTTTTGTGAGGCGTGACTACCATAAAGAGCAATTTATTCTTCAACCCTTACATTTTTAAGGGAATAGGAAGTGCTCAATTATTACGCTACACTTCGCCAGTTCATGCGCATTCCAATGGGGGTTCTCATGCGCGGTGCTAATAGCATTAAAAAATCAGTGAATGTTTCCCTGTCGCCGGACATTCTTGAAGAGGCGCGAAGGCTTAAACTTAACCTTTCTGCCGTGCTAACGGCGGCTTTGCAGGAGCAATTTCGTGAACATCGGCGCGCAGAGTGGCTTGAAGAAAAATAAAGCTTCTATGGTCGCTCCCGCCGTTGAGATCGCGGGAAAACCCTGCGTGGTGATGATGCACATGATGGCAGGCATATCGCTAAAAGAGTTAGGTGAACGCATTGCCGATCTTACTAACAGCAGTGCTTCATTGCGGGATGCACTCGATTTTCTGATCAGCGGTTACTAGGACTTTTTTGTCAGGCGCAAGGTAAGGTATATTTCGCCCTTCACAGGAGAAACTATGCTGCCAACTCAATCAACCCGATTAAACAAATACATTAGCGAGAGCGGGATCTGCTCACGTCGCGAGGCTGACCGTTACATTGAACAGGGTAACGTGTTTCTTAACGGCAAACGCGCCACCATTGGCGATCAGGTGGTACCTGGCGATGTGGTGAAAGTGAATGGTCAGGTCATCGAACCGCGTGATGCCGAAGACCTGGTGTTTATCGCGTTGAACAAACCGGTTGGGATTGTCAGCACCACGGAAGATGGCGAGCGGGACAACATTGTTGATTTCGTGAACCACAGCAGCCGCATTTTCCCGATTGGCCGTCTGGATAAAGACTCTCAGGGGCTGATTTTCCTCACCAACCACGGCGATCTGGTCAACAAAATTCTGCGTGCCGGTAACGACCACGAGAAAGAGTACATCGTGACGGTGAACAAGCCGGTGACGGACGAGTTTATCCGCGGAATGGGCGCTGGCGTGCCGATTCTGGGCACCGTGACGAAGAAGTGTAAAGTCAAAAAAGAAGCACCGTTCGCGTTCCGCATCACGCTGGTTCAGGGCCTGAACCGCCAGATCCGCCGCATGTGCGAGTACTTCGGTTATGAAGTGACGAAGCTGGAACGCACGCGCATCATGAACGTCAGCCTGTCTGGCATCCCGCTGGGCGAGTGGCGTGACTTAACGGATGATGAGCTGATCGAGCTGTTCAAACTTATCGAGAACTCCTCGTCCGAAGCGAAGCCGAAAGCTAAAGCCAAACCGAAAACGCAGGCAATTAAGCGTCCGGTGGTGAAGGCACCGCAGGCGGAAGAGAAAGGGCGAGGCAAGCCGGGCAACGGAAAACGCTTTACCCAGCCGGGGCGCAAAAAGAAAGGGCGCTGATTAGCGCCTTCCACGGGTTGATGTGCTGGCGGACCAGGAAAAAGTCGCCTCTGCGTCGGGTTTATACGCCTGCTCTTTTTTCAGCTTGCGGGCTTTTTTCGCCGCGGCATCACGTTGCGCCATCAGCTTATCGATGTACTCTTTTTTAACCTGATTGGTTTCGGCGTTCGTCAGCGTGCGGCCATGCGCGATGCGGGCGCGGTCGAGAAGCGTTTTAAGTTCGCGCTGCTCGGCTTCGGTCATGTCTTTCTGGGTCAAACGTGGTGTAGCCATTGCTGAAGCCTCCTGATGGGGAGGCTTCAGTGTAAAGCAAGCCGGCTCAATTAACCCTGTTTCACCGCATCTTTTTTCGGTTGGTCATCAATCGGCTTACCGGACCAGTATCCTGCTAACAGCGAACCGGACAGGTTGTGCCAGACAGAGAACAGCGCCCCCGGCAGCGCCGCCAGCGGTGAGAAGTAAATTTTACCCAGCGCCGCCGCCAGGCCGGAGTTCTGCATCCCCACTTCGATCGCCAGCGTGCGGCAGGTGGATTCGTCAAAGCCAAACAGCTTTCCGCCCCAGTAACCGCCCAGCAGACCAATAGTGTTATGCAGCACAACCGCGACGATCACCACAAAGCCCACCGAAGCAATGTGCGATGCGGAACCGGCTACCACGGCGCTGATAATGGCCAGTATGCAGACCATCGAAAACGCGGGCAGATACGGCTCAACCGCTTTCACTACCCGCGGGAAGAGATGGTGGATCACCAGCCCCAGCGCAATCGGGATCACCACGATTTGCAGGATGCTGAGCAGCATGCCCATCACGTCCACCTGGATATGCGCGTCCACATACAGGCGGGTTAACAGCGGCGTGGCAATCACGCCCACCAGCGTGGAAACGGACGAGATGGTGACGGAGAGCGCCACGTCGCCTTTCGCCAGATAGATCATGACGTTAGATGCCGTACCGCTGGCGACGCTCCCCACCAGCACCATCCCGGCGGAAAGGTCGGGCGGCATCTTAAAGGCCATCGCCAGCAGCCAGGCCGCGAGCGGCATCACCAGGTAGTGCAGGAAAATCCCTGCGGCAACCGGTGCCGGGCGAGACAGCACGCGTTTGAAATCGTCAATTTTTAGATGCACGCCCATGCCGAACATAATCAGCATCAGTAGCGTGGTGACCCACGGACCAATGCCCGTGAACGTGGTGGGAGTGTAATACGCGAGTACGGAGAGCAGCAGCGCCCATAACGGGAACAGCCGGGTGATAGCGGAGAGCATAGTGAATTCCTTGCAGTATTGTCGTGTTGTTTTGTTATAAAAAAGCCGGGTCTGTGCCCGGCTTATGGATAATGTTTATCGTGCTAACGAATTTTATTCAAACAAATTCTGATGAAGTTTCTGCACAACCTGCTCGGCCTGATCGGCAGGGACCAGGAAGCAGAGGTTGTAGCTGGACGCGCCGTAGCAAATCATGCGGATGCTGAACGGGTCGAGCACGCCGAACACCTCTTTGCCCACGCCGCACGCGCGCGACAGCTTATTACCGATGATGGCAACCAGCGCCAGATCTTCTTCCACCTCCACGCGGCACAGCTCGGAAAGCTCAATCAGCAGCGACTGCGTCAGCAGGGTGTCGCCGGTAGAGGTGGAGCCGGTGGTGTCGAGCGTCAGCGCAATGCTGACTTCTGACGTGGTGATCAGGTCCACGGAGATATTGTGGCGCGCCAGGATGCCAAACACTTCCGCCAGGAATCCGCGGGAGTGCAGCATATTATGGCTGTGCAGGGTAACCAGCGTCTGCTTACGACGCAGGGCCAGCGCGCGGAACAGCGGCGGGTTCTCGGTTTTCTTGCAGACCAGCGTCCCGCCCGCCTTTGGATCTTTACTGGAGCCAACGAAGACCGGAATGTCGCTGCGCACGGCGGGCAGCAGCGTGGCCGGATGCAGCACTTTCGCGCCGAAGGTGGCCATTTCAGCCGCTTCTTCAAAGGCGATCACGTCAATGCGTTTTGCCGCAGAGACCACGCGCGGGTCGGTGGTGTAAATGCCCGGCACGTCCGTCCAGATATCCACGCGGGTGGCATGCAGGGCTTCACCCAGCAGGGCGGCGGTATAGTCGCTGCCGCCACGGCCCAGCGTGGTTGTGCGCCCTTTGGCTTCGCTGCCGATAAAGCCCTGGGTGATCACTATGCCTTCATCCAGACGCGGGGCAAGCTGCTGGTTAGTGAGCTCTGCCAAAGCTTCAACGTCCGGCTCGGCGCGGCCAAAGCGGTCGCTGGTGCGCATTACTTTACGCACGTCGAACCACTGCGCCTGAATATTGCGCTCGCGCATGATCTCAACGAACAGCAGGGTGGACATCAGTTCGCCGTGGCTGACCAGTTCATCGGTTAGGGCGGTAGAGGTTGCCAGTGAAGCGGCTTCTGCCAGGGTAGTGATATTTTCCAGCAGGCGTTCCACTTCCTCACGAATGACGTTCGGGTTTTGCAGACGCTCAAGGATGTCGAACTGAATTTTGCGCAGTGCATCCAGCTTCACGAAACGCTCGGTCGCTTCCAGTCCTTCAGACAAAGAAACCAGCAGGTTCGTCACGCCGGCTGAGGCGGAGAGCACCACCAGGCGGGTATTCGGATCGGCCAGCACCACATCGGCGCTGCGGTTCATGGCAGCGTAGTCTGCCACACTGGTGCCGCCAAACTTGGCGACCACAAAACTCGTCATAACAACCTCGTGTCAGGGAATGAATAGAGCGACCTTGGCACAAGAATGAAGCGAGAACAGGTGCAGGCGCAAAATACGGCCCTATAAATAAAATGCGGGGGAGGTCCTGTCAATGCTGGGATTATGCGGATTTTTCATGGGGGGGTACCCCTCAGAAACAGGACTTATAACAGGCCCATATTTTATGCTCCTTTTTACCCCTTTTTGACCAACATTTCGCCACGCCGGAAGGGCGCGACAGCAGCTATACTTTTCGGGTCTTTTCACCTGCGTTTGATGCAGACCAGGGCAATGGCATAAAAACCATCACAATTTTTATTTGCAGGCGCTACAATCGACCGCAGTCACAATTCTCAAATCAGAAGAGTATTGCTATGAAAAACATCAACCCAACGCAGACCGCTGCATGGCAGGCACTACAGAAACATTTTGATGAAATGAAAGACGTCACTATCGCGGATCTGTTCGCGAAAGATGCCGATCGTTTCAGCAAGTTTTCCGCCACCTTCGATGACCTGATGCTGGTGGATTTCTCTAAGAACCGTATCACCGAAGAGACGCTGGCGAAGCTGCAAGATCTGGCGAAAGAGACTGAGCTGGCAGATGCCATCAAATCCATGTTCTCCGGTGAGAAGATCAACCGCACCGAAGACCGTGCCGTGCTGCACGTGGCGCTGCGCAACCGTAGCAATACTCCAATTATCGTTGACGGCAAAGATGTGATGCCGGAAGTGAACGCGGTGCTGGAAAAGATGAAAACCTTCTCTGAAGCGATCATCTCAGGTCAGTGGAAAGGCTACACCGGGAAAGCGATCACCGACGTCGTAAACATCGGTATCGGCGGCTCTGACCTCGGCCCGTTCATGGTGACCGAGGCGCTGCGCCCGTACAAAAACCATCTCAACATGCACTTCGTGTCCAACGTCGATGGGACTCACATCGCTGAAGTGCTGAAAAAGGTGAACCCGGAAACCACGCTGTTCCTGGTGGCGTCTAAAACCTTCACCACTCAGGAAACCATGACCAACGCCCACAGCGCGCGCGACTGGTTCCTGAAAACCGCGGGCGACGAAAAGCACGTGGCGAAACACTTCGCGGCGCTGTCCACCAACGGTAAAGCGGTGGGTGAGTTCGGTATTGATACCGCGAACATGTTTGAATTCTGGGACTGGGTGGGTGGCCGCTACTCACTGTGGTCTGCGATCGGTCTGTCCATCATCCTGTCCGTCGGCTTCGACAACTTCGTTGAGCTGCTCTCCGGCGCGCACGCGATGGACAAACACTTCTCCACCACCGCGCCTGAGAAAAACCTGCCGGTGCTGCTGGCGCTGATCGGGATCTGGTACAACAACTTCTTCGGCGCTGAAACCGAAGCGATTCTGCCGTACGACCAGTATATGCACCGCTTTGCGGCCTACTTCCAGCAGGGCAACATGGAATCCAACGGCAAGTACGTTGACCGTAACGGTAACGCGGTGGATTATCAGACTGGCCCAATCATCTGGGGCGAGCCGGGCACCAACGGTCAGCACGCGTTCTACCAGCTCATCCATCAGGGCACCAAAATGGTACCGTGCGATTTCATCGCCCCGGCGATTACGCACAACCCGCTTTCCGACCACCATCCGAAGCTGCTGTCTAACTTCTTCGCCCAGACCGAAGCGCTGGCGTTCGGTAAATCCCGCGAGGTGGTTGAGCAGGAGTACCGTGACCAGGGTAAAGATCCGGCTACGCTGGAACACGTTGTGCCGTTCAAAGTGTTCGAAGGCAACCGTCCAACTAACTCCATTCTGCTGCGTGAAATTACGCCGTTCAGCCTGGGCGCGCTGATTGCCCTCTACGAGCACAAGATCTTCACTCAGGGCGCTATTCTGAACATCTTCACCTTTGACCAGTGGGGCGTTGAGCTGGGCAAACAGCTGGCAAACCGCATTCTGCCAGAGCTGGGTGACGATAAAGCAATCGACAGCCACGACAGCTCCACCAATGGTCTGATTAACCGTTATAAAGCATGGCGTGCGTAATAAATATGTCATGAACAATGCCGGCGATATGCCGGCATTTTTTTATCGGATAATTCCTGATGTCTGTTAGTTATCTCAAATTCTGAATCTGAGTTTAATCCGAAAAACACGGTTACCCCGTTAATTGCTGAGGGTTATTTTAAGAAAATACGGAGTGATACTTTAATGGGTTTATATTATAACTATTTGATAATGAATGGTTATCTATTTCAATAATTATTTTTTCTTTTCATTTTTAACCATTAGTCTGAAAACCTCATCCCTATTTACCCCCACGGTAAACCCACTGCTTTAGTTGTGTATACTCGAATCCGCCTGAATTTCTTTTCGGGCAAATCTCCATTCATTCATTGAAGGGAAATTGTTATGAAGAAAGTACTGTATGGCATTTTTGCCATATCTGCGCTTGCGGCGACGTCTGTCTATGCAGCTCCGGTCCAGGTCGGGGAAGCAGCAGGGTCGGCAGCGACGTCTGCGTCTGCGGGGAGTTCTACCGCAGCCAGCACCAGCGCCGTAAGTTCAGCCGTGGGTGTCGCGCTGGCGGCAACCGGTGGCGGTGATGGCTCCAATACCGGAACCACGACCACTACGACGACCAGCACCCAGTAATACCGGGTGTTTTAATCATAACCACACTTCGGTGTGGTTATTTCGCCCCTTCGGAGAAGAGTCGTGAAGCGACCTGCAATCATCCTGATTTGCCTGCTGTTGCAGGCGTGCTCAGCTACCACCAAAGGGCTGGGCCACTCACTGTGGGACAGCATGTTCGGCACGCCGGGCGTGCATCTGACCGATGACGAACTTCAGAACATGCCGTATGCCAGCCAGTACATGCAGCTAAACGATGGTCCGCAACTGTTTGTGGTGCTCGCTTTCGATGAAAACGGGCAGCAGAAATGGGTGACGCAGGATCAGGCCACCATCGTGACTCAGCATTCCCGAATCGTGAAAACGTTGCTTGGCGGCGACAACCTGCTTGAGGTAAACAACCTGGCTGAAGATCCGCTCATCAAGCCGAATCAGATCGTCGATGGCGCAAGCTGGACGCGCACAATGGGCTGGACCGAGCACAAACAGGTGCGCTACGCCACGGCCCGCTCTACCTTCCGCTGGGATGGTACGGACAGCGTCAAAGTGGGCAGCGACGAAACGCAGGTGCGCGTGCTGGATGAAGAGGTGACAACCGATCAGGCCACCTGGCATAACCGCTTCTGGGTGGACGAAGAGGGGCAAATCCGCCAGTCCTTACAGTATCTCGGTGCCGGTTTCTTCCCGGTGAAGACCACCCTGATCAAGGCGGCGAAATCATGAAAATGTTCATTCACGTTGCGCTTCTCGCCAGCCTGGCCTCGCCGCTGGCGTGGTCTGCGGGAACGGTACAGGTCTACACCCCGGACAGCGAAAAACCAAAAACCTTAACCAATGCCGGGCATCTGCTCGATCTGGTGGGGCAGCCGAGGCTGGCGAAAAGCTGGTGGACCGGGGCGGTTATCAGCGAGCGTCAGGCGACGATTGTAGCGGAACAAAAACATCAGGCGCTGCTCGCCCGACTGAGCGGGCTGGCACAACAGGAAGATGCTGACGATGCCGCGGCCATTACTAGCCTGCGTCAGCAGCTTCAGGCGGTTAAGGTGACGGGTCGCCAGAAGGTGAATCTCGATCCGGATGAGGTGCGCGTCGCCGAAAACGGCAATCCGTCGCTGGAAGGGGACTATACCCTGTGGCTGCCGGCTCAGCCTTCCACCGTCACCGTGATGGGGCTTATCAGCAGCCCTGGCAAAAAGTCGTTTACGCCGGGCCGGGACGTCGTGAGCTATCTCGACGAGCAAAGCTTGCTCAGCGGTGCGGATAACAGCTATGCCTGGGTGGTCTATCCGGACGGGCATACGCAAAAAGCGCCGGTGGCTTACTGGAATAAACGCCATATCGAACCTATGCCAGGCAGCATCATTTTTGTCGGTTTTGCCGACCATTTCTGGACGAAAGCGTATGACGGGCTTAATGCCGATATCCTTCGCTCCCTGATACAGCGGATACCGGAATAATGAAAAAAACCTATCTCTACAGCATGCTTGCACTGTGCGTGAGTGCCGCCTGTCATGCAGAAACGTATCCGGCACCCATCGGCCCGTCGCAGTCCGATTTTGGCGGCGTGGGCTTACTGCAAACCCCGACCGCGCGTATGGCCCGCGAGGGGGAAATCAGCCTTAACTATCGCGATAACGATCAGTACCGTTACTACTCTGCGTCCGTGCAGCTGTTCCCCTGGCTGGAGACCACGCTGCGCTACACCGACGTGCGTACAAAACAGTACAGCAGCGTGGACGCCTTCTCCGGCGATCAGACCTATAAAGACAAAGCCTTCGACGTGAAGCTGCGCCTGTGGGAAGAGAGCTACTGGATGCCGCAGGTCTCCGTCGGGGCGAAAGACATTGGCGGGACCGGCCTGTTTGATGCGGAATACATCGTTGCCAGCAAAGCCTGGGGACCGTTTGATTTCTCGCTGGGTCTTGGCTGGGGCTACCTCGGCACCAGCGGCAACGTAACCAACCCGTTCTGTACCTACAGCGACAAATACTGCTACCGCGATAACAGCTATAAAAAAGCGGGTTCCATCAACGGCGACCAGATGTTCCACGGCCCGGCCTCGCTGTTTGGAGGCGTAGAGTATCAAACGCCATGGCAGCCGCTGCGCCTGAAGCTGGAGTACGAAGGCAATAACTACAGCGAAGATTTTGCCGGCAAGATTGAGCAGAAGAGCAAGTTTAACGTCGGCGCCATTTACCGCGTCACCGACTGGGCCGACGTTAACCTCAGCTATGAGCGCGGTAATACCCTGATGTTTGGCTTTACGCTGCGCACCAACTTTAACGACATGCGGCCGCGCTACAATGATAACCCGCGGCCCAAATACCAGCCGGAGCCGCAGGATGCGATCATTCAGCACTCCGTGGTAGCGAACCAGCTGACGCTGCTGAAATATAACGCAGGCCTGGCGGATCCGAAGATCCAGACCAAAGGCGATACGCTGTACGTCACCGGCGAGCAGGTAAAATACCGCGACTCCCGCGAAGGGATCGAGCGCGCCAACCGGATCGTCATGAACGATCTGCCGGAGGGGATCCGCACGATCCGCGTGACGGAGAACCGTCTCAACCTGCCGCAGGTTACCACTGAAACCGATGTTGCCAGCCTTAAGCGTCATCTTGAAGGCGAACCGCTGGGACATGAAACCGAGCTGGTGCAAAAACGCGTCGAGCCGATGGTGCCAGAGAGCACCGAGCAGGGCTGGTATATCGATAAATCCCGCTTCGATTTCCATATCGATCCGGTGCTGAACCAGTCCGTGGGTGGGCCGGAAAACTTCTACATGTATCAGCTGGGCGCGATGGCGACGGCGGATCTGTGGGTGACCGACCACCTGTTGACCACCGGTAGTCTGTTCGGCAACCTTGCCAACAACTACGACAAATTTAACTACACCAACCCGCCGAACGATTCAAAACTGCCGCGCGTGCGTACCCGCGTTCGCGAATATGTGCAGAACGATATCTACGTGAATAACCTGCAGGCCAACTACTTCCAGTACTTCGGTAACGGCTTCTACGGCCAGGTTTACGGTGGCTATCTGGAAACCATGTTCGGCGGCGCGGGGGCGGAGGTGCTTTATCGTCCCGTCGACAGCAACTGGGCGTTTGGGATTGATGCCAACTACGTGAAACAGCGTGACTGGCGCAGCGCGCAGGACATGATGAAGTTCACCGACTACAGCGTCAAAACCGGCCACCTGACCGCCTACTGGACGCCGTCGTTCGCACAGGATGTGCTGGTGAAAGCCAGCGTCGGGCAGTACCTGGCGGGCGATAAGGGCGGCACGCTGGATATCTCCAAACACTTCGACAGCGGCGTTGTGGTAGGCGGTTATGCCACCATCACCAACGTTTCGCCAGACGAGTACGGGGAAGGGGACTTCACCAAAGGGGTGTACGTGTCGATTCCGCTGGATCTGTTCTCGTCAGGCCCAACCCGCAGCCGTGCGGCAGTGGGCTGGACGCCGCTGACGCGCGACGGCGGTCAGCAGCTTGGACGTAAGTTCCAGCTGTATGATATGACCAGCGATAAGAACATTAACTTCCGCTGATGCTTGTTTGCCCGGTGGCGCTGCGCTTACCGGGCCTACGAGAGTATTTTTGTAGGCCGGGCAAACGCAGTGCCGCCCGGCAAGAATGTTCATGTGGACAAAACATAAACAAAAAATATAGATCCCCGTCACATTTTTGCGTTATACAGGAACCTCGCCCTGGAGAATGAGGTGCTGTATGACATCCCTGACTCGTCCGCGTGTTGAGTTTATCTCAACGATACTCCAGACCGTGCTGAACCTCGGTCTGCTGAGCCTTGGCCTGATCCTGGTCGTGTTTCTGGGTAAAGAGACGGTGCATCTGGCGGATGTGCTGTTCGCACCTGAGCAAACCAGCAAATACGCGCTGGTGGAAGGCCTGGTGGTCTACTTTCTCTACTTTGAATTTATCGCCCTGATTGTGAAGTACTTTCAGTCCGGCTTTCACTTCCCGCTGCGCTATTTTGTCTACATTGGCATCACCGCCATTGTGCGGCTGATCATCGTCGATCATAAATCCCCGCTCGACGTGCTGATCTACTCGGCGGCGATCCTGCTGCTGGTGATCACCCTCTGGCTGTGCAACTCAAAGCGGCTGAAACGCGAATAAAAAAAGGGCGCTCCGAAGAGCGCCTAACAACAGTCACAAGTTGGTTCAATACAATACGTCTAAAGTTGAGGGTTGCAGTGGCATAACAGATGAAACTTAACCTTTCACACCGCCCGCCGTCAGGCCGTTGACCAGCCAGCGCTGGGCCAGCAGGAACACCACGGTAATCGGGATGGCAGAGAGTACGGCCGCCGCGGCAAAGTCGCCCCACAGGTAGTTTTGCGGGTTGAGGTATTGCTGCATACCGACGGCCAGGGTGTAGCTGTTCACATCGCGCAGTAACAGAGAGGCGACCGGTACTTCGGTGATCGCCGCGATAAACGACAGGATGAACACCACCGCCAGAATCGGCACCGACAGCGGCAGCAGCACCAGACGGAACGCCTGCCACGGGGTGGCGCCATCCAGCGCGGCGGCTTCTTCCAGTGAACCATCGATGGTCTCGAAATAGCCCTTGATGGTCCACACATGCAGGGCGATGCCGCCAAGATAGGCGAAGATCACGCCGCCGTGGGTGTTCAGGCCGATAAACGGCACGTACTGGCCCAGACGATCAAACAGGGCATACAACGCCACCAGTGACAGCACCGCCGGGAACATCTGGAAAATCAGCATTCCTTTCAGCAGGGTCGCTTTGCCAGGGAAACGCATACGGGCGAAGGCGTAAGCACAGGTGGTGGAGAGCGTCACGATGCCGATGGCAGTGATGGTCGCCACTTTTACCGAGTTCCACAGCCACAGCAGCACCGGGAACGGCGGTGGAGTGACGCGGCCATCCGCGTGTTCCACACTGAAGCCCAGCGCGAGTTTCCAGTGCTCCCAGGAGATTTCATCCGGGATCAGGCTCCCGGTGGCGAAGTTCCCCGAACGCAGGGAGATGGCGATAACCATCAGCAGCGGGAACATGATCGCCGCGATGAAAATCAGCAGGCCTAAGTGCGTCGCGAGGAGGCGCAGTTTCTGAGATTTGGGTTGTACCATTGCCATGTTCAGTACCCTCCTTAGTCAAATTTCATACGTGTAGCTTTCAGGTTCACGATCGCCAGGGCGCCCACCAGCAGGAAGATCAGGGTGGCAATCGCTGCCGCCAGACCGAAGTCCTGACCGCCGCCGCCTTCGAAGGCGATACGGTAGGTGTAGCTCACGAGCAGGTCGGTATAGCCTGCCGGCGTGGTGGTGCCGAGACGGTCCGGGCCACCGTTGGTCAACAGCTGAATCAGCACAAAGTTGTTAAAGTTAAAGGCGAAGCTGGCAATCATCAGCGGCGTCAGCGGCTTAATGAGCAGCGGCAGGGTAATTTTGAAGAAGTTCTGGAACGGACCCGCGCCGTCCATCGCCGAGGCTTCGTACAGGTCGTCCGGGATGGCCTTCAGCAGCCCCATGCACAGGATCATCATGTACGGATAACCGAGCCAGGTGTTCACGATGATAATCATCGAGCGAGCGGTGGTCGGGTCGCTGAACCAGGCCGGTTTGATGCCGAACAGCGCGCTCAGCATCATGTTGATTTCACCGAAGCTCTGGTTAAACAACCCTTTGAAAATCAGAATCGAGATGAACGACGGCACGGCGTACGGCAGAATCAGCAGCACGCGGTAAATCGCTTTCCCTTTCAGGGACTCCCACTGGACCAGACAGGCCAGCACCATGCCCACGGCCACGGTCAGGATCACGGTCAGGATGGAGAAGACTACCGTCCAGACGAAGATGGCGAAGAACGGTTTCTGGATGCCTTCGTCGGTAAACACGCGGGTAAAGTTATCCCAGCCGATGGTAACGGTATAGCCCGGGCTGAGCTTGTCGTCGCCCCAGCTGCCGTCGGCATTCACCGACTGATAGAAACCAATGTCGTTATTCGGACGGTACTTCACGCCGCTCTGGTTGTTGGTCAGCGTGCCGTCATCCGCCAGAGTATAAAGCGGCTGCGTGCCGGAAAACTGGCGCAGCGAGCTCATGGTTACTTTGCTGTCATCGGGCAGCACAGCGGTGAGCTGGGTCAGCGCCTGGCGATTTTGAGTGATGATACGCAGGTTGGCACGTTCACCTTCTGGCAGGGCCGCGGCCTCTTTTAAGACCAGCTTCTGCTCGCCGCCAAATTTGAACGCGTCGGAAAGATAGTTTTTGCCGCTCTCACCGTCAGTGAGCGCTAACTTCCACTCATCTCCCGCAGGATACAGGCCGAAGTTAAAGGTTTTACCCGCCTGATAAGAACGATCCAGAAGCACCTGGGTGGCACGCTCCTGCGCGAGCTGGTTGGTGCTGCTGTAGTTAGTAAAGGCAATCGCGATGGTGCAGATCAGCGGAAAGAGGACAAACAGCCCCATCCCGGCAACACCGGGGTAGACATAGCGCCAGGCATACGCTTTACGGTTGGCGAAAATATACAGGCCAACCGAGCTTAAAATCAGCGTCATGATGGCAAAAAGGTATTCCCCTTGCACGTACATTAAAACAACAAGGTAACCCACCAGCAGACACAGCAGACCTATCACTGACCACTTCAGTGCGTCGCTTTGCCACCAGCGTTTCTTTTTAATGACATCCATGGGGTTCTTCCTCTACAACGGTGGAAACTTATCGTCAGGTGGCGCTGCGCTTACCTGACCTACGGATCGTGCCGTAGTCGTAGGGCGGGTAAGCGCACGCGCCACCCGCCGTTTTTCAGACTTACTTAGTAATACGACCCTGAGCATCTTTCAGCGCGGCATCAACAGTCTGGCGACCGCTTGCCGCGTTGATGACGGCGGTACGGGTGGCGTACCAGAACGCAGCCATCTGTGGGATGTTCGGCATGATTTCGCCTTTCTGGGCGTTATCCATGGTGGCCGCAATGCGTGGATCTTTCGCTAACTGATCCTGGAAGGATTTCAGCGCAACGGCGCCCAGCGGTTTGTCCTTGTTCACTTCATCCAGACCCTGATCGGTCAGCAGGTAGTTTTCGAGGAACTCTTTCGCCAGCTCTTTGTTCGGGCTGGCGGCGTTGATACCCGCGCTCAGCACGCCAACAAACGGTTTAGACGGCTTGCCGTTGAAGGTTGGCAGCAGGGTCACGCCGTAGTTGACTTTGCTCTTGTCGATGTTGGTCCAGGCCCACGGACCGTTGATGGTCATCGCGGTTTCGCCTTTGTTGAACGCCGCTTCCGCGATGGAGTAGTCGGTATCCGCGTTCATGTGTTTGTTCTTAATCAGGTCAACCAGGAAGGTCAGGCCTTTTTTCGCGCCCGCGTTGTCCACGCCCACGTCTTTCACGTCATATTTGCCGTTTTCAAACTTGAACGCGTAGCCGCCGTCGGCAGCAATCAGCGGCCAGGTGAAGTACGGCTCTTGCAGGTTGAACATCAGAGCGGATTTACCTTTCGCCTTCAGCTCTTTATCCAGAGCAGGGATCTCTTCCCAGGTTTTCGGTGGATTTGGTACCAGGTCTTTGTTGTAAATCAGTGACAGGGCTTCAACCGCGATTGGGTAAGCGATCAGCTTGCCGTTATAGCGAACGGCGTCCCAGGTGAACGGGAACAGTTTGTCCTGGAAGGCTTTGTCTGGCGTGACTTCTGCCAGCAGGCCAGACTGCGCGTAGCCCCCGAAACGGTCATGCGCCCAGAAGATAATGTCCGGACCATCGCCAGTTGCCGCAACCTGCGGGAACTTCTCTTCCAGTTTATCCGGGTGTTCTACGGTGACTTTGATACCGGTGTCTTTCTCGAATTTTTTGCCCACTTCGGCCAGACCGTTATAGCCCTTGTCGCCGTTAATCCAGATAACCAGCTTACCCTCTTCAATTTTGGCGAGAGCCGGTGCGGAAATCATCATTGCTGCGAGGGCGGACAATGCGAAAACGCGTGCGCCAGTCTTGATCTTCATATCTGCCATCCTTTATTGGTGATGTGCTCGTGGATACATAAGGTGGTTCAACGTGACTCAGTCTCCTTATTTGACATCCTCTTTCCATCCTCCCAGTCCCTACGCCCCACCCCCTGTTTGTGTGATCCCTGTAACATAAATTTAAGTTATGAGTGCTGGCGCACATAAAAACCCACTGAATTTTGCAGGCCGCTTCACGATTTTCGCCTTAGCCCCTCCGCTGCGGTCGCAGAGCCTGCTCTCTCATCGTCCCGCCTCCTCCCCCATAAAAAAGCCGGGGGGTGGAGGATTCACGAAAGTAATGGAACACGCATAGTGAACTTATCTTGAATGTTTCTGTCGGTGACAGGTTGTAACGAAGGGAGAAGGGCATGGCGAGCGTACAGCTGCGTAATGTAACGAAAGCCTGGGGCGACGTTGTGGTGTCAAAAGACATCAATCTGGACATCCACGAAGGTGAGTTTGTGGTGTTCGTTGGTCCATCAGGCTGTGGTAAATCTACTCTGCTGCGTATGATTGCCGGTCTTGAAACCATCACCAGTGGCGATTTATTTATTGGTGATACCCGAATGAACGACATCCCGCCAGCTGAACGCGGCGTGGGCATGGTGTTCCAGTCTTATGCGCTTTATCCGCATCTTTCCGTTGCCGAGAACATGTCCTTTGGCCTGAAGCTGGCCGGCGCGAAAAAAGAGACCATTAACCAGCGCGTCACCCAGGTGGCGGAAGTACTCCAGCTGGCACATCTGCTGGAGCGTAAACCGAAGGCGCTCTCCGGTGGTCAGCGTCAGCGTGTGGCGATCGGCCGTACGCTGGTGGCCGAGCCGCGCGTGTTCCTGCTCGATGAACCTCTCTCTAACCTGGATGCCGCCCTGCGCGTCCAGATGCGTATCGAAATCTCCCGTCTGCACAAGCGTCTTGGACGCACGATGATTTACGTCACCCACGATCAGGTCGAAGCGATGACGCTGGCCGACAAAATCGTGGTACTGGACGCCGGTCGCGTGGCGCAGGTGGGCAAACCGCTGGAGCTGTATCACTACCCGGCAGACCGCTTTGTTGCGGGCTTTATTGGCTCGCCAAAGATGAACTTCCTGCCCGTAAAAGTGACCGCGACGGCAATCGAACAGGTACAGGTGGAGCTGCCAAACCGTCAGCAAGTCTGGCTGCCGGTCGACAGCGCCAACGTACAGGTGGGGGCCAATATGTCCCTCGGTATCCGCCCTGAGCATTTACTGCCGAGCCACATCGCTGATGTGACGCTGGAAGGTGAAGTTCAGGTCGTCGAACAGCTTGGTCACGAAACACAGATTCATATCCAGATCCCCGCCATCCGTCAGAACCTGGTCTACCGCCAGAATGACGTGGTGTTGGTAGAAGAGGGTGCCACATTCGCTATCGGTTTGCCGCCAGAGCGTTGCCATCTGTTCCGTGAGGATGGCACTGCATGTCGTCGGTTGCACAAAGAGCCAGGCGTTTAAGCATTCCAATTACAAAGAAAAGCAATGATCTCAGGAGATAGAATAATGATTACTCTGCGCAAACTTCCTTTGGCAGTTGCCGTCGCAGCGGGCGTAATGTCTGCTCAGGCACTGGCAGTGGATTTCCATGGTTATGCTCGTTCTGGTATCGGCTGGACGGGTAGTGGCGGTGAACAACAATGTTTCCAGGCAACAGGCGCACAAAGTAAATACCGTCTCGGTAACGAATGTGAAACCTACGCCGAACTGAAACTGGGCCAGGAAGTGTGGAAAGAAGGCGACAAGAGCTTCTATTTCGACACCAACGTAGCGTACTCCGTGGCACAGCAGAATGACTGGGAAGGTACCGATCCGGCGTTCCGTGAAGCTAACGTGCAGGGTAAAAACCTGATTGAATGGCTGCCTGGCTCTACCATCTGGGCCGGTAAGCGCTTCTATCAGCGTCATGACGTACACATGATCGACTTCTACTACTGGGATATCTCTGGTCCTGGTGCCGGTATTGAAAACATCGATCTGGGCTTCGGTAAACTGTCTCTGGCAGCGACGCGTTCCCAGGAAGCTGGCGGTTCTTATGCCTTCAGCAGCCAGAACATCTATGACCGTACCAAAGATACCGCGAACGACGTATTTGACGTGCGTTTAGCGGGCCTGGAAACTAACCCGGACGGCGTGCTGGAACTGGGTGTGGATTATGGCCGCGCGAACACGACCGACGGCTATGATCTTGCCGACGGCGCGTCGAAAGATGGCTGGATGTTCACCGCTGAACATACCCAGAGCATGCTGAAAGGCTACAACAAGTTTGTGCTGCAGTATGCGATGGACTCAATGACCACGCAGGGTAAAGGTCTGAGCCAGGGTTCCTATGGTTCTTCCAGCTTTACCATCACGAATCCTGATGGCACGACGACCAACTACGCCAACGATGTGATTAACAAC
The DNA here is from genome assembly GCF_048284255.1 of Enterobacter cloacae complex sp.6700776. NCBI lineage: Bacteria > Pseudomonadati > Pseudomonadota > Gammaproteobacteria > Enterobacterales > Enterobacteriaceae > Enterobacter > Enterobacter cloacae complex sp.6700776. Next base: position 74,777 of record NZ_JBLVYK010000014.1, on the reverse strand, counting down.
AACGGCAGCCTCTGGCGCATCCTGGACCACGGTGCAATCACCCTGGCCGACAAGTGGGACCTGATGTATGTCGGTATGTACCAGAAACTCGACATGGATGATAACCAGGGGAGTGACTGGTGGACCGTGGGTGTACGTCCGATGTACAAATGGACGCCAATCATGAGCACCCTGCTGGAAGTGGGCTACGACAACGTCAAATCCCAGGAAACCGGCGATCGCAACAGCCAGTACAAAATCACCCTGGCGCAACAGTGGCAGGCTGGCGACAGCATCTGGTCTCGTCCGGCCATCCGTGTCTTCGCAACCTACGCGAAGTGGGATGAGAAATGGGGCTACGCGAAGAACGGTAACGGCGATGCCACCCGTTACGCGATCTCTGACTCCACCGGTAACGGTCGATTCTCTACCAGCCGCGGCGATGACGATGAGTTCTCCTTCGGCGCCCAGATGGAAATCTGGTGGTAACCGCATCCTGATCTGACGATGTAATCTGGGGGGCGAAAGCCCCTCAATTCCTGAGGTACTGCGCGCTATTGCCTGGCCACCGCAGTGCTTACGCTTTCTGAGGTGATAACAATGAAAATGAAGAAAAATCTCGTCGCGCTGTGCCTGACAGCGGGTCTGCTGGCCTGTGTGCCTGGCGTTACGCTCGCTGACGTCAATTATGTACCGCAGAATACCAGCGCAGCGCCTGCCATTCCGACAGCCGCTCTACAGCAATTAACCTGGACGCCGGTGGATCAGTCCAAAACGCAGAGCACACAGCTTGCGACGGGTGGCCAACAGCTCAATGTGGCTGGCATTACCGGGCCGGTAGCCGCCTATAGCGTACCGGCTAATATCGGTGAGCTAACGTTGACTTTATCCAGTGAAGTTAACAAACAGACCAGCGTTTTTGCGCCGAACGTTCTGATCCTCGATCAGAACATGACGCCTTCCGCCTATTTCCCCAGCAGCTATTTTACCTATCAAGAGCCGGGTGTAATGAGCGCGGACCGCCTGGAAGGGGTAATGCGTCTGACCCCGGCGCTCGGGCAGCAAAAGCTCTACGTACTGGTCTTCACCACTGAAAAAGATTTGCAGCAAACCACCACTCTGCTCGATCCGGCAAAAGCCTATGCCAAAGGGGTTGGTAACGCCATTCCCGATATTCCCGATCCGATTGCGCGCCATACCACCGACGGCCTGCTTAAGCTGAAGGTGAAAACCAACAGCGCCTCCAGCGTACTCGTAGGCCCACTGTTTGGCTCATCTGGCCCGGGTCCGGTAACGGTGGGTAATACTGCCGCGCCTGTGTATGCCGCGCCAGCCGCAGCACCAGCCGCAGCCCCGGCCCCGGCGAAAAAAGCCGAGCCGGTGCTTAACGATACTGAAACTTACTTTAACAACGCCATCAAGCAGGCAGTTAAAAACGGCGATGTCGATAAAGCGCTGAAACTGCTTGATGAAGCCGAGCGTTTAGGTTCAACCACTGCCCGTTCCACCTTTATCAGCAGTGTAAAAGGCAAGGGGTAACCGTCTCCCCACAGTGCTGATTTTGTTAGTCGTTTGGTGCGCCTTCGCGGGCGCACTTTTTTTGGCTAAGTTGCACCTTTGTTGCGATAGTGATCGTTAAATTCTGTTTGTCCGTCCTCATTTTGCCAATCTGCGATACAATGCTTTTACGTTATGTATCGGAGAGTCTGGCATGTCACACCCCGCGCTAACGCAGCTGCGTGCGCTACGCTATTTCGACCACATCCCTGCGCTTGACCCGGAACAGCTGGACTGGCTGCTGCTGGAAGATTCCATGACAAAACGTTTTGAGCAACAGGGTAAAACGGTCACGGTGACGATGATTCAGGAAGGGTTTGTCTCGCCTGCGGAGATTGCCAGCGAGCTGCCGCTGCTGCCGCAGGAAGAACGCTACTGGCTGCGTGAAATTTTACTCTGTGCGGATGGCGAGCCGTGGCTTGCCGGGCGAACGGTGGTTCCTGAGTCTACACTTTCCGGGCCGGAGCTTGCACTGCAACGCCTCGGCAAAACGCCGCTGGGGCGATATCTGTTCACCTCGTCTGAACTGACCCGTGATTTTATTGAAATTGGTTGCGATGCCGATTTGTGGGGGCGACGTTCCCGCCTTCGTTTGAGTGGCAAGCCGTTAATACTGACGGAACTCTTTTTGCCTGCATCGCCGTTGTACTAAGAGGGAGAAAAAATGGAGTGGAGTCTGACGCAGAATAAGCTGCTGGCCTATCACCGCCTGATGCGTACTGATAAACCCATTGGCGCGCTGCTGCTGCTGTGGCCGACCTTATGGGCGCTGTGGGTTGCCACGCCGGGCGTACCGCCGCTGTGGATCCTGGCGGTGTTTGTGGCGGGTGTCTGGCTGATGCGCGCTGCGGGCTGTGTGGTCAACGACTATGCTGACCGGAAATTTGATGGACATGTTAAGCGCACCGCGAATCGTCCTTTGCCGAGCGGTCAGGTAACCGGAAAAGAGGCGCGCATCCTGTTTGTGGTGCTGGTGCTTCTCTCTTTCATGCTGGTGTTAACCCTTAACACCATGACCATTCTGCTGTCCGTCGCTGCTCTGGCGCTGGCCTGGGTCTACCCATTTATGAAGCGATACACCCATCTGCCGCAGGTGGTATTGGGTGCGGCATTTGGCTGGTCGATTCCCATGGCGTTTGCCGCGGTCAGCGAGTCCGTTCCGCTCAGCTGCTGGCTGATGTTCCTGGCGAATATTCTCTGGGCCGTTGCGTACGATACCCAATACGCGATGGTCGATCGCGATGACGATCTCAAGATTGGCATCAAATCGACGGCGATCTTGTTTGGCCGTCACGACAAACTGATCATCGGCATATTGCAGGTGGCGGTGCTGGCGCTGATGGTGGCGATTGGTCGCCTGAACGGGCTGAACTGGGAGTTTTACTGGTCCGTGCTGGTGGCGGGTCTGCTGTTTGCGTATCAGCAGAAGCTGATCGTGAAGCGCGAGCGTGAAGCCTGCTTTAAAGCGTTTCTGAATAATAACTACGTCGGGCTGGTGCTGTTTATGGGGCTGACGATGAGTTACTGGTCATAAAAAAACCGGGTGGCGGCTTCGCCTTACCCGGCCTACGATTTAGCAGAATATGTAGGCCGGGTAAGCGTTAGCGCCACCCGGCTTTAACATCACTCGCCCTGCGTCGAACTCTCAATCGTTAAACGCACATCCGCGGTAATCAGCTCTGCCAGCATCTGGTAAACCTTCATCGTCTCTTCCGGCTCAGCATCGCCCGTATCGCTAATGTAACCTTCGTCGCGCAGCGTCAGCACCAGGGAGCTGAATACCGCTTTGTCGAAGAATTCCGGGGCGTTAATGCCATGCAGAACGGACAGGCGCTGGGCCAGCGTCCGACTCTCTTTTTCCAGCGTACCGCGGTTGATTGACGGGTTAGCACTCAATAACCAGAAGGTAATGGCGTAGCGCTGCAACGTCTCACGCGCACCGGAAGCCAGGAGCTGCAAGGTTCGGGAACGTGACGGATTGATATGCAGTTCGTCATCACTGATGGTAATCAGCCCCTGACGACGCATCTCTGCGGACATTTTATCGAGCTCTGCCGCCAGCTCATCGTTACTCCAGCGCAGGAACAGCTCCGCTTTCAGCATCGGATAGATGGCCTGAATATGGCGCAGCAGCTCCTGACGCGAAATACGGCGGTGCTGGGTAATAATGGCTGCCATCAGTGACGGCAGCATCAGCATGTGCGTGATGTTATTACGGTAGTAGGTCATCAGCACGGCCTGCTCGCGCGGCAGAATGATGATGTCACCAATCGTATCTTTCTCGACTTCGAACTTGTTCATCTGCAACGCGTGATCGATCAATTCGCTGGCGGTGGCAGACGGCACGGTCGAATCCACGGAATACGGCACGTTGCGCATGATATCCAGATAGCAATCAATCTGCTCGGTCAGCTGTTCACGGGTCAGTGAACGCTGGCGAGAGGCCAGAAGCGCGGTACAACACAGGTTCATGGCGTTTGCCGCACCAGCATTGTTGATGCGTACCATCAGCTCGGATGCAATGCCGTTGACCGTTGGCGTCAGCCAGGCCGGACGTACCGCTTCGATAGGATCAATAGACTCGCGCCACTCCGGAACATGATGGTTCAGATATGTCATCAGGGGCAGGGGCTCGCCAAAGTTCACGTAGCCCTGACCGAGGTTGCGCAATTTACTCAGACCACGCAGCATCTGCGGCAGACTCTCTTTCTCTTTGGTCGCACCGCGCAGCTCTTTCGCGTAGGTGCCCACTTCCATCACGTGTTCATAACCGATGTAAATAGGCACCAGCGTGATAGGACGCGTACCGCCACGCAGCATGGCCTGAATGGTCATCGACAGCGTGCCGGTCTTCGGATCGAGCAGACGACCGGTACGGGAGCGACCGCCTTCAACAAAGTACTCCACGGAATAACCGCGGCTGAACAGCTCGCCCAGATACTCCCTGAAAACGGTGGAGTAGAGCTTGTTACCCTTGAAGGTACGACGAATGAAGAACGCACCCAGACGGCGGAAAATCGGACCTGCTGGCCAGAAGTTCAGGTTGATACCGGCAGCAATATGCGGCGGCACCAGGCCCTGGTGATAGAGCACGTAAGAGAGCAGCAGGTAGTCCATGTGGCTGCGGTGGCAGGGCACATAGACAATCTCGTGGCCGTCATGCGCTAACTGACGCACGCGCTCGGCGTTGTGGACGTTAATCCCCTGATAGAGGCGGTTCCACGTGAAACCGAGGATACGGTCAGAGAGACGAATCATCTCGTAGGAGAAGTTCGCGGCGATCTCTTCCATCAGCGCGATTGCGTTCTGCTGCGCTTTCTCGTGCGAAATCTTCTTGCTGCGCGCTTCGTCTTCTACGGCACGGGCAATCGCTTTGGAAGCCAGCAGCTTGTTAAACAGATCCTGACGCGCCGGGAGACGTGGCCCAACGGCCGCCAGACGCTGACGTGCAAAGTGCATTCGCGCAACGCGCGCCAGCTTTTGCGCAATGATTTTGTCAGTACCGTGTTCATCCGCCATGCGGCGCAGTGAAACGGAAGGCGAGAAGCGAACAAAGCTGTCGCGTCCCAGCCATGAGACGGCGAAGAATTTCTGAATGCCGTTGAGCATACGCAGCGGCGGGTTCTCTTCCCCTTTTTCACGCCCCGGACGACGGCCAAACATCACCGACACCGGCACCATCTGCACGTCCAGATCGGGGTTGCTGCGGTGCAGATCGAGGTAATCATGGAACAGCTTAATGGACTCTTCTTTCGGCGTGTAATAGGTGAACACGCGCGGTCCGCCATGGATGAACACGTAGCGCGGCAGCAGCGTACCGTCGACTTCCAGCGGTTCAAGCGGGTCAGGTAAATCGTGCGCCAGACATTGAGCGCGAAGCGTTAGCAGGTCTGCCTTCGAGTTATAAGGCAAAACGTACATAATAGGGCGCGACGTATCGAGCCCTAATTCCAGCGCAGGTTCTGCTGGGATAGACTTACTTTTTACCAGTACGCTTAATGGTAAATTAAGTAATTTGTAGTAAATTCGTGGCCAGCCGGACATAAACGATGTAAAGCCTCTGGTTAATAATGCAATTGCGGCGCAAGGATAACAGAAAGCGCGCAAAATTTCTGTTGTTACCCGTCATACTTCAGGTCGCAGCAAAACGCGCTGCGGCTTTAGTTACTGACGCTATTTATCATAAAAGGTTCTTTTAATGGCCAATAATACCACTGGGTTAACTCGAATCATTAAAGCTGCCGGTTATTCATGGAAAGGTTTCCGCGCCGCATGGGTTAATGAAGCCGCTTTCCGCCAGGAAGCGGTTGCCGCAATCGTTGCCGTTGTCATCGCCTGCTTCCTTGATGTTGATGCTATCACCCGCGTACTGCTCATCGGATCTGTCCTTCTGGTGATGATAGTGGAAATTCTGAATAGCGCTATTGAGGCCGTTGTTGACCGAATCGGGTCGGAATTCCATGAACTGTCTGGCCGGGCGAAAGACATGGGTTCCGCTGCCGTACTGCTGTCGATTATCACGGCGGCGATCACCTGGGTCACGCTACTTTGGTCGCATTTCCGATGAGCCTCGAGGAATAATTAAGTCCCTGGTTTTTTGTGCAGTTTTTGGTTCCAAAATCGCCTTTGACTGTATATACTCACAGCATAACTGTATATACACCCAGGGGGCGGTATGAAAGCGTTAACGACCAGGCAGCAAGAGGTGTTTGATCTCATTCGGGATCATATCGGCCAGACGGGTATGCCACCCACGCGTGCAGAAATTGCGCAGCGTCTGGGCTTCCGTTCTCCTAATGCTGCCGAAGAGCACCTTAAGGCGCTTGCGCGTAAGGGCGTGATTGAGATTGTTTCCGGCGCCTCACGCGGCATCCGTCTGCTGGTGGAAGAAGAGAGCGGTATTCCGCTGGTGGGTCGCGTAGCCGCAGGTGAACCTCTGCTGGCGCAGCAGCACATCGAAGGGCACTATCAGGTTGACCCAGGCATGTTCAAGCCGAGCGCTGATTTCCTGCTGCGCGTTAGCGGAATGTCCATGAAAGATATCGGTATTCTTGATGGCGATCTGCTGGCGGTACACAAAACGCAGGACGTGCGTAACGGGCAAGTCGTGGTGGCGCGCATTGATGATGAAGTGACGGTTAAGCGCCTAAAAAAACAAGGCAATACCGTGCAGCTTCTGCCTGAAAACAATGAATTCTCCCCGATTGTGGTGGATCTCCGCGAGCAGAGCTTCTCTATTGAAGGGCTGGCTGTCGGCGTTATCCGCAACGGTGAATGGCTGTAATCTCTTCCTGACAGGCTGTAGTTCCTCTACAGCCTGGCCTGTTTTCTGATTCCGGTAATTTCCATGGCATTGCTAACTTCTGCCGATAAGGCGTTGTGGCGTCTTGCGCTACCGATGATTTTTTCCAATATTACCGTTCCTCTGCTGGGGCTGGTGGATACGGCGGTAATCGGGCATCTGGATTCGCCGATTTACCTGGGCGGCGTCGCGATCGGCGCAACGGCGACCAGCTTCCTCTTTATGCTGCTACTTTTTCTGCGCATGAGTACGACAGGCCTTACGGCCCAGGCGTATGGTGCAAAAGATCCCCTGCGTCTGGCGCGTGCGCTGGTTCAGCCGCTCATTCTGGCGTTCGGTGCTGGCGCGTTAATCGTTCTGTTGCGTACGCCGCTGATTGATCTTGCGCTCCATATTGTAGGCGGCAGCGATGCCGTACTGGAACAAGCCCGGCGGTTCCTCGAAATTCGCTGGCTCAGCGCGCCCGCTTCACTGGCAAACCTGGTCCTTCTGGGCTGGCTGCTGGGCGTGCAGTACGCCCGCGCGCCAGTGATCCTGCTGGTGGTGGGCAACCTGCTTAACATTGTGCTCGATCTCTGGCTGGTGATGGGACTGCACATGAACGTCCGGGGCGCGGCGCTGGCTACGGCAATTGCCGAGTACGGGACGCTGCTGATCGGTTTGGGGATGGTCTGGCGCGTGCTGGCGATGCGCGGTATCACCCTGGATCTGCTGAAATCGGCCTGGCGCGGCAATATGCGTAAGCTGCTGGCGCTCAATCGCGACATCATGCTCCGTTCGCTCCTGCTGCAACTCTGCTTCGGCGCATTAACCGTTTTTGGTGCGCGTCTTGGGCCTGAGATCGTCGCCGTCAACGCAGTGCTCATGACGTTACTGACCTTTACCGCTTACGCGCTGGATGGTTTTGCTTACGCCGTCGAGGCGCATTCAGGGCAGGCTTATGGCGCGCGTGAAAGCGGCCAGTTACGCGAAGTCTGGCGTGCTGCCTGTCGTCAGGCGGGTCTGGTGGCGCTGGTCTTTGCTCTGGTTTACGCCTGTTTTGGTGGGCATATTGTCGCGCTTCTCACCTCGTTGCCCGCGCTACGTGAGCTGGCCGATCGCTACATCCTCTGGCAGGTAGTATTACCGGTGGTGGGTGTGTGGTGCTATTTGCTGGACGGCATGTTTGTTGGTGCGACGCGCGGGGCGGAGATGCGCAACAGCATGGCCGTCGCTGCGGCGGGGTTCGGCCTGACGCTGCTGACCTTGCCGTATCTCGGCAATCATGGTCTGTGGCTCGCGCTGGCGGTGTTTCTCTCACTGCGTGGCCTTTCGCTGGCCGTTATCTGGCGTCGTCACTGGCGAAACAATACCTGGTTTCCAGCCCCGCACGATATATCGTAACGGTTAAAGATTCCGAATATAAAAATAAATGCCGAATCCTTAACTACAATAATAATCACGTCCAGCAGAAAAGAACGAAGCGGACGATACTCATAGACGCTTAACACGAGGACACGATTATGAATAAAGATGAAATCGGCGGCAACTGGAAGCAATTCAAAGGTAAAGCGAAAGAACAGTGGGGTAAGCTGACAGATGACGATATGACCGTCATTGAAGGTAAGCGCGATCAGCTGGTAGGTAAAATCCAGGAGCGCTACGGTTACGAAAAAGATCAGGCGGAAAACGAAGTCAAAGACTGGGAAACCCGTAACGACTACCGCTGGTAACCGGCACTATCCCCAAGGGCGGCCCTGAGCCGCCTTTTTCTTTGGTCTTAACGCGGCTTTTTCTTCACCAGGATAGAGTGATCGTGCTGACAGGCATCCTGATGACGGCATGACTCCACCTCCACGCAGGCAGAACATAAGCCGTGGGCTTCGATCACGTTATGGCGCAGCGCAAAGCCCATTCTGGCTGCCAGCGTATGCATAATATCTTCCACACCTTCCGCACACTCTTCCTTCACCACGCCACAGCGATCGCAGATAAACATGGCGGACGTGTGAGTAGGCTGGTCAAAAAGATGGCACAGCACATAGCTGTTTGTTGATTCCACTTTATGCACAAACCCTTGCTCCAGCAGAAAATCCAGCGCCCGATAGACGGTCGGCGGTTTTGCCTGCGGCTCGCTTTCACGCAGCAGGTCGAGCAGATCGTAAGCGCTGATGGCACCCTGTTGCAGGCTCATCAGACGCAGTACCTCAAGGCGCTGCGGGGTCAGGCGCACATTGCGTTGCGCACAGAGCTTTTCAGCTTGCGCTAACAGCTCTTTTGTGGACTTGTCCATCGGGCACCTCGGATGTGGTAAGGGGTGAAAACCCTCACTTTATCATGTTCTGCTAAAAACACCGAGATCCGCCGGGCTGTGCTATACCTGACGCATCGCAAATCGGGAGATCGCATGATGAAAAGACCTGACTGTATTCGGCACTGGCGGGACGTGGAAGGCGCCGATGACGCAACGTATCCGGACAGCAATGAACGGTTTTCTATTGGCGCGCCGCTGGCCCGCAAGCTGGGTCTCGGCCGCATTGGTATTCACCATGAACGGCTGCCGCCCGGACGCCGTACTTCTTATCCGCATGCGGAAAGCGACGAAGAGGAGTTTGTTTACGTTCTGGAGGGTTACCCTGAGGCCTGGATCAATGGTTATCTGTGGAAGCTTGAACCCGGAGACAGCGTGGGATTTCCTGCCGGCACGGGGGTGTGCCATACCTTTATCAACAACACCGATGAAGAGGTGCGCTTACTGGTGGTGGGTGAGGCTAATAAAAAACATAACCGCATCTACTATCCCCTCAATCCGGTGTATGCCGTGACGCGCGAAGACCACTGGGTAGACCATCCGCCTCAGTTTTTTGGCCCGCACGATGGAAAACCTGGGCGAAAATAATTTCCTCTTCTATAAATATTGATGGTCGTCACACATTAGAACAGGCCGGGATGGAATTTAACTTAGGGAAATAGCGGGTCTTTTTGTACTTATTCACAGCAATAGTTCGTTCCTGTTTGGGTGATAACAGACAGGGTTAACTAATAACAAACTATTTACGAGCACACTGTGAAAAAACATTTTAAATTTTCGATGGTTAGCATTGCTGTCTCCTTTTTTATGGCAAATCAGGCGGGAGCAGCCAATACCTGGACGGAAGCGCGTAGCGACGCAATGGGCGGAACGGGTGTCGCGGCAGGGAGCTATGGCAGCGGGGCGTTAATCAACCCCGCGTTACTGGCAAAATCTAAGCCCGAGGATGATGTGACGGTCATTTTGCCGTCCGTTGGCGTGCAGGTGACCGATGAAGACAATCTTCAGGACGAGATTGATACCATTAACGATAAAATCAATCATTACAAGGACGTGGTTGATAGTCTGACCCCCATTGATATCATCACGAATCCATTAGGTTCGATCAATCAGTTCCAGGGCGCAGCGAAAGATCTCGCTGATGAGCTGGACTACCTGAAAGGCAAAACCGCACACGCCACCGCAGGGGCGGGGATTGCCGTCAGTATCCCTAACGATGTCCTTTCCGTGGCCTTTATGGCCAAAGGCTATGCACATGGCCGCGTCAGCTCTTCAATCGATCAGCAGGACATTGATTATCTGCGCGGTATACAACGAAGCGATGCGGTGGCTGCCGGTGTGGCGCTGGATGCCGCGCTAAACGGTTCCGATCAGATCACCAAAAACCTTAACTCTACGGCGTCTGGTCGGGCGGCGATTGTGTCCGACTACGGTATTGCGGTAGCCCGTCAGTTCGATCTTGGCGGCGTTCCGGTTTCCGTTGGCGTCACGCCGAAGCTGCAAAAAACCTGGCTCTATAACTACACTACCTCAATCTACGATTACGACAGTAATAAGTGGAACGACAGCCGCTACCGTACCGACGACACTGGCTTCAACGTTGATGCCGGTATTGCTGCTGATTTCGGTGAAAACTGGACGGTCGGCGTGAGCGGGCAAAACCTGATGTCGCGCGATATCGATACCAAAGATATCCGCATTCGCAACGGGCGCACAGGAGAGGTGGTGAGTTATAAAGACACCTATCAGATCCGTCCGCTGGTCACTGCCGGGGCCGCCTGGCACAACGATCTGGTGACGCTGACCGCGGACGGGGATCTGACCGAAACCAAGGGCTTTAAAAGCGAAGACACCTCCCAGTACGTTGGCGTCGGTGCCGAAGTCACGCCGCTGAGCTGGCTGGCAGTACGCGCCGGTTATCGTGCGGATATGAAGGGGAACGACAGCAACGTCTTTACCGGCGGTGTCGGTTTCGCGCCGTTCAACTCCGTCCACGTTGACCTGATGGGGCTTTATGGCGAAGACGAGACCTGGGGTGCAGGGGCACAGTTGAGCATGACGTTCTAAAGTACACCGGAGGCGCTGCGCCTCCGGCTTTTCTTTGTGCTATAGTAGCGCCCCTTTTCCACCAGATGCTTAAAAGTTCGCCATGTCGTCAGAATTCCAGACCGCTTTCCCTGCACACCGTTTTTCCATTGCGCCAATGCTCGACTGGACGGACAGACATTGCCGCTATTTCCTGCGTCAGCTCTCCCGCCATACGCTGCTATACACCGAAATGGTCACTACCGGCGCAATTATTCACGGCAAAGGCGACTATCTGGCGTACAGCGAAGAGGAGCATCCGGTTGCGCTGCAACTCGGTGGCAGCGATCCGGCTGCGCTGGCGCAGTGCGCGAAGCTGGCCGAAGAACGCGGCTATGACGAGATTAACCTCAACGTCGGTTGTCCGTCCGACCGTGTGCAAAACGGCATGTTCGGCGCGTGTCTGATGGGAAATGCGCACCTGGTGGCGGACTGCATCAAAGCGATGCGCGACGTCGTCTCTATCCCGGTCACGGTCAAAACCCGTATCGGCATAGACGACCAGGATAGCTATGAGTTTCTGTGTGATTTCATCAACACGGTATCAGGGAAGGGTGAATGCGAGATGTTTATCATCCACGCCCGTAAAGCCTGGCTCTCAGGCCTCAGCCCGAAAGAAAACCGCGAGATCCCGCCGCTGGACTACCCGCGCGTGTACCAGCTGAAACGCGACTTCCCACACCTGACCATGTCGATCAATGGCGGTATTAAGTCGCTGGACGAGGCCAAAGCGCACCTCGAACATATGGATGGCGTAATGGTCGGACGCGAGGCGTATCAGAATCCGGGCATTCTGGCGACGGTTGACCGGGAAATCTTTGGCGTTGAGGGTGCTGACACCGATCCCGTGGCCGTAGTGCGCGCCATGTATCCGTACATTGAGCGCGAGCTGAGTCATGGTACGTATCTGGGCCACATTACCCGCCATATGCTTGGCCTGTTCCAGGGCATTCCTGGTGCGCGCCAGTGGCGTCGTTATCTCAGCGAGAACGCGCATAAAGCCGGTGCGGATATTGAGGTACTGGAACACGCGCTGCGTCTGGTTGCGGATAAACGTTAAATTTCGCTAAAAGATGGTCAAATACGCCACGCCCTGCAACACATTGCGGGGCGTTTTGCTTTCAGAATAACAACTTATTTTTGGCATGATTCTTGTAATGATCGCAGCATCATTCGGGAACTCGTGGGAGAGCACCATGCTGGAACTACTTTTTGTGATTGGCTTCTTTATCATGCTGATGGTCACGGGCGTGTCGCTGCTCGGTATTCTGGCCGCGCTCGTTGTGGCCACGGTGGTGATGTTTGTCGGCGGATTATTTGCCCTGACGATTAAACTCTTGCCGTGGTTACTTCTGGCGATTGCGGTGGTATGGGCCATACGGGCGATTAAATCACCAAAACTGCCGACTTATCAGCGTAATAACCGCTTCCGTTACTAAGGTATTGAGGGGTACGTCACATACCTGCAACTTTTCCGGCAGCAATCTTTAGAACAGAATAGGATTTACTTATCGAATCTGTCACTATGGCTGCCGCTAAAGAATTCATCGAGCTGTACCCTACATACAGCCGAACTAAAAAAAAGAAAGGGCTTCCCATGGGAAGCCCAATTTCTTTTTATGGCTCAGGGAATTAACAGACTTGAGCCCTGGGTTGCCCGGCTCTCCAGCACCTCATGCGCACGTTGCGCATCGGTCAGCGGATATTTCTGCGCTTCTGCCACATCCACTTTGATCACCCCGCTGGCGATCAGCGAGAACAGCTCGTTGCTGGCTTCCTCAAGTTCTTCCCGATTAGTGATGTAACCTTGCAGGGAAGGGCGGGTGACATACAGCGACCCTTTCTGATTCAGAATGCCCAGGTTCACGCCGGTGACAGCCCCGGAGGCGTTACCGAAGCTCACCATCAGCCCGCGACGTTGCAGGCAGTCCAGCGAAGATTCCCAGGTGTCTTTCCCCACCGAGTCATACACCACGCGTACCTTTTTGCCGCCAGTGATCTCTTTCAGCCGCTCAACGATGCTCTCTTCCCGGTAGTTGATCACCTGCCATGCGCCCGCGTCCAGCGCGCGCTGCGCTTTTTGCGCGCTGCCTGTGGTGCCGATCAGCTTCGCCCCCAGGGCTTTCGCCCACTGGCAGGCAATCAGCCCTACGCCACCTGCGGCTGCGTGAAACAGGAATTGCTCGTCAGGCTTAATTTCGTAGGTTTTGCGCAGCAGATAATAGACCGTCAGCCCTTTCAGGAATGAGGCGGCAGCCTGCTCGAAGCCGATCGCATTTGGCAGAAGCGCCGCTTTCTCGGCCGGAACGTTATGGATGGAGCTGTAAGCGCCCAGCGCCGACTGCGCGTACACCACGCGATCGCCTTCCTTAATGTGCTTAACCGCGCTGCCCACTTTGCTGACGATACCGGCCGCCTCGGTGCCCAGTCCGCTCGGCATCGACGGAGGCGGATAGAGACCGCCGCGAATATAGGTATCGATGTAGTTAATGCCGATCGCTTTGTTTTCAACCTGGATTTCGTTCTCGCCAGGTGCCGTGGGGGTAAACTCCACGGCTTGCAGTACGTCTGGCCCGCCATGTTTCTGGAACTCAATGCGTGTTGCCATGCTCCCTCCGTTAGAAAATTATGGTAATCTTTCGACCCACTCTTTATCTCGGTAACTCCATTCACTATGGCAGGAAACAAACCCTTCAACAAACAGACTGAACCCCGTGAACGTGATTATCAGGTCGCCGGGTTAAAAGTCCCGCCGCACTCGATTGAAGCGGAACAGTCGGTGTTGGGCGGTTTAATGCTGGATAACGAACGCTGGGACGACGTCGCCGAGCGCGTTGTTGCGGAAGACTTCTATACCCGCCCGCACCGCCACATCTTTACTGAAATGGCGCGTTTGCAGGAGTCGGGCAGCCCGATCGACCTGATTACACTCGCAGAATCGCTGGAGCGTCTGGGACAGCTCGACAGTGTCGGCGGGTTTGCCTATCTGGCAGAACTGTCAAAAAACACGCCAAGTGCCGCGAATATCAGCGCTTACGCTGATATCGTCCGTGAACGTGCCGTTGTCCGCGAGATGATCTCGGTGGCGAATGAGATCGCCGAGGCCGGTTTCGATCCCCAGGGGCGCACCAGCGAAGATCTACTTGATCTTGCCGAGTCCCGCGTCTTTAAAATCGCCGAAAGCCGTGCGAACAAAGACGAAGGCCCGAAAAACATCGCCGATGTGCTCGACGCCACCGTTGCGCGTATTGAGCAGCTTTTCCAGCAGCCGCACGATGGCGTGACGGGGGTGAACACCGGTTATGACGATCTCAACAAGAAAACGGCAGGTCTTCAGCCATCGGATTTGATTATCGTCGCGGCGCGTCCATCGATGGGTAAAACGACATTTGCGATGAACCTCGTCGAAAACGCGGCGATGTTGCAGGATAAACCGGTTCTTATCTTCAGTCTTGAGATGCCCTCAGAACAGATCATGATGCGTTCTCTGGCATCCCTGTCGCGCGTGGATCAGACCCGCATCCGTACCGGTCAGCTCGACGATGAGGACTGGGCGCGGATCTCCGGCACCATGGGGATTTTGCTGGAAAAACGGAACATCTATATTGATGACTCCTCCGGCCTGACGCCGACGGAAGTGCGCTCCCGCGCGCGCCGTATCGCCCGTGAACACGGTGGCATCGGCCTTATCATGATTGACTACCTCCAGCTGATGCGTGTTCCGTCGCTTTCCGACAACCGTACGCTGGAGATTGCCGAAATTTCCCGCTCGCTCAAAGCGTTAGCCAAAGAGCTGCACGTGCCGGTGGTGGCGCTGTCGCAGCTAAACCGTTCTCTGGAACAACGTGCAGACAAGCGCCCGGTCAACTCCGACCTGCGTGAATCCGGCTCCATCGAGCAGGATGCCGACTTAATCATGTTCATCTACCGTGATGAGGTTTATCACGAGAACAGCGATCTGAAAGGGATCGCCGAAATTATTATTGGTAAGCAACGTAACGGCCCCATCGGTACGGTACGTCTGACCTTTAACGGCCAGTGGTCGCGTTTCGACAACTATGCCGGTCCTCAATATGATGATGAGTAATTTCTAAGGAATTCAAATGCAAGCGGCAACTGTTGTGATTAACCGCCGCGCTCTGCGACACAACCTGCAACGTCTGCGAGAACTGGCGCCCGCCAGTAAGCTCGTTGCAGTCGTGAAAGCGAACGCTTACGGACACGGTCTTCTTGAGACCGCGCGAACGCTCCCCGATGCCGACGCTTTTGGCGTCGCCCGTCTCGAAGAAGCTCTCCGCCTGCGCGCAGGTGGAATTACGCAACCGATTCTGCTCCTCGAAGGCTTTTTTGAAGCCTCGGACCTGCCGACCATTGCCGATCAGCACCTGCACACGGCGGTGCATAACGAAGAACAGCTGGCCGCGCTGGAAACGGCCGAACTGAGCGAGCCGGTCACCGTGTGGATGAAGCTCGACACGGGCATGCACCGCCTGGGCGTGCGCCCGGAGAATGCCGAAGCGTTTTATCAGCGGCTGTGCCAGTGCAAGAACGTGCGTCAACCGGTGAATATCGTCAGCCACTTTGCCCGCGCCGATGAGCCTGAATGCGGCGCAACGGAACAGCAGCTTGATATCTTCACCACCTTCTGCGAAGGCAAACCGGGGATGCGCTCCATTGCGGCGTCCGGCGGCCTTCTGCTGTGGCCGCAGTCGCACTTCGACTGGGCGCGTCCGGGGATTATCCTGTATGGCGTTTCCCCGCTTGAGAACAAACCCTGGGGACCGGACTTCGGCTTTAAGCCGGTGATGTCGCTGGTTTCAAAGCTGATTGCCGTGCGTGAGCACAAAGCAGGGGAGCCGGTAGGTTACGGCGGCACCTGGACCAGTGAGCGCGACACGCGGCTTGGCGTGGTAGCGATGGGCTACGGCGACGGCTATCCGCGCGCCGCGCCAACGGGTACGCCGGTACTGGTCAATGGTCGCGAAGTGAAGATTGTCGGCCGTGTGGCGATGGACATGATTTGTGTCGATCTGGGACCCGACGCGCAGGATAAAGCGGGGGACGATGCGGTGATGTGGGGCGAAGGCCTGCCGGTAGAGCGTATTGCTGAAATAACAAAAGTGAGTGCTTACGAACTTATCACGCGCCTTACCTCAAGGGTAGCGATGAAATACGTCGACTAAGCATGAGCGGGATGCGGTGCATCCCGCTTCTGTTAACATCCCCTCGATCTTCTTCCGCTTCCGGTTTATTGTTGAATTCCCTGCCTCATAACAATCCGGAGAACATCGCGTGTTTCAGAAAGTAGACGCCTACGCCGGCGACCCTATCCTCTCCTTGATGGAGCGTTTCAAAGAAGATCCTCGCAGCGACAAAGTGAACCTCAGCATTGGTCTTTACTACAACGAAGACGGCATCATTCCTCAGTTGAAAGCCGTTGCCGAAGCTGAAGCGCGTCTGAACGCAACCCCGCACGGTGCTTCGCTTTATCTGCCGATGGAAGGATTAAACACCTACCGCAACACTATCGCGCCGCTGCTGTTTGGTGCGGACCACGCGGTGCTCGCGCAAAAGCGCGTGGCGACTATCCAGACGCTGGGTGGCTCGGGTGCGCTGAAGGTAGGCGCAGATTTCCTGAAAAAGTACTTCCCGGATTCCGGCGTGTGGGTCAGCGACCCGACGTGGGAAAACCACGTGGCCATCTTTGAAGGCGCGGGCTTTAAGGTTGCGACCTATCCATGGTTCGACAGCGAAACCAACGGCGTACGCATTGATGCGCTGCTGGAAAAACTGAACACCCTGCCGGAGCGCAGTATCGTATTGCTGCATCCGTGCTGCCATAACCCGACCGGTGCGGACCTCACCAATGCCCAGTGGGATGCGGTGATCGAGGTACTGAAGGCGCGTAACCTGATCCCGTTCCTCGACATCGCCTATCAGGGCTTTGGGGCGGGCATGGAGGAGGACGCCTACGCCATTCGTGCGATTGCCAGCGCGGGTCTGCCTGCGCTGGTCAGCAACTCTTTCTCAAAAATCTTCTCCCTCTACGGCGAGCGCGTCGGCGGTCTGTCCGTGGTGTGTGAAGACGCCGAAGCCGCGGGACGCGTACTCGGTCAGTTGAAAGCGACGGTCCGCCGTATTTACTCCAGCCCGCCGAACTTTGGTGCGCAGGTGGTCGCGACCGTACTGGGCGATGATCAGCTGAAAGCCACCTGGCTTGCGGAAGTGGAAGGCATGCGTAAGCGCATCCTGTCGATGCGTCAGGAGCTGGTTAACGTTCTGAAAGAGGCCGTGCCTGGACATAACTTTGATTATCTTCTCAAGCAGCGCGGGATGTTCAGCTATACCGGACTGAGCGCGGCGCAGGTCGATCGCCTGCGCGAAGAGTTCGGCGTCTACCTGATCGCCAGCGGCCGTATGTGCGTGGCGGGTCTGAATGCCAGCAACGTCCAGCGCGTGGCGCAGGCGTTTGCAGCTGTGATGTAAGTACTCACTACTTATTATCTCCCTCTCCCTGTGGGAGAGGGCTGGGGTGAGGGCATCAGGCCGCAGAAAATCTTGCCCGGTGGCGGCTGCGCCTTACCGGGCCTACATCACTCATCCACACTTTGTGATCGTCTTCTTTTTATTCAGCTTCATAAGCAAAAACTCCTTTTCTTCCCCTCCCGCTGGGGTTATGGTCGGATAGTTTTTGACCATCCGCTCAAAATAAAAAGATAACAAACTGAATATTCAGGGGAAAACATGCGCAAGATCACACTGGCGCTCAGCGCCGCCTGCTTATTGTTCTCGCTTAATAGTACCGTTGTTGCGCGGGCTTCTGCACCCACGCCGCTTTACACCGGAACCACCGCCGCCATTCTTGCCGAACAGGCCCCCATTCACTGGGTTTCAGTGGCACAAATCGAAAACAGCCTGACGGGTCGCCCGCCGATGGCCGTGGGCTTCGATATTGACGATACCGTTCTCTTCTCCAGCCCCGGTTTCTGGCGCGGCAAAAAAACGTACTCCCCGGACAGCGAAGCCTATCTGAAAAACCCGGAATTCTGGGAAAAGATGAACAACGGCTGGGATGAGTTCAGTATCCCGAAAGAGGTTGCTCGCGCGCTGATCGCCATGCACGTAAAGCGCGGCGACAGCATTTACTTCGTGACCGGACGTAGCCAGACCAAAACCGAAACCGTCTCGAAAACGCTACAGGATGATTTTCTGATCCCGGCTGCCAGCATGAATCCGGTCATTTTTGCCGGGGACCAGGAAGGGCAAAACACCAAAACCCAGTGGCTGGAAAAGAAAAATATCAAGGTGTTCTACGGTGATTCAGATAACGACATCACCGCGGCGCACGATGTGGGAGCCAGAGGCATCCGGGTGTTACGCGCCTCGAACTCCACCTACCGGCCGCTGCCAATGGCCGGTAAATTTGGTGAAGAGGTGATCGTTAACTCCGAATACTGATGCATTAACGGCGGGGTGAATGCTTTTTTAAGCAAATCTCTCCGCGCGGGTTTTACCTTTCGCTTTCTTGCTGCACACTTAGAAAGATTCATCTTTCAACACGGAGCAGCACATGTGGTATCAACAGACCCTGACCTTAAGCGCAAAACCACGCGGATTTCACCTGGTGACGGACGAAGTCATCGGGCAAATCCGCGACCTGTCGCGCGTCAAAACGGGTTTGCTGCATCTGCTGCTTCAGCACACGTCTGCTTCTCTCACGCTCAATGAAAATTGCGATCCCACCGTCCGGTCTGACATGGAGCGGCATTTTCTGAAAACCGTCCCGGATAACGCCCCGTATGACCATGATTACGAGGGGGCGGATGATATGCCTTCGCACATCAAATCCTCTTTGCTGGGGGTCTCGTTGATGCTGCCGGTCCACAACGGACGGCTACTGCTGGGAACGTGGCAGGGGATCTGGCTGGGAGAACATCGCATTCACGGTGGTTCGCGTAAAATTATCGCAACGCTACAAGGGGAATAAAGATGACAATTTCGGAGATACTTCAGTACTGCATGAGCAAGCCGGGCGCAGAACAGAGCGTTCACAGCGACTGGAAAGCCACGCAGATCAAAGTGGGTGATGTGTTGTTCGCGATGGTAAAAGAGGTTGAGGGACGTCCTGCGGCATCGCTGAAAACCAGTCCTGAACTGGCCGACTTACTGCGCCAGCAGCACGATGATGTCAGGCCAAGCAAGCATCTGAATAAAGCACACTGGAGTACGGTGTTTCTCGACGGCTCGCTGCCAGATTCGCAAATTTACTACCTGGTAGATGCGTCGTATCAACAGGCGGTAGAACTGCTGCCGGAAACGATCCGACAGCAGCTCTCCGTGTAACGATTACAGCAACGGTTTAAGGAAGCGCGCGGTGTGCGAGGCTTCGCACTCTGCAACGGTCTCTGGCGTACCGGAGACGAGGATTTCACCGCCGCCGCTGCCGCCTTCCGGGCCGAGATCGACAATCCAGTCCGCGGTTTTAATCACGTCCAGGTTGTGCTCAATCACCACGATGGTGTTGCCCTGATCGCGCAGCTGGTGCAGCACGTCCAGCAGCTGCTGGATATCCGCAAAATGCAGGCCGGTGGTCGGCTCGTCCAGAATGTACAGCGTCTGACCGGTACCGCGTTTGGACAGCTCACGCGCCAGCTTCACGCGCTGCGCTTCACCGCCGGACAGCGTTGTCGCTGACTGCCCCAGACGAATATAGGTCAGACCCACATCCATCAGGGTTTGCAGCTTACGCGCCAGCGCAGGGACGGCGTCAAAGAACTCGCGCGCCTCTTCGATGGTCATATCCAGCACTTCGTGGATGGTCTTGCCTTTGTACTTAATCTCCAGCGTTTCGCGGTTATAGCGCTTGCCTTTGCACTGGTCGCACGGCACGTAGATATCCGGCAGGAAGTGCATCTCAACCTTGATTACGCCGTCGCCCTGGCACGCTTCACAGCGGCCGCCGCGCACGTTAAAGCTGAAACGTCCTGGTGTATACCCACGCGAACGCGCTTCCGGTACACCCGCGAAGAGTTCACGGACGGGCGTAAAGACGCCAGTATAGGTCGCCGGGTTGGAACGTGGGGTGCGGCCAATCGGGCTCTGATCGATATCGATAACCTTGTCGAAATGCTCCAGCCCCTGAATGTCGCGGTACGGTGCAGGCTCGGCCAGCGTCGCGCCGTTCAGCGCCGTCTGTGCAATCGGGAACAGCGTATCGTTGATCAGCGTCGATTTACCGGAACCGGACACGCCGGTGATGCAGGTAAACAGCCCGACAGGCAGCGTCAGGGTCACGTCTTTCAGGTTGTTGCCGCGCGCCCCGGTTAGCTTCAGCACTTTTTCCGGGTTCGCCGCCACGCGCTGTTTTGGCACTTCAATTTTGCGCTTGCCGCTCATGTACTGGCCGGTCAGCGACTCGGGCACCGCCATAATGTCTTTCAGCGTCCCTTCTGCCACCACCTGTCCGCCGTGCACGCCAGCGCCCGGGCCGATGTCGATCACGTGGTCTGCGGCGCGAATGGCGTCTTCGTCGTGCTCAACCACAATCACCGTGTTGCCAAGGTTACGCAGGTGAACCAGCGTGCCGAGCAGGCGTTCGTTGTCGCGCTGGTGCAGGCCGATAGACGGCTCATCCAGCACGTACATCACGCCGACTAAGCCCGCGCCAATCTGGCTCGCCAGGCGGATACGCTGGGCTTCACCGCCGGAGAGCGTTTCAGCCGATCGGGAAAGCGTCAGGTAGTTCAGGCCGACGTTCACGAGGAACTTGAGGCGATCGCCGATCTCTTTCAGCACTTTTTCGGCGATTTTCGCGCGCTGGCCGGAGAGCTTCAGGTTGTTGAAGAAGTCCATCGCGTGGCCGATGCTCATGTCTGAGATGGTCGGCAGCGCCGTGTTTTCAACAAACACGTGACGCGCTTCGCGACGCAGACGTGTACCCTCGCAGGTGGCGCAGGAGCGGTTGCTGATGAACTTCGCCAGCTCCTCACGCACCGCGCTGGATTCGGTCTCTTTGTAGCGGCGCTCCATGTTGTGCAGCACCCCTTCGAACGGGTGGCGACGCACGGAAGTGTCACCGCGATCGTTCATGTACTTGAACTCGATGTTCTCTTTGCCGGAACCGAACAGGATCACTTTATGTACGTTCGCGCTCAGGCTGGCCCACGGGGCTTCAACGTCGAACTTATAGTGCTCTGCCAGCGATTTCAGCATCTGGAAGTAGTAAAAATTACGCTTATCCCAGCCGCGAATGGCGCCACCCGCCAGCGACAGCTCCGGGTTCTGGATCACGCGGTCCGGGTCGAAATATTGCTGAACGCCGAGGCCGTCACAGGTCGGGCACGCGCCCGCTGGGTTGTTGAACGAGAACAGGCGCGGTTCCAGCTCGCGCATGCTGTAGCCGCAAATCGGGCAGGCGAAGTTGGCGGAGAAGAGCAGCTCTTCCGCTTTCGCATCGTCCATGTCTGACACCACCGCCGTGCCGCCCGACAGTTCCAGCGCCGTTTCAAAGGATTCCGCCAGACGCGTCGCCAGATCTTCACGTACCTTAAAGCGGTCAATCACCACTTCGATGGTGTGTTTCTTTTGCAGCTCCAGCTTTGGTGGATCTGACAAGTCACACACTTCGCCATCGATACGGGCGCGGATATAGCCCTGGCTTGCCAGGTTTTCCAGCGTTTTGGTGTGTTCACCCTTACGCTCTTTAATGATTGGCGCCAGCAGCATCAGGCGTTTGCCTTCCGGCTGAGACAGCACGTTATCCACCATCTGGCTGACGGTCTGGGCCGCCAGCGGAACGTCATGATCCGGACAACGCGGCTCGCCCACGCGCGCATACAGCAGACGCAGGTAGTCATGGATTTCGGTAATGGTACCGACCGTAGAACGCGGGTTATGCGATGTGGATTTCTGCTCAATGGAGATAGCAGGAGACAACCCTTCAATGTGGTCGACATCCGGTTTTTCCATCAGCGACAGGAACTGACGCGCGTACGCCGAGAGCGATTCAACGTAACGACGCTGTCCTTCGGCATACAAAGTGTCGAAAGCCAGTGAGGATTTGCCAGACCCCGAAAGCCCGGTCACGACGATGAGTTTGTCGCGAGGGATTATGAGGTTGATATTCTTGAGATTGTGGGTGCGGGCGCCCCGAACTTCGATCTTATCCATTCACCTTTCCCGGTTGGAACACGGATTGCCTGATTTGTTTGAAGGACAAACGGCTGTCAGAAACGGCTAATTATGACACAAAATGACCTGTTTGAATATACAGTATTGGAATGCATTTTCTGATTCACTGTGTAACAATGTCGAGTCCGCGAGAGAACTCTGGAACATGCTACGCAACTATCAAAGTGTCGCATGGAAATGGTACACTCGCGCGTTTACACTATTAAGAAACGTATTCAGGAGACACGAACATGGCCAGCAGAGGCGTAAACAAGGTGATTCTCGTCGGTAATCTGGGCCAGGACCCGGAAGTACGCTACATGCCGAGTGGTGGCGCAGTTGCCAACATTACGCTGGCTACTTCCGAATCCTGGCGTGATAAAGCGACCGGTGAAATGAAAGAGCAGACCGAATGGCACCGCGTTGTGCTGTTTGGCAAACTGGCTGAAGTGGCCGGTGAGTATCTGCGTAAGGGTTCTCAGGTCTATATCGAAGGCCAGCTGCGTACCCGCAAATGGACCGATCAATCCGGTCAGGAAAAATACACCACGGAAGTGGTGGTCAACGTAGGCGGCACCATGCAGATGCTGGGTGGTCGTCAGGGCGGTGGCGCACCGGCAGGTGGCGGCCAGCAGCAGGGCGGTTGGGGTCAGCCTCAACAGCCTCAGGGCGGCAATCAGTTCAGCGGCGGCGCGCAGTCTCGTCCTCAGCAGCAGTCTGCTCCGGCACCGTCTAACGAACCGCCAATGGACTTCGACGACGATATCCCGTTCTGATATCCAGACGCGTGAAACACAAAAAACCCAGACAATGTCTGGGTTTTTTATAACAGGCTATCAGGTAATCACCATCGGCCAGTCTGGCGGAGTGTGGCTCATGGCTTCAACCATCACCACTTTAATGTTTTCCCAGACGGCGGCCATATCCACCAGCGTAATGCCGAGTAAACCTGTCGCGAACCAGCATGCGGCACCCAACCCTAACAGGGTGCTAATCACAGCAAGACCTGCGTAGTCGGACTTTCGGAACTGAATGTTTAACGTGCTGGCCAGGAACATCAAAACCGCGCTCAACAACGGCCAGCGCAGGAGCACCATGCTGGTGGTAATGGTTGCCATAAAACCCATCCTCGACAAAACAGACGAACTGGAATGAAACAATGTTTCTCGTTACATAAGATGTGTGAACTATATCACATTTGCTGTTTTATTCGCCAGTATCGTATGAGGTAAAAGTGGGTTTATAACCGGGGAAAATATATCGTACTCGCTCAGATCGGCGCTTAGCCGGAATTTTTATTTTTAATTCATTCAGATAGCAAAACCTTTGCAAAACACCCTCGGCTGTATAGCGTTTACAGCAGTATGTCTATGGATTATGCTTGTGTGGAACAATAAATGTACCCGCAAAAATAATTCATCACATTGAATTATTTGGATTTTTATTCTTTTTTAACACTCAGCATACTCTTTGATTTCGTGGTCTTATTCTTTTATTCAGATATGAGTTATTGCGGTTGCTCTCTCGATTAATGACCTGCGAAAAGATAATGAAAGAAAAAAGACGCGAGATTATTAACGACAGCATGCAGGCTCTGCACGCCCTGGCGAAGCTGATGCCACAACTCAACGCGCAGTGTTCGCCGGTTGAAATGCTGGAAATCATCAACAGCGCACTGGGGGCAAATCTCTCGTGGGTCAGTGTCGAATCCGCAGACGGGCCGCGCGTGGTTTGTGCCGGCGACGTGACGTGTCACGCCTTCAACGTGGCGGATTTTCTTGCCAGCACCCTGTTGCAGCGGCATCACCGCGCCTGGCGCGTTATCTACTGGAAAGAGCATATTGGCCGGGCGGTATTTTCCCCTCAGCACCCGGGCTATGCGCGACTGCAAAGCGGCGTGCTGTGTAAACTCTCAGCGCATGGCAGACAGTGCAGTGGTTATTTCTTTTTGGCTTTTAATGAAAAACTGACCTCGTTACCGATATTGAAAAATATCGTGGTGGTATTGGTCGAGAAGCTAAAAGATTATTTTGATGACATCATCGTGCGGGAAAAAACAGCGCAAGAGATGCAGCGCGTCGTCACGCAATATAAAACTTTATTTGAACGTGCTCCGGTATTGATGAACGCCTTTGACAGACATAACCGGTGTGTATTGTGGAACGCCGAATGCGAAAAAGTCTTTGGCTGGAGTATGACTGAAATCGGCGAGCACCCCGATCCGCTGGCCCTGTTTTACCCGGATCCCGAGGAGCGACAGCGCGTGCAGGAGTCGGTTCGTTTCGCACCACTTAAGGATATGTACGAATGGCACCCGGTGCGTAAAGACGGGACGCCGTTAACCATCCTCTGGTCAAACATCCTTTTACCGGATAACTCCATTCTCAATATTGGCCTCGATATCACCGAACGTAAAAAAGCAGAACAGCAGCTGACCGTCAAAGCCACCACGGACGATCTGACGGGCTGTCTGAATCGCTCGACAATTTTACAGCGGCTCAAAATGGCGCTGGCAGCCAGTTCGCCGCAGGATGTCAGTAGCCATTTCTGTCTCCTGATGTTCGATCTCGATTATTTCAAGCAGATCAACGATCGGTGGGGACATCAGGTTGGCGATGCGGCATTGATTCACTTTTGCGACCGTATTCGCGAAGTGAGCCCGGCCGGGTCAGCACTGGGACGGGTAGGGGGCGAAGAGTTTGTTCTTCTGCTGGCGCGTACGGATGGTATGGCCGCTACGTTGCTCTCTTCCCGGCTGCGTGCCGCGCTGATCTCAAAACCGCTGCGTGTGGGCGATAAAACGCTGGTACTCTCTTTCAGCGCCGGGGTGGTTGAAGTCTGTCAGGGGCAACGGGATACTTCTGCCATACTGATGCGTGCTGATAAGGCATTATATGACGCCAAGCGTACGGGAAGAGGAAAAACGGTTCTGGCGTCTGATTATTTATAAATCAGTATAAGAACAAAGAGCAGGCTATTTCAGCCAACGAATTTTCCACACCTGTCGCGGGTAATTATTATCCTTATCAGAAACGAAATGAATACTTTTAGTTTGGCTTACGGGAAAATATTATCGGCATCACGAATTTTAGGATTTTTAATACCAAAAGTCAGTTGCTAACTTCCCATGATTCATGCAACGTAATCACCTGTTTATCAAAGCAGCCGGTCTTCATTGCTACAGGCGTACAACATGCAGGGATACAGAGCGGGAAATGAATCGTAGCGCGCGGCGCAAAATGCTCAAAGCGGTCGGGATTATCATGGTAGTTATGCTGCCGGTGATGCTTGCGCTATGGTTTGCCCAGCTTAGAGCCGTGTCGGAAATCAGCGCTCAGCTGCGCACGTTTGCTGAACTTGCTTTAAACAAAACTGAACGGGTTATTCAACAGGTTGATATGGCCCGGGAAGACGCGGAAAAATATCAGGGTAAAGTGTGTACGCCGGAGCATCGTCAATATATGTTGAACGTTTCCCGCGGTCGCCTTTTTGTTGCCGATTTAATTTATGCTGAAGGCCAGGACTTTCTCTGCTCGACCCTTTTTACGCCGGATCATCCTTACATCATCCCCGCTGCCAATTACACACGTAAACCCGACGTTGCTATCTATTATTTTCGCGATACGCCATTTTTTAATGGTTATAAAATGATATATATGCAGCGCGGAAATTATGTCGCAGTGGTCAACCCGCTTTCGTACAGTGAGGTGATGTCAGACGATCGTTCCCTGTCGTGGGGAGTGTATGACACCGTCAGCAATGCATTCTTTTCTGTGAGTCAGGAAGCCAATATTTCTTTATTGCATTCGATGCTCCGACATCAGGAAACGACTTTTCAGAAAGATGACCGTTTTTATACGATCGTAAAATCAGAACAGAGGCCCATTGCGGCCATCGTTTCAACCTCCAATGCCCGTTTTTATAAAACGCTTTATCATCAGGCTACTCTGACGCTACCGCTGGGGATGATTTGCAGCATTATTATTTTGCTGGTGTGGTCGCGAACACACCGTGAATTCAATTCGCCTGGCCGACTTCTGCACCGGGCGCTGAATAAACGCCAGCTGTGCGTCCATTATCAGCCCATTATTGATATAAAAAATAACCAGTGCGTGGGAGCAGAGGCGTTGTTGCGCTGGCCAGGATTCAACGGTCAGGTTATGAGCCCGGCGGAATTTATTCCCCTGGCCGAAAAAGAGGGGATGATTGAGCGTATTACGGATTACGTCGTGGAGGAGGTGTTCACCGATCTGGGCCATTTTCTTGCCGCTCACCCCGATCTGTATGTCTCGATTAACCTGTCGGCGTCGGATTTTCACTCTTCGCGTCTTATCGCCCTGATCTCCGACAAAGCCCGCTTTTACTCGGTTCGCGCGCAGCAAATCAAAATTGAGGTGACGGAGCGGGGGTTTATTGACGTGCCGAAAACCACGCCGGTCATTCAGGCGTTTCGCCAGGCGGGGTATGAAGTGGCGATTGATGATTTCGGAACCGGCTACTCTAACCTGCATAACCTCTATTCACTGAACGTCGATATCCTGAAAATCGACAAATCTTTTATCGATACCTTAACCACCAACAGCACCAGCCACCTGATTGCCGAGCACATCATTGAGATGGCGCAAAGCCTGCGGCTGAAAACCATTGCGGAAGGGGTCGAGACGGGGGAGCAGGTGAGCTGGCTGCTGAAGCGTGGCGTGCAGTATTGTCAGGGATGGCACTTCGCGAAAGCGATGCCGCCCCAGGCATTTATGGCCTGGCAGCAGCAACCCTTGCGTTAACACGCATTAATTGAGCTGATGGCGGTAGTCGCTCGGCGTACGGTCAAACTCGCGGCGGAAGACGCGGGAAAAGGTCTGCTGCGACACATAGCCCAGATCCATTGCGATATCAAAAATGGGCCGCTGCGTTGAGCGTAACGCCTGCGCCGCCAGCAGGAGCCTGCGCTGGCGAATGTAGTCACCCAGCGTTTGATGCATTACGGTGCGGAACATTCTCTGTAAATACCATTTCGAATAGCCCGACTTCTTAGCGACCACATCAATGTTCAACGGCTGGTCGATATGTTCATCAATCCATTCAATAAGCGTCTGAATAATTTGCTGATGCGACATAAGGTTACCCCTCTGTGGAGACATCTGTCCTGGTTGATTCGTCGTTTTCTCTGCGGGGGAGTATAATTCCTCAAGTTAACTTGAGGTAAAGAGGTTTTATGGAAAAGAGATTACCGCGCATCAAAGCGCTGTTAACCCCCGGTGAAGTGGCGAAACGAAGCGGCGTGGCGGTGTCGGCGCTCCACTTCTATGAAAGCAAAGGGTTAATAAAAAGTATCCGTAACGCCGGAAACCAGCGGCGCTATACCCGCGATGTGCTCCGCTACGTGGCGATTATCAAAATTGCGCAACGTATCGGCATCCCCCTGGCTACCATCGGCGACGCGTTCGGCGTATTGCCGGAAGGACACTCGCTGAGCGCGAAAGAGTGGAAGCAGCTGTCGTCCCAGTGGCGAGAAGAACTGGATCGTCGTATTCACACGCTGGTGGCCCTGCGCGATGAACTGGATGGCTGCATTGGTTGCGGGTGTTTATCACGTAGCGATTGTCCGCTGCGTAACCCGGGTGACAGGCTGGGCGAGCAGGGGACGGGGGCGCGGTTGCTGGAGGAGGATTGAGAGGTGTTTGCCGGGTAAGGCGCAGCCGCCACCCGGCAACAAGCATAAAGAACTAAAGCGCCACTAAGGGCGCTTTAGTTTTTTCCGGTCTTTGTCTTTCTCTCTATCCCGCTGGCTCACGGGAGGGTTTCCCCCGACATCAGTACTCCTCGTGTCGAGCTTGTGGAGGAGGTTCCGGTTTGTACTGACACTTTAATTCTATGCCCGGCCGCCGTTTTTGCCACCGGAGATGATGAGATTTTAGCCGAATTTTTTTCGTGAAGTTGTTCAGTTTTCTATAGTTAAAAAGTATGAATCACCGGAGAACATCATGCTAACGGTCCACCACCTTAACCAGTCTCGTTCCCATCGCGTCCTCTGGGCGCTGGAAGAACTGGGTCTGACATATGAGATTGTGCGCTACCAGCGCGAAAAAACCATGCTCGCACCAGACGCGCTCAAAAAAGTGCATCCGCTGGGAAAATCCCCGGTACTGGAAGATAACGGACTGGTTCTGGCTGAATCAGGCGCGATTCTGGAATATCTTCAGGAAACGTACGATTCGGCGTCACGATTCAAACCGTTAGATCCCGCTCATAAAGTGCAGTATCGCTTCTGGCTGCATTACGCCGAAGGCTCTTTGATGCCGCTGCTGTTAATGAAGCTGGTATTTAACAGCCTCGGCAAACCCCCCGTCCCGTTTGGCCTGCGCACGCTGGGTAAGGCGCTGGGGCAGGGGGTGCAAAAAGCGTATCTCAACCGCCAGCTGGAAACGCATGCGCGCTTTATTAACGATCATCTTGCCGAAAACAGCTGGTTTGCCGGCGACACGCTGACCATGGCGGACATCCAGATGAGTTTTCCCCTCTTCGCCCTGCTGGCGAGAGGCGGCATCGACAATCTCGACCACATAGCGGCGTGGAAACAGAGAGTGGAGGCACGTCCGGGCTGGCAGACAACGCTTGCGAAAGGCGGCCCGCTGAAGATACCCGGCGGGGGATGAAATGTAACGAAATTGCGCATGGACGATAACGTTTGCGCATCCTCTGCTTAATTCTTCATCGTCATGAGGCAATTTTAGCGAAAAACGAGAAAGTTCAGTTGAAAAGGGCGGGTATTAGGCTAGATAATCGTTTGCCTACATTTGACCACCCGTTTTGTAAGCGCGGAGCTAAACGTTTGCTTTTTTTGTGACGCCCCTTTCGTCGCAAACGCAGCACAAGGATTTGACGTTTCGCTGGCAGTGGAGTCTCCACCACGCTTACGGACTTTCAATAAAAATTTTCAGGGGATGTTTTCTATGTCTACGCCATCTGCGCGTACCGGCGGTTCACTTGACGCCATGTTTAAAATTTCTGCTCGCGGCAGCACCGTGCGCCAGGAAGTTGTTGCCGGTCTGACGACGTTTCTGGCGATGGTGTACTCCGTCATCGTTGTGCCGGGCATGCTCGGCAAAGCCGGTTTCCCGCCAGCGGCGGTCTTCGTTGCCACCTGCCTGGTTGCGGGTGTGGGTTCGATTGTGATGGGCCTGTGGGCGAACCTGCCGCTGGCGATCGGGTGCGCCATCTCCCTGACCGCGTTTACCGCCTTCAGCCTGGTGCTGGGCCAGCATATCAGCGTCCCGGTAGCGCTCGGCGCGGTGTTCCTGATGGGTGTACTGTTCACCGTGATCTCTGCTACCGGCATCCGTAGCTGGATTTTGCGCAACCTGCCGCAGGGCGTGGCGCACGGCACCGGTATCGGCATCGGCCTGTTCCTGCTGCTGATTGCCGCCAACGGCGTGGGTCTGGTCATCAAGAACCCGCTGGACGGCCTGCCGGTTGCGCTGGGTAACTTCGCGAGCTTCCCGGTAATTATGTCGCTGGTGGGTCTGGCGGTGATCATTGGCCTGGAAAAACTGAAAGTGCCGGGCGGCATTCTGCTGACCATTATCGGCGTGTCCATCGTCGGCCTGATTTTCGACCCGTCCGTTCATTTCTCCGGGATTTTCGCCATGCCGTCGCTGAGCGATGACAACGGTAACTCCCTGATTGGCAGCCTGGATATTGTGGGCGCGCTGAACCCGGTGATCCTGCCAAGCGTGCTGGCGCTGGTAATGACCGCGGTGTTTGACGCCACCGGGACCATCCGCGCGGTGGCGGGGCAGGCTAACCTGCTGGACAAAGACGGCCAGATCATTGACGGCGGCAAAGCGCTGACCACCGACTCCCTGAGCAGCGTTTTCTCTGGCCTGGTGGGTGCAGCGCCAGCGGCAGTGTACATTGAGTCCGCAGCGGGTACGGCGGCAGGCGGCAAAACCGGCCTGACGGCTATTACCGTTGGCGTACTGTTCCTGCTGATCCTGTTCCTCTCTCCGCTCTCTTATCTGGTGCCAGCTTACGCGACCGCACCTGCGCTGATGTACGTCGGCCTGCTGATGCTGAGCAACGTGGCGAAAATCGACTTTGCTGACTTTGTTGATGCCATGTCCGGTCTGATCACCGCGGTCTTTATCGTGCTGACCTGTAACATCGTGACCGGCATTATGATCGGTTTCGCCTCGCTGGTGATTGGGCGTCTGGTCTCCGGTGAGTGGCGCAAGCTGAACATCGGTACCGTTGTCATCGCCGTTGCGCTGGTGGCGTTCTACGCGGGCGGCTGGGCAATTTAAGTTATCCATTGATGCGAAAACGGGTGGCTCAGGCCGCCCGTTTTTATTTTCAGGACTCATCCCGTTGTCTTTTACGTTACTCTGGAGAGGATAGAATAAGAGGCACGACGCCTCAGGTTTGGCTTAAAAAGAAACACAGCAAACAGGGAACGCATGGAAATTTTCTTCACAATACTCATCATGACCCTTGTGGTCTCATTATCCGGGGTGGTTACACGCGTACTGCCCTTCCAGGTCCCCCTGCCTTTAATGCAAATAGCTATCGGCGCGCTGCTGGCGTGGCCGACGTTCGGTCTGCACGTGGAGTTCGATCCGGAACTGTTCCTCGTGCTGTTTATCCCGCCGCTGCTGTTTGCCGATGGCTGGAAAACGCCGACGCGCGAATTTCTTGAGCACGGGCGAGAGATCTTCGGTCTGGCGCTGGCGCTGGTGGTCGTTACCGTGGTCGGGATTGGTTTCCTGATCTACTGGGCCGTACCGGGGATCCCGCTTATACCCGCCTTTGCGCTGGCTGCCGTGCTGTCGCCGACCGACGCCGTGGCGCTGTCCGGCATTGTGGGCGAAGGGCGCATTCCTAAGAAAATCATGGGCATTTTGCAGGGCGAGGCGCTGATGAACGACGCTTCCGGCCTGGTCGCCCTGAAGTTTGCCGTGGCGGTAGCCATGGGCACCATGGTCTTTACCGTCGGCGGTGCAACCCTCGAATTCTTCAAGGTGGCGATTGGCGGTATCCTCGCAGGCTTTGTTGTAAGCTGGCTGTACGGTCGTTCGCTGCGCTTCCTCAGCCGCTGGGGCGGCGATGAACCGGCGACGCAGATCGTCCTGCTGTTCCTGCTGCCGTTCGCCTCTTACCTGATTGCCGAACATATCGGCGTGTCGGGCATTCTGGCGGCGGTAGCCGCGGGGATGACCATCACCCGCTCCGGCGTGATGCGCCGGGCGCCGCTGGCGATGCGTCTTCGCGCGAACAGTACCTGGGCGATGCTCGAGTTTGTCTTTAACGGCATGGTGTTCCTGCTGTTGGGCCTGCAACTGCCGGGAATTATGGAATCTTCGCTGATAGCGGCCGAAGCGGATCCAAACGTTGAAGTGTGGATGCTGTTTACCGATATCGTACTCATCTACCTTTCGCTGATGCTGGTGCGTTTCGGCTGGCTGTGGACGATGAAGAAGTTCAGCGTTCGCTTCCTGACCAAAAAGCCGATGGAGTTCGGCTCCTGGACCACGCGCGAGCTGCTGATTGCCTCTTTCGCGGGCGTTCGCGGGGCGATCACCCTTGCTGGTGTGCTCTCCATTCCTCTGCTTCTGCCGACGGGCGACGTCTTCCCGGCGCGCTACGAGCTGGTGTTCCTGGCGGCGGGCGTGATCCTCTTCTCCCTGTTTGTCGGCGTAATTATGCTGCCGATTCTGCTGCAGCATATTGATGCGGGTGACACCTCGCAGCAGCATAAGGAAGAGCGGATTGCCCGTGCGGCGACGGCGGAAGTGGCGATTGTCGCCATCGAGAAGATGGAGGAGCGTCTGGCCGCCGATGCCGAAGAGAACATTGATAACCAGCTGCTGAAGGAAGTCAGTTCACGCGTGATCGGTAATTTGCGTCGCCGTGCTGACGGACGTAACGACGTGGAAAGTTCGTTGCAGGAAGAGAACCTCGAGCGCCGTTTCCGCCTGGCGGCGCTGCGCTCCGAGCGTGCCGAGCTGTATCACCTGCGCGCGACGCGGCAGATCAGCAACGAGACGCTGCAAAAGCTGCTGCACGATCTGGATCTGCTGGAAGCGTTGTTGATAGAGAATCAGTAGCGCTGTAATTGCCCGGTGGCGCTGCGCTTACCGGGCCTACGTGCTCGATCGGTTCCCTCTCCCTGTGGGCTGAGGGTTCCCCACAAATTAATGCGAGCACTGAGCAATCCCCTCGCCCCTCCGGGGAGAGGGTTAGGGTGAGGGGAACATACGGCGGTGGTGGTCATTCCGTTCACTTTATGTTCCTTGCTACTCTGTAACGACATGACCGGTGAACGTGCCAGGGTGGCTCAGTCGCCACCACCCTGGCGACCCGGGCTCCCGGCGGTAAATCGCCGCTTCGCGGTGCCCTCGGCTTATTCCTTCCGGCTTATCGGGTACGGGCGGAGGCAACGTCCCTGTAAAGCCGCCCTCTCGGCGCATCCCTGCGCCTCGCCCCGGCCTGCAGGAAACGCCTCAGCGATTTACAGCCGGACCAGGGCATCGCGGACAGCCCTCAGTCATTTAGAAAGCAACTTTATTGCTTCTGCATAAAAAAATTACTGGGGATCCCTCAGCCCTATGGGAAAGGGTTAGGGTGAGGGTACCCAAAACCCCTCACAGCATTGCAACCACGCCTGTGCGCTGTGCGACAGATACACCCCTTCACGCCAGATCATCCCTAACTGCCAGTGCAGATCGCTCTCCAGCGGGATCCAGCGCAGCGTGTTTTTATCCAGCCGCTCGCAGATCGGCTGCGGCAGAATGGCTATCCCCACGCCCGCCTGTACCATCGCTGCCAGAAAATCCCACTGGCCGCTGCGCACCGCAATGCGCGGCTTTACGTTGTGCTGGTTAAACAGCGCCATCAGCTGGCGGCTTAAGGCGAAATCTTCGTTGTAAATCAGCAGCGGGTGTTCGCCGAGCAGCTCGGGTTTTACTGATTCAATCTTCAGCCAGTCGCCGGAGCGCGGCACCAGCACGCACAGCGGGTGGCTGAACAGCGGCAGCGTTGCCAGCCCGCTCTCTTCTTCCACGGGAAGGGCCGTCATGGCCACGTCCAGTTCACCGTTCATCACCGCCTGCTGCACGGTCAGGCCGCCAAACTCAGAGATTTTTAGCTCAACGCCGGGATAGCGCTGGCGAAACAGGCTAATCGGCCCGGCCATCATCATGCCGACCATCGGCGGAATGCCGAGCCGCAGCAGCCCTTTTGTCAGGTGGTTGATGTCCCCAAGCTCGGCCTCCAGCTGGCGGAACTCCGCCAGAATTGCCAGCCCGCGCTCGAACACCACGCGACCGGTATCGGTCAGCAGCAGCTTGCGCCCGTCGCGGATCAGGAGGGTACAGTTCAGCTCATCTTCGAGGTTTTTCAGCATCTTACTGATGGTAGGCTGGGTTACGAATAACTTCTCCGCTGCGCGGGTAAAACTTTGCTGGCGAACCACCTCGACAAAATAGCGCAGCGTTCTTATGTCCATGATTATTCCTCGAAACTATACCTTCGATGATTTTAATTCATTTCAGTCGATACCGTACGCTCACTATACTGGCGCCTCGTCTCATTTCTGAGGAAAACCCCCATGGCCGTGGCGTTAAGCCGTGTTACGCCTGCCGTTGTTCAACGACTCCAGGTACCGGTTCAGGTACTGCTCTACGCGGGACTGTTTGTTTTTGCTGAATATCTTGTCGACTGGCTGAACCTGCCTTTACCCGCCAACCTGGTGGGAATGGTGCTGATGCTGACGCTGATCCTCTGTCGCGCGTTGCCCCTTAGCTGGGTGCGGGCCGGTGCGCGCTGGCTGCTGGCGGAGATGCTGCTGTTCTTCGTTCCGGCCGTGGTGGCGGTGGTGAATTATGCGCAACTGCTGATGGTCGACGGCTGGCGCATCTTTGCGGTTATCGCCCTTAGCACGCTGATGGTGCTGGGCGCCACCGCCTGGGTGGTGGATAAAGTGTATCGCTTTGAAATCAGCAGGCAGAAGCATGACTAACTTTCAGATAAGCGTGCTATGCCTGATTGCGACAGTCGTCATTTACTTTGCCAACAAGCGCCTGTATCGCCGCTTTCGCACGCTGCCGCTGATGCCGCTGGTCTTTACGCCGATCCTGCTGGTGCTGATGCTGGTCTTCGGCCATATCTCCTGGCAGAACTACATTGGTGAATCCCACTGGCTGCTGTGGCTGCTCGGCCCGGCGACTATCGCCTTTGCGGTGCCGGTGTATGACAACCTGGCAATTATTAAACGCCACTGGATGTCGCTCAGCGCGGGTGTCGTCACCGCGACGGTAGTGGCGGTGTGCAGCTCGGTCTGGCTGGCGCGGCTGTTTACCCTGTCTGATGAAATCCAGCGCAGCCTGGCGGTACGCTCGGTGACCACACCGTTCGCGCTGGCGGCGGCTAAACCGCTCGGCGGACAGCCGGATCTGGTGGCGCTGTTTGTGGTGGTGACCGGCGTGTTCGGCATGGCAGTGGGGGATGTGCTGTTTCTGCGCCTTTCCATTCGCGAAGGGATGGCGAAAGGGGCGGGGTTTGGCGCGGCGTCGCACGGGGCGGGGACGGCACGTTCGTATGAGCTGGGACAGCAGGAAGGCGTTGTTGCAAGCCTGGTGATGATGCTCTCGGGCGTGACAATGGTATTAATCGCGCCGCTGGTGGCGTGGGTGATGTTTTAAGTTCCCCGGCCAGAGCGACCGGGGAGAAAAGGTTTAGTGCGCGCGGCCCTGCTCAACACCCAGGCCGGTTTGCGAGCGGATAAACTGGGCGCGGAATTTCTCACGCTCCAGGTTACCCTCCGGCGAGTTGTCGGTCGCTGAGAAGAACCAGATCCCAATAAACGCCACGGCAATGGAGAACAGCGCCGGGTATTCATACGGGAAGATAGCGCTTTCGTGACCGAGGATCTGCACCCAGATGGTCGGGCCGAGGATCATCAGAATCACCGCCGTCAGCAGCCCCAGCCAGCCGCCAATCATCGCCCCACGGGTGGTCAGTTTTGACCAGTACATGGAGAGCAGAATGATCGGGAAGTTACAGCTTGCCGCAATCGAGAAGGCCAGCCCCACCATAAAGGCGATGTTCTGCTTCTCGAACAAAATCCCCAGCAGGATGGCGACGACGCCCAGCACCAGTACGGTGATTTTGGAGACTTTCAGCTCATCGCGCTCGCTTGCGCCTTTGCGGAAAACGTTGGCGTAGAGATCGTGCGATACCGCAGACGCACCAGCCAGCGTCAGCCCGGCAACTACCGCGAGGATGGTGGCGAAGGCCACGGCAGAGATAAAGCCGAGGAACAGGTTACCGCCTACCGCGTCGGCCAGATGCACCGCCGCCATGTTGTTACCGCCGATAAGCGCGCCCGCCGCGTCTTTAAACGCCGGGTTTGCCCCCACCAGCATGATCGCGCCAAAGCCGATGATAAAGGTCAGTATGTAGAAGTAGCCCATAAACCCGGTGGCGTAAAACACGCTTTTACGCGCTTCACGTGCATCAGACACCGTGAAGAAACGCATCAGGATATGCGGCAGGCCAGCGGTACCGAACATCAGGCCGAGACCGAGCGAGAGCGCGGATATCGGATCTTTCACCAGCCCGCCCGGGCTCATGATCGCTTCCCCTTTCGGGTGCACTGACATGGCTTCGGTAAACAGATTATTGAAGCTGAACCCGACGTGTTTCATCACCATAAAGGCCATAAAGCTGGCGCCGAACAGCAGCAGTACCGCTTTGATGATCTGTACCCAGGTGGTGGCCAGCATGCCGCCGAACAGGACGTACATCACCATCAGCACGCCTACCAGCACCACCGCGACGTGGTAGTTCAGACCGAACAGCAGCTCGATCAATTTACCCGCGCCCACCATCTGCGCAATCAGGTACAGCGCCACCACCACCAGCGAACCGCAGGCGGAGAGCATGCGGATGGGGCCTTGTTTGAGGCGGTATGAAGCTACGTCTGCAAAGGTGTAGCGGCCAAGGTTACGCAGGCGCTCGGCAATCAGGAACAGAATGATCGGCCAGCCGACGAGGAAGCCGAGGGAGTAGATCAGGCCGTCATACCCCGAGGTATAAACCAGCGCGGAGATCCCGAGGAACGAGGCGGCA
Organism: Enterobacter cloacae complex sp.6700776; assembly: GCF_048284255.1. Lineage (NCBI taxonomy): Bacteria > Pseudomonadati > Pseudomonadota > Gammaproteobacteria > Enterobacterales > Enterobacteriaceae > Enterobacter > Enterobacter cloacae complex sp.6700776. The sequence continues at coordinate 38,271 of NZ_JBLVYK010000014.1, read as the reverse complement.
GACATAAAGTCTCCCGCAATCGCCAGCCCGTTCTGGAAGCCGGTAATGTTGCCGCCCGCGGTGTAGTAATCGTTACGGGAGCGCACGCGTTTCGACGCCCAGTAGGTGATGTAAAGCGTTAGCACCACGAAAATCAGGAACATGATAATCGCCTGCCAGTTGGTTGGCTGGCGCTGGACCTCGCCGGTAAGGGCATCTGCCGCATGGGCAGCAAAGGGAAGTGTGGCGGCAAGCGCCGTCAGGACTCGCTTCATGATGCTTTTACCTCGCGCAGAACTTCTCTGTTAAGACGATCGAATTCACCGTTCGCACGCCAGACATACACACCTGTCAGCACAAACGAAATAACGATAACGCCAATGCCAATTGGGATGCCACGCGTAACGCTGGTTCCGGCGTGCAGCGGCGTACCGAGCCACTGCGGCGCAAAGGCGATCAGCAGAATAAAGCCGACGTAAATAACCAGCATGATGATGGAAAGGATAAAGGCAAACCGTTGCCGTTTTTCGACGAGCTCCTTGTAGTGCGCACTATTCTCTATCTGCTGACAAATATCGTTATTCATCACAGAGTCTCCAAAGGTAAGGTTGGTTTGTTTTTATCCCCTCTCCCCTATGGGGAGAGGGTTAGGGTGATGGAAGGAAGGTGCGGTCTGATGCCCTCACCCCGGCCCTCTCCCACGGGGAGAGGGAGAAACACTAGGAAGGCATTGCGATGGCCTGCTTCTCTTCGAGCAGTTTGTCCACCACGCCAGGATCGGCAAGCGTTGAGGTATCACCGAGGTTGCTGGTGTCGCCTGCTGCGATTTTGCGCAGAATACGACGCATAATCTTGCCGGAACGGGTTTTCGGCAGTGAGTCGGTCCAGTGCAGCACGTCCGGCGTGGCCAGCGGGCCGATCTCTTTACGCACCCAGTTGCGCACCTCGGTATACAGCTCTGGCGACGGCTCTTCGCCGTGGTTCAGGGTGACGTAGGCGTAGATCGCCTGGCCTTTGATGTTGTGAGGAATGCCGACAACTGCCGCTTCGGCAATCTTCGGATGCGACACCAGCGCAGACTCAATCTCCGCCGTGCCCAGACGGTGGCCGGAAACATTCAGCACATCGTCCACGCGTCCGGTGATCCAGTAATAACCGTCTTCGTCCCGGCGCGCGCCGTCGCCGCTGAAGTACATGTTTTTAAAGGTTGAGAAGTAGGTCTGTTCGAAGCGCTCATGGTCGCCGAACAGGGTACGCGCCTGGCCAGGCCAGGAATCGACGATCACCAGATTGCCCTCGGTGGCCCCTTCCTGCGGATTGCCTTCGTTGTCCACCAGCGCGGGCTGCACGCCGAAGAACGGACGGGTGGCCGAACCGGCTTTCAACTGCGTGGCGCCCGGCATCGGGGTGATCATGAAGCCGCCGGTTTCGGTCTGCCACCAGGTGTCCATCACCGGGCACTTCTCGTTGCCGATCTTCTTCCAGTACCACTCCCAGGCTTCCGGGTTGATCGGCTCGCCCACGGAACCGAGGATGCGCAGGGAAGAGCGGTCGGTCCCTTCGATGGCTTTATCGCCTTCCGCCATCAGCGCACGGATCGCCGTTGGCGCGGTGTAGAGAATGTTGACCTGATGCTTATCAACCACCTGGCACATACGCGCCGGCGTTGGCCAGTTAGGTACGCCTTCAAACATCAGCGTCGTTGCGCCGCAGGCCAGCGGGCCGTACAGCAGGTAGCTGTGACCGGTGACCCAGCCCACGTCGGCGGTACACCAGTAGATGTCGCCCGGATGGTAGTCGAAAACGTATTTAAAGGTGGTGGCCGCGTAAACCAGATAGCCGCCGGTGGTATGCAGCACGCCTTTCGGCTTACCAGTGGATCCGGATGTATAAAGGATAAACAGCGGATCTTCCGCGTTCATCTCTTCCGGCTGATGCTGGTCGCTCGCGTTTTCAATCAGATCGCTCCACCACAGGTCTCGGCCTTCGTGCCAGTCGATGTTGCCGCCCGTGCGTTTGAAGACAATGACGTTATGGATGGATTTCACGTTCGGGTTTTTCAGCGCTTCATCGACGTTTTTCTTCAGCGGAATGCCGCGCCCGGCACGCACGCCCTCGTCAGCGGTGATCACCAGCTTTGAGTTCGAGTCGACGATACGTCCGGCAACCGCCTCCGGCGAGAAGCCACCAAAAATAACGGAGTGGATCGCGCCGATGCGCGCGCAGGCCAGCATAGCCACCGCGGCTTCCGGCACCATCGGCATATAGATCGCCACCACATCGCCTTTTTTAATGCCCTGGGCCAGCAGCACGTTGGCGAAGCGGCAGACGTCGCGATGAAGCTCTTTATATGAGATGTGTTTGCTCTGAGAGGCATCGTCGCCTTCCCAGATAATGGCCGTTTCGTTGCCGCGTTCGGCAAGATGGCGGTCCAGGCAGTTCGCCGCCAGGTTCAGCGTGCCGTCTTCATACCATTTAATGGAGACGTTGCCCGGCGCGAAAGAGGTGTTCTTTACCTTCTGATAAGGTTTGATCCAGTCGAGGATGTGGCCCTGTTCACCCCAGAATGCGTCAGGGCTGGAAATGGACTGCTGGTATTTCTCCTGGTACTGCTCCGGGCTTATCAGGCAACGGTCCGCAATGTTTGCGGGAATGTCGTGTTTGTGTATTTGGCTCATGGCTTTTTTTCTCCTTGTAAGATGTTAATAATATGTCGCAAAAACGTTAATAGTAGGGGCTTTACAAGCTTTGTTTAGTATTTGGGCGACAGATCACGCAATGTCTGAAGAGTATGAAAATTGAGCGAATGAAACTTTGAAGGGAAATAATTCATCTGAAGAATTATTCACTTTTTTGTTTGTAAAAGTTTTTTCATAACAATCGGTTATTGATGTGGATTGCTATTAATTACCGTCAATGACGCTTTTTGCAGTGAAATGCCTTGTTCTTTAAGGCTTGCGCAGCATGCCGTGCAAATGATACTCATACGGCGCGTTAAAAAATCCCATAAACCAACGCAACACAATTCATACCCTTTCAGTATGTCTCCATATTCATGCAGTTTTGCTGGTGCGGAGATTTCATTGAGGAAGTCAGTTTCTATGAAAAATTTGAAAGTCAGCCTGGCCTGGCAGATCCTGCTGGCCCTTGTGCTGGGCATCTTGCTGGGCAGTTACCTCCATTACCATAGCGACAGCCGCGAGTGGCTGATTGCGAACCTTCTCTCGCCAGCGGGCGATATCTTTATTCATCTGATCAAGATGATTGTTGTGCCGATTGTGATCTCGACGCTGGTGGTCGGTATTGCCGGGGTAGGTGATGCGAAACAGTTAGGCCGCATCGGCGTTAAAACCATTCTCTATTTCGAAGTGATCACCACGGTTGCCATCATTCTTGGTATCACCCTGGCGAACGTGTTCCAGCCAGGTTCCGGGATTGATATGTCGCAGCTGGCGACGGTGGATATTTCGAAATATCAAAGCACCACCGCCGACGTGCAGAGCCATTCGCACGGTCTGATGGGCACAATTCTGTCACTGGTGCCGACCAACATTATCGCGTCAATGGCGAAGGGCGAGATGCTGCCGATCATCTTCTTCTCGGTGCTCTTTGGTCTGGGGCTTTCTTCCCTGCCCGCGACGCACCGTGAACCGCTGGTAACGGTGTTCCGCTCTATCTCTGAAACCATGTTCAAAGTTACCCACATGGTGATGCGCTATGCGCCGGTGGGTGTTTTTGCGCTGATCGCCGTAACCGTGGCGAACTTCGGCTTTGCTTCCCTGTGGCCGTTGGCGAAGTTGGTGATTCTGGTGCACTTCGCGATCCTGTTCTTCGCGCTGGTGGTGCTGGGGATTGTGGCGCGCCTGTGCGGGCTGAGTATCTGGATCCTGATCCGCATTCTGAAAGATGAGCTGATTCTGGCGTACTCCACGGCAAGCTCCGAGAGCGTGCTGCCGCGTATCATTGAGAAGATGGAGGCCTACGGTGCACCGGCGTCCATTACCAGCTTCGTTGTACCGACCGGTTACTCCTTCAACCTGGATGGTTCAACGCTGTATCAGAGTATTGCGGCAATCTTTATCGCTCAGCTGTACGGCATTGACCTGTCGCTGTGGCAGGAAATCGTGCTGGTGTTGACCCTGATGGTGACCTCAAAGGGTATCGCAGGCGTGCCGGGCGTCTCCTTCGTGGTGCTGCTGGCGACGCTGGGCAGCGTCGGTATTCCGCTGGAAGGCCTGGCGTTTATCGCCGGTGTAGACCGTATCCTCGACATGGCGCGTACCGCGCTGAACGTGGTGGGTAATGCGCTGGCGGTGCTGGTAATCTCCAAGTGGGAACACAAGTTCGACCGTAAAAAAGCGCTGGCGTATGAACGCGAGGTGCTGGGTCGTTTTGATAAAACGGCTGACCAGTGATGTAAAAATGCCGGGTGGCGGCTTCGCCTTACCCGGCCTACATAACCGTAGGCCCGGTAAGCGCAGCGCCACCGGGCAATAATTTACTCTCCGCTCAACGCATCAAACTCTTCACACCCGGTATCAAACCCTTCCGTACAGCTCAGGTTTAACCAGTAAAGCGCTTTCTGTTTATTCGGTGTGATAAAGCCTTTCTCACCCTGCCTGAACAGCATGCCTGCCCAGTACTCCGCATAGCCCGTCCGGGACAGAGCCGAACTCCGCTTGAACCACGCCGCAGCCTGCACGTCATCCTGAGGGACTTCAACGCCGTTGGCATAGATCAACCCCAGCAGCTGTTGCGCGTCTACCGCCGAGTCGCTATCGATGTCTTCGGTCGCCGTTTGCAGCAGTTTAATGGCCTGCGGGTAGTCGGTCTTGCCTGCTTGCGTGTTCACCAGCACCCGCGCCAGCATGATCGCGCCGCGTTTGCTGCCCGCAATGTTTGCCTGTTGGGCCAGAGCTTTGGCCTGTGCGTAGTCGCCCTGCGTAAAGAGGATTTGCGACAGCAGCGCCATGGCGTCGACATTGCCGCCTTTCGCCGCTTTCTCGGCCCACAGCGCGGCCTGCTTGCTGTCGCCGGAGCTGAAGTACGTATCGGCAAGATAATACTGGGCGCGCGCATCACCGGCTTCCGCCTGTTTTCGATACTGGCTGCCTATCTCATCGGCACGGGCAAAGGCGGTTAAAAATAACAACAACAGAAAAATGGCTTTCATGGATTCTTATCATCGGGGTACATGCCGCGCAGTATAATCGCGGTGACAGAAGAAAAAAACGGGGGCGTTAAGACCTCAGCATCCCACAAGCCGGGCGGAACACGCGTTCCGCCCGAAGAGGTTAGCCTGGGTTGCAGGCTAATTTCGCCGCCACCTCCTGATGTTCACTCTTTATTGAAAACTCGCAGAGCTTATCGCGAGTAATAAAGGTAAAGATCACTATCGTCAGGCAAATAATAAAGACGATGCCTAACGTAGTTTTTAATGGCGTCATGCCTTTTACTCCTTGTGAAAAATAGAATAAGAGGCTACTCTCAACCTGTTGGTAGTTGAGGGGTAGCCTCGGGTAAATGCAAATTTCCCGGGGCTTTCCACTTTCTGTCCCTCAACAATGCTCAAGACAGAAAGTCTTAAGCACCCGCCGCATATCTTATCCCTCTGAATTAAAATGCAAAGATGTAAATCTATTCTGCGTAAATTACATTATTTCTGCGAGCCGCTTTCCAGAATAATAATTTCTATTTCTTATGAATTAATCGAAAATAAAAAGGGAGTGAATATATCACTCCCTTTATTCAACGATAAATTAACGGCTTCATCCCATTGCGCTTTCACGCAGGCGGGCTTTCAGCTTGTTATATTCGTCGATCACGTACTGTTCCGCTGCGCGCTGATCCGCTATGGGCTCCACGTTTACGGCGCAGTATTTATACTCCGGCGTTTTGGTTATCGGGCTTAAGTTCTCCGTCACCAGCTCGTTACAGGCGCCAATCCACCACTGGTAGGTCATATAGACCGCGCCTTTGTTCGGACGGTCGCTGACCTGCGCGCGGGTAATGATGCGGCCTTTACGCGAGTTCACCCACACCAGCGCTTCATCTTCAATACCGAGCCGTTCGGCATCGGCGGTGTTGATCTGCGCGTAGCCCGGTTCATCCGCCAGCGCCGCCAGCGCGGCGCAGTTGCCGGTCATGGAACGGCAGGAGTAATGGCCCACTTCACGCACGGTGGAGAGCACCATCGGATACTCGTCGGTGAGTTTATCGATCGGCGCGACCCAGTCGCAGGTGAAGAATTGCGCCAGCCCGTTCGGGGTGTCGAATTTTTCTTTAAAGAGGTACGACGTTCCCTGATCCGCCTCTGACTCATCCCGACACGGCCACTGGATGTAGCCTAGCTCACCCATTTTTTCATAGGTTGCCCCATAAAAGTCCGGGCACAGATGCCGCAACTCGTCCCAGATCTCCTGGGTGTTGTTGTAGTGCATCGGGTAGCCCATGCGGGTGGCGATTTCGCTGATGATCTGCCAGTCCGTTTTCAGATCCCACTTCGGCTCGACAGCCTTGAAGAAGCGCTGGAAGCCGCGGTCTGCCGCCGTATAGACACCTTCATGCTCTCCCCAGGAGGTCGACGGTAAAATCACATCCGCCGCCGCCGCGGTTTTGGTCATAAAGATATCCTGAACAATCACCAGCTCCAGATCCTCAAACCCTTTACGCACCGCAGACAACTCGGCGTCGGTCTGGAGCGGATCTTCACCCATGATGTAGGCCGCACGCACTTCACCGTGCGCCGCGCGGTGCGGCAGCTCGCTGATGCGATACCCCGTGTGCTCAGGCAGGCTCTCCACGCCCCAGGCCTTCGCGAATTTCTCGCGATTTTCCGGGAATTTGACGTACTGGTAGCCCGGATAGGTGTCCGGCAGCGCGCCCATGTCGCACGCGCCCTGCACGTTATTCTGACCACGTACCGGGTTCACGCCCACATGCGCTTTACCCAGATTGCCGGTCAACATGGCGAGGCTGGTGAGCGAGCGCACGGTTTCCACGCCCTGGTAGAACTGGGTCACGCCCATACCCCACAGAATGGCGGCGGTTTTCGCTCCGGCGTACATCCGCGCCGCCTGGCGGATCTCCTGTGCGCTGACGCCGGTTATCGCCTCTACGGACTCCGGCGTATAGCCTTCGACAATCTTGCGATACTCTTCAAACCCTTCCGTACGGCTCGCGACAAACGCCTGGTCGTAGAGGTTCTCCTCAATAATGACGTGCCCCATTGCATTTAACAGCGCGATGTTCGAGCCGTTTTTCAGTGCGATGTGCATATCGGCAATGCGCGCGGTTTCAATTTTGCGCGGATCGCAGACGATGATTTTCGCCCCGTTCTGTTTGGCGCGAATCACGTGATTCGCGACGATAGGGTGAGAATCCGCCGGGTTATAGCCGAAGATGAACACCAGATCGGTGTTATCTATCTCATTGATGGCATTACTCATTGCGCCGTTACCGACCGACTGGTGCAGACCTGCAACCGATGGGCCGTGTCAGACGCGAGCGCAGCAGTCGACGTTATTGGTACCAATAACGGCGCGCGCGAATTTTTGCATCACATAGTTGGTTTCATTCCCGGTTCCGCGTGAGGAGCCGGTGGTCTGAATCGCATCCGGGCCATACTTGGCCTTGATGGCGCTAAGGCGCGTGGCAACATAATCCAGCGCTTCATTCCAGGAGACGGCTTCCAGCTTGCCGCCGCGCTCGCGGCGGATCATAGGGGTTTTCAGGCGCGGGGTGAGGATTTGGGTATCGTTAATAAAATCCCAGCCGTAGTACCCTTTCAGGCACAGCGTGCCCTGATTGGTTTTACCCTGCGCCGCTTCCGCCCGGACGATTTTGCCGTTATCGACCACCAGGTGGATCTTGCAACCTGAGGCACAATAAGGGCAAACCGTGACGACTTTTTTCATCACTTTGCTCCAGTTAAACAGTTCTTACCTGCCCAATATGCAGCTTCTATGCCATGTTTTTACTATGGGTATTTCCTGACTTTACGACCCTTTGCGGGGCAAAACCCTGACGAAAAACAGCCAATCGTCAAAATTGACGTGTCGAAAGGGCAGGGGATGTGACATGGATTGAATTTCCGTCACGTAAAAAACAATTCGGCTGGAGCCGGCGGCAGAATGGTTCAGACTTAACATAATTCCCTGACGGAAGCATGCGATGAAACCGGCGATTCTGGTGGTTGATGATGATGTCGCAGTCTGCGAACTGCTACAGGATGTGCTCAGCGAGCACGTCTTTACCGTGCTGACGTGTCACACCGGTCAGGAAGCGGTGAACCGTGTCCAGCAGGACTCCGGCATTGCGCTGGTTCTGCTGGACATGATGCTGCCGGATATCAACGGATTACAGGTTTTGCTGCAGATGCAAAAGCGGCGACCGTCGCTACCGGTGGTGATGCTGACGGGGCTGGGAAGTGAATCAGATGTGGTCGTTGGGCTGGAAATGGGCGCTGATGATTACATCGGAAAACCGTTCAATCCGCGCGTGGTGGTCGCCCGCGTTAAGGCGGTGCTGCGTCGTACCGGCGCGCTGGCCGCGGAGCCTGCCGCGCCGCGCGTTGAGGGTATTGCTTTTAACGGCTGGACGCTGGACACCACCCGCTGCGAGCTGAGCGATCCGCAGCGTAATACCGTGCCGTTAACCCAGGGCGAATATGGCCTGCTGCTTGCATTAACGCAAAACGCCCGCCGGGTACTGAGCCGTGAACAGCTGCTTGAACTGACCCACAGCGAAAGCGCTGAGGTCTTTGACCGCACTATCGACGTGCTGATCATGCGGCTGCGGCGAAAAATTGAGGTCAATCCGCACCAGCCTCTGCTGATCAAAACCATTCGCGGTCTGGGCTATGTTTTTGCCACGGACGTTTCCCATCATGAGAAAGCCGCCTGACCGTTCTCCTGAATAAACGTCTGAAGCTCGGCCAGCGTTTTCGCGCCGTCAATTGCATTAGCCGCCAGCAGGCTGGCCCGCGCGCAGGCGTGCGCCAGATAAATACTCTCCGTCAGCGGCAGGGATTCATGGCAGCCGTATAAAAAGCCCGCGCAAAACGCGTCGCCCGCGCCGACGCTGCCGATAATCTCGTCCTGCGTCAGCTTCCACGACGGAACCCATTGCCCTTTTTCACCCGGCGATTCACCCCATGCCCCTTCCGGACAGTGGATCACCACCCGCTGCCGCACGCCTGCCGCCAGCAGCTGTGCGGCAGCGTCGGCGATATGGGCCATGTTCAGCGCATCATGGCTGTCGCGGATCTCAAGCCCGCTAAACTCACCGGCTTCCAGCTCGTTAATCACCAGATAATCAAGATGGCGCAGGGCAGGGAGCACCAGCGGCTGATAGCGCGGGTCGCCCTTGCGGGACACCAGATCGAGCGAGGTTTCATACCCCTGATCGTGCATCTGTGCCAGTAACCGCGCGCTGCGGGTGCCGAATTCGTCATCCGGCATGTCCAGGCTGTCGAGCAGCAGCAGATAGCCGAGATGGAAGATCTTCAGCGATCCGTCTAAACGATCGAAGGCGGGAAGATCCAGCAGGCGGTTGGCGCCCGGCGAGTGGAAAAAGGTGCGCTGTCCGCTGGGGTCGGTCATCACCTGCGACATCGACGTTGGGGAGAACGTCGTGCGCTGCACGCGCTGGCGATTGACGTGATACTGGTCGAGCATCGCCAGAATATAGTCTCCGTCGCTGTCTTCCCCAATCAGCCCCACCGCCTGTAACGGCAGGCCGACGTGCATTTTCGCCAGCGTCAGCAGAACGTTGAGCGGCGCACCGCCGGTTGAGCGTTCGCTGTGGGTGATTTCTGCCAGCCAGCCGCGCTCCGGCCACTGTACGATCTGGTGGACGTGATCCACCAGCATATTGCCTGCGGCGACGATCCCTTTGCGTTCCATTAGGCCTGCCCCGCACTGCCGAAGATGCGCATCTGTTCCGCAACCGTATCGGTAATGGCCTCTTCAATGCCCAGCAGCAGCTCGGCAAACTCATCGTAAAGCGGTTGGCGGTTCGCCATGCGTTGCTCAACGGCGGCAAGTGCGGCCTGCGACATGCCGGTATAGAAATTGATTTTATGAATACCGAGTTCAATGGCGCGGCGGATATCAGTGTCGCTTATGCCAGAGCCACCGTGTAAAACCAGCGGCAGGCCCGTCTGCTGGCGAATGGCGTCCAGACGCGGAAAATCAAGCTTCGGCTCGCCCTTGTATTTGCCGTGCGCGTTGCCAATGGCAACCGCCAGCGCATCGATGCCGGTTGAATCAACAAATTCGCGCGTCAGTTGCGGGTCGGTAAAGAAGGCCTCATCCGCATGACCGTACAGCGCGCCACCTTCATCCCCGCCTACCGCGCCCAGCTCCGCCTCTACCGAGACGCCCACCGCGTGGCACATCTTCACCACTTCCCGGGTCTGGCGGATATTTTCCTCATAGCTCAGCGTGGAGCCGTCGAACATCACCGAGCTGAACCCTAAACGCAGGGCGCGCACCACCGCCTCAAAATGCAGGCCGTGGTCGAGGTTCAGCACCACGGGAATATCGTGGCGGGCAGCTTCGAATTTCACCGCTTCCACCAGCGACTCCAGAGACACGTACTTAAAATGCACTTCGGCGATGTTGATGATAAACGGCGAGCGTTCCTGCTTCGCGGCGGCAAACAGCGCGCGCAGAAAATGGGAGTCGAGCACGTTGAACGCGCCCAGGGCGTAGCGGTGTTCCCTGGCGTGGGCCAGACCGTCGGCAAGAGAAATCAATGGCATCATTCACTCCTTATATCCGAAAGAGGGTGTACTCGTTGCACAGCACCAGCACCGCCGGTTCGTCTTCTTCAATGGTGTTGTAGCGGTCAATGGGCTGTAAAAAGTGGTTGTCGTGTTCATCGTCATTGACCGACGACACTTCGCCCACCAGCACATCACCAAAGCCGCGTTCACCCCAGAAGCTATGGTACAGGCCGGGCGTCAGGCAGATGCTCTCCCCTGGCGTGAGGCGCAGCTGGCTGCCGGGCATGTGCGTCTGCCGACAGCCATCTATCGTGACGGTCACGTCGGTGTTTTCGGTCTCTTCATGCGCACCCGCATTCCATAACTCAATAATCAGATTCCCGCCGCCGCGGTTAATGATGTCCTCCCGCTTGCGCCAGTGAAAATGCATCGGCGTCACCTGGCCGTCGCGGACATGCATGATTTTTTCGGCATAGCACTTTTCATAGGGCACGCCGTTGGGGGAGCCGTTGCGCAGGGTGAAAAGCGTCAGGCCCTGGGTGGCAAAGCTGTTGCCGCCGAACGCCGTCACGTCCCAGCCGAGCCTGAGGTCAAACACCTCCTGCCAGGCGGCCTGGTCAAGCTGCTGCCATTTTGTCGGCGGAAAGCTGGCAAAAGGGGGGAGATGCACGTCGTGCATGGAGAAGAACTGCCGTGTGTGGCCGAGGATTTCATTGATGTCGGAGCGTTTCATGGGGACTCCTTACTTTTTTTGCCGCCCCCTCACCCTAACCCTCTCCCCAAAGGGGAGAGGGAACTTGAACACCCTCTCCCCAAAGGGGAGAGGGAACTTGAACACCCTCTCCCCTTTGGGGAGAGGGCCGGGGTGAGGGGCTTACTTAACCGTCCACCCCTTATACGTGCCGACGTTCTTTTTATCGATCATCGTCACCGGGATCAGCACGGGCTCTTTCGGCGCAGGTTTGCCCTGAAGAATGTCATAGCCGATCTCCACCGCCTTCGCCGCCATCACCTGCGGATCCTGCGCCGGGGTAGCAACAAACAGCGAGTTTTCGCGCTTCAGGGCTTCTTCACCATCCGGGCTGCCATCCACGCCAACGATAAAGAATTCGTTGCGTTGAGCCTGTTTAGCCGCCAGATCGGCGCCGATCGCGGTCGGATCGTTAATCGCGAATACGCCGTCGATCTTCGGATTGGCCGCCAGCAGGGAGGTCATGACCTCCAGGCCGCCTTCGCGGCTGCCTTTGGCGTTCTGATTATCCGAGAGCACTTTGATATCCGGGTGGCGCCTGAACTCGGTCTGGCAGCCCTCCACGCGGTTTTGTACCGCAGAAACCGGCGGTCCGTTGATGATCACCACGTTGCCTTTACCTTTCAGGCGGTCGGTAATGTACTTACAGGCCATTTCTCCCGCCTGAGTGTTATCGGAGGTGATGGTCGCATCGGCCCCTTCCGCCGCCACGTCCACCGCCACGACCACGATCCCCGCCTCTTTAGCGCGTTTTACCGCGGGGCCGATCCCTTTGGAATCCGCGGCATTGAGGATGATCATGTCTACTTTCGCCGCAATGAAGTTATCGATCTGCGACACCTGCTGGCCCAGATCGTACCCGCTGGAGACCAGCGTCACCTTGACGTTGTCCCCCGCCAGCTTGCGCGCTTCCAGCTCGGCACCTTTGGTGATCTGCACGAAGAACGGGTTAGCCAGGTCACCCACCGTCACGCCGATGGATTTCAGATCTTTTGCCTGCGCAAACGGGGTTGCGGCCAGCAGCGCGCCAGCACAGAGCGCGGTCACTAAGGGCTTCAATCTCATGCTGTATTCCTCACGTAGGGTATTGTTGTTATGCACTTTGATGGTGTCGGGTACGGTATTTGTCGATCAGCACCGCTATGATGATCACCGCCCCTTTGATCACCAGCTGCCAGAAATAGGAGACGCCCATCAGCGTCATGCCGTTGTTGAGGGTGGCGATGATCAGCGCGCCCACCAGGGTGCCGGTGATCGTGCCGATCCCGCCGACGAAGCTGGTGCCGCCGAGGATCACCGCCGCAATCGCATCCAGCTCGTACCCCGTGCCGAGGTTGCCGTTGGCGCTGTAGAGACGTGAAGCGCTCATCACGCCGCCTAAGCCCGAGAGCAGGCCACTCATGCCGTAGACAAACAGCAGCACCAGCCAGACCTTAATGCCGGTTAAGCGTGCCGCCTGCATATTGCCGCCGACCGCATAGATGTGAACACCGAGGGTGGTGCGGCGCAGGATGAACCAGCACACCACAATCACCGCCAGGGCGATCACCACCAGCCACGGAATCGGGCCGAGGTAGTTATTGCCGATCCACTCGAAGTTAATGTTGGAGTTAATAACCGTCGTGCCGTCCGCCAACAGGTAGGCCGCGCCGCGCAGCGCCGTATAGGTGCCGAGCGTGACGATAAACGGTGGCAGCCCGGCGAAGGCCACCAGCGCACCGTTGAACAGCCCCAGCACCATACCGAGCATCAGCGCCGCCGGAATGGAGAGCATCGCAAATTCAGGGATAAGCGAGACCACCATCGCCGCCACTGCCGTGGTGCCCAGAATCGAGCCCACGGAGAGGTCAATCCCGCCGGTCAGGATGATGAAGGTCATCCCGGCCGCCAGCACAATGTTGATCGACGCCTGCCGGGTAATGTTGAGCAGATTACTCTCGGTGAAAAAGTTCGGGGCGATAAAGCCAAATACCGCCACAATCAGGATTAAAATCGGCAAAATGCCGATCGTTTGCATCAGATCGCTCATCAGCATTTTTTTGGCGGAGGCGGATTTCGCCACCTGCTGCGGATGGGTTGGAGTTGCCATAATTACACCGCCTGATGATGTGTGTCGTTCACGCCGGTTGCCAGCGTCATGATGTTTTCCTGAGAGATGTCGCGCCCGTGCAGTTCACCCGCAATGCTGCCTTCCCGCATCACGTACACCCGGTCGCTCATCCCTACTACTTCCGGCAGCTCGCTGGAGATCATCAGAATCGCAACGCCTTTGCGCGCCATCTGGTTCATGATGCGGTAGATCTCGCTTTTTGCGCCGACGTCTACGCCGCGCGTGGGCTCGTCCAGAATCAGAATGCGCGGGCCTATCGCCACCCAGCGGGAGATCAGCAGTTTTTGCTGGTTGCCGCCGGAGAGCCCGCCCGCGCGCACCTGTGAATGGGGCACGCGGATATTGAGCAGGGCGATGGCGTCATCGGAAATCGACTGCGCTTTTTTGCGGTTCAGCCAGCCGAAGGTGGCGTCGCGCTCCAGCGTCGCCATAGTGATGTTCTCCTGCGCCGCCAGCTCCAGAAACAGACCTTGCTCCTTGCGGTTCTCGGTAAGAAAACCGATGCCGTTCTCAATGGCCGCGCGCGGGGAGTGGATCACCACCGGTTCGCCGTCCACCTCAATCATGCCGCCGGTGGCTTTGCGCACGCCGAAGATCAGCTGCGCCAGCTCGGAACGCCCGGCCCCGACCAGCCCCGCCAGTCCGACGATTTCACCGGAGCGCACCTGCAAACTACAGGGCTGCACTTTTTTGCCGTCGGTGAGGTGGTGGACGTTAAGACGCGGGCTGCCGAGGGGAATATCGCGCTCTTTGTTAAACAGATCGCTGAGCGGACGGCCCACCATCATGCGCACCAGCTCGGAGGCGTTGAGCCTGTCGCGCGTCAGGCTGCCGACGTATTGCCCGTCGCGCAGCACGCTGACGCGGTCAGAGAGTTCATACACTTCCGCCATCCGGTGGCTGATGTAAATAATCGCCATGCCTTCATCGCGCAGGCGCAAAATCAGTTCGAACAGACGGTGGGTTTCGCGCGAGGAGAGGGCGGCGGTAGGTTCGTCCATCACCAGAATGCGGCTGTTGCGGTGCAGGGCGCGGGCGATCTCCACCTGCTGTTGCTCGGCGATGGTCAGTTTCATGACCAGGTCGGTGGCGCTGAACTGCGCACCGAGGCGGTCAATGACCGCCTGCGCCTGGGCAGCCATCTCTTTGCGCTGGACCAGCCCGCCGCGCGACAGCTCGCTGCCGAGAAAAATGTTTTCTGCCACGGTCAGGTTAGGAGCAAGCTGCATCTCCTGATAAATCAGGGTAATGCCTGCGGCCAGCGCATCTTTCGGACCTTTGATGTGAAATGGCTTGCCGTCGATGAGGATGTCGCCGCTGCTGGCGGTATAGGCGCCTGCGAGGATCTTCATCAGCGTGCTTTTTCCGGCGCCGTTTTCCCCCATCAGCGCGTGGATCTCACCGGGGAAAACCGTCAAATCCACGCCCTTGAGCGCGTGGAAATTGCCAAACGTCTTGGCAATATTGCGCATCTCTAAAACCGGGGTTCTGCTCATGGCGGATCTCCTGTGAATGTCGATATCTGCACTTCATCACAGGCGCGTAAATGCAAAATGTCAGAAGCTGTTCATATTTGTCATAGTTATGAATAGCTAATCGCCATCACATTTTCCTTTTCCCTCTCCCTGTGGGAGAGGGCCAGGGTGAAGGCACCAATCCGCAGAGGAGCCCAAACCCATGTCTTCACGCCCCCCGTTCTTCACCAGCGCCCGCGGACGCCTGCTGATTTTTAATCTGCTGGTGGTCGCCGTCACGCTGATGGTGAGCGGTGTGGCGGTGCTCGGCTTTCGTCACGCCAGCCAGATCCAGGAGCAGGTCCAACAGCAAACGCTGGATGACATGACCGGCAGCATGAACCTCGCCCGTGATACCGCAAATGTGGCAACGGCGGCGGTGCGGCTGTCGCAGGTGGTCGGTGCGCTGGAGTACAAAGGCGAAGCCGAGCGGCTGAAACAGACGCAGATGGCGCTGCGCCACTCGCTGGATCAACTTGCCGATGCGCCGCTGGCGCAGCAGGAGCCGGCGCTGGTGGCGCGAATTATTCGCAGGAGTAATGAATTACAGCAGAGCGTGACGGGAATGCTGGAGCGCGGGCAAAAGCGGCATCTGGAGCGTAACGCGCTGCTCAGCTCGCTCTATCAAAGCCAAAGCTACCTGCGTCATTTGCAGGATATCAACCGCCGTTACGCGAGCAATGTGCCAGACGCCCGACAGCTTGCAGAGATGGACAGGTTGATCGTTGCCGCCATTGATACCCCTTCACCGCGCGCCACGGTGCAGCAGCTGGATGCAGTAACCGCGGGGTTACCCGCGAGCGCCCTGCAACCGGTGGCCAACCTGGTGCTCCCGGATTTTAATGATGAGCTGCGCAAGCTCGCACCACTGTCGACGCAGCTGGAGGAGAGCGATCTGTCCATCAGCTGGTACATGTTCCACATCAAGGCGCTGGTGGCGATATTAAACAGCGACATTAATCAGTACGTTGAACAGGTGGCGCAGGCTTCCCGGCTTCGCACGGCCCAGAGCCATCACGAGCTGCAATCCATCAGCGTGTTTATCAGCATCTTCGCGGTGCTGGCGCTGATCATCACCGGCTGTGCCTGCTGGTATATTTACCGCAATCTGGGCTCCAACCTGACGGCTATCTCAAGGGCGATGTCGCGTCTCGCTCATGGGGAGCAGGATGTGTCGGTGCCCGCGCTACAGCGGCGTGATGAGCTGGGGGAACTGGCGCGCGCGTTTAACGTTTTCGCCCGCAATACCGCTTCGCTGGAGCACACCACGCGGCTGCTGAAGGAGAAGACCTCACAGATGGAGGTTGACCGCATCGAACGTCAGGGGCTGGAGGAGGCGCTGCTGCACAGCCAGAAAATGAAGGCGGTCGGGCAACTGACGGGTGGCCTGGCGCATGATTTTAATAACCTGCTGGCGGTGATTATCGGCAGTCTGGAGCTGACCGATTCGGCATCACCGGACGCGCCGCGCATCACCCGTGCGCTTAAAGCCGCGGAACGCGGAGCCATGCTCACCCAGCGTCTGCTGGCCTTCTCGCGCAAGCAATCCCTGCATCCACATGCGGTAGAGATGAAGCCGCTGCTGGAGAACCTGAGCGAGCTGATGCGGCACTCGCTTCCCGCCACGCTGACGCTGGATATTGAAGCGCAAACCCCGGCGTGGCCCGCATGGATTGACGTCAGCCAGCTGGAAAACGCCATTATCAACCTGGTGATGAACGCCCGTGATGCAATGGAGGGGCAAAACGGTGTGATTAAAATTCGCACCTGGAACCAGCGCGTGACCCGCAGCGACGGGCGCAGGCAGGATATGGTCGCGCTGGAGGTGATTGACCAGGGCTGCGGGATGTCGCAGGAGGTGAAATCGCAGGTCTTTGAACCGTTCTTCACCACCAAACAGACCGGCAGCGGCAGCGGGCTAGGGCTGTCGATGGTGTACGGCTTTGTGCGCCAGTCGGGTGGTCGCGTTGAGATCGAAAGCGCGCCGGGGCAGGGAACCACCGTGCGGCTCCAGCTGCCGCGCTCGACGCTGCCCGCGTTCTCCGATGATGTCGTGCTGGCGACCACGGCCCCGGCAGAAAGTGAGCTGCTTGTGCTGGTCCTGGAAGATGAGGCGGGCGTGCGGCAGACCCTGTGCGAGCAACTGCACCAGCTTGGCTACCTGACACTTGAAGCCGAAAACGGCGAGCAGGCGTTGAACATGCTGGACGCATCACCGGATATCGGTATGTTTATCAGCGACCTGATGTTGCCGGGCGGCCTGAGCGGTGCGGAGGTGATCGGCCATGTACGCAGCCACTATCCGCAGTTGCCGGTTCTGCTGATCAGCGGGCAGGATTTGCGCCCGGCGCATAACCCGCAGCTGCCGGATGTTCCGTTACTGCGAAAACCGTTCACCCGCGCACAGCTGGCGCAGGCGCTGCGCAAGGTGAGGGTAATTTGAGATTCCTCCGCTACTCCCGCTAACAGCCAGTCATTACTTTAAGGCCAGTTCACCTGCGAGTCTGGCCTTATGAAACGTTACTCTACCGTCCTGTTATTTGGTCTGCTGACTTTAACCAGCCAACTGGCGCATGCCGATGTGATTGATGATGCTATTGGCAATATTCAGCAGGCGATCAACGACGCCTATAACCCCGGCAGCAGCCGTAATGACGATGACGACGATCGTTACGATCGCAGCCGTCAAACCGACAGCCGCCAGTACGACGATCGTCGCCGGCAGTTAGAAGACCGACGCCAGCGCTTAGACGAGCGTCAGCGGCAGCTGGATGACGACCGGCGTCGGTTAGAGGAGGATGAGCGCCGGTTGGAAGACGATTACGATCGCGGCTAAGTGCGGCCTGTTGCCCTCACCCCAACCCTCTCCCACGGGAGAGGGAGAAAACCTAATCCAGCACCAGTACCATCCCGTCATACCCCGCTTCAATGCCGTCCGGCAGCGGGTTATCCATCATCCAGACGTCAAACTGATGGCTGATATGCGTCAGGATCACCTGCGGACAGCCAATCACCTCGTTCAGCGCAATCACCGTATTCAAATCACAGTGGTTGCGCGGCGTCTCCTGGCGCGGTTCATGGCTACAGTCAATAATCATCGCCTGCGGCTGATTATTTAGCAGAAACGTCACCGTTTTATCCGGTAGCCCGGCGGTATCAGAAAGCCACGCCACGCGGCTGTGGGCAGACTCCAGCAGATAGCCAAATGTGAGTTTTGAATGGTTGAGCGGCAGCGGCGTGACCCGCAAGCCCTGAAGTTCAAACGTCACAAACGGCTCCACCGTGTGGCTGAAATCCAGAAGGCCCGGATGTTTGAACAGGTCGTCACAGCCTGCGTCGTCCGGCGGACCGTAAACCGGAATGGTCGCCCCCACGCCCCAGCGCAGAGGAAACAGCCCCTGAACGTGATCCATATGATAGTGGGTAAGCAAAAACTGCCTGAAACTCCCTGCGGGCCAGTCGTCCATCAGGTGTGGAATACCTGCGTCCAGCAAGGTGACCGCATCGTTGAATTTCACCGCCGCGCTGCAGGGGCGACGGCGATAATTTTCCTGTAAACGCGCCCGTCGGCACGCCGCGCAGTCGCAGCCAAACACCGGCACCAGCTGCGCCCCTCCGGTTCCTGTCAGCGTGATCGTCAGACTCATAACGCACCTCTACAGCGGTTTGGTGAAGCGGAAATGGCTTAGCGTATACCCTTCACGAACATAAAAACGGTGCGCGTCCACGCGCTTCACGCTGGTGGAAAGCTCGGTCAGCTCGGCGCCTGCCTGGCGTGCGATCTCCTCTGCCCAGGCCAGCAGCTGGCTGCCCACTTTCAATCCGCGCGCCTGCGGCATCACCACCAGCTCCTGGATCTCGCCGACCCAGCGGGCGTGGTGCAGGTGAAACTGCATGTGCAGGCCGATCATCCCGATGATCTTCCCGTCCAGCTCGGCCAGCTGGTAGCGCATATTGTGATCCTGCAAGTTGGCCAGATACCCGGCGTGAAACGCCTGATGATCGAACTCGGCCTGCTTAAGTTCGCAGATCAGAGCGTAAACGATCGGCGCATCGTCGGCGGTGGCGGGGCGAAGCTGGCAGTCAGGCATGCTGTTTCTCCTTCTGGCGAATAAGCGATAGAAAGGTCTCGACTGACTGTAGCAAACTTCCGTCGTTATTGAGGAGATGGCAACCCGACGGGGTGTAGCGCGCCGCCCGTTCCAGCCGCTGGTCGATCTCGCGCGCGTTTTCGCGTCCCCGCTTTTGCAGCCGGCTATGCAGAACCTCCGGGGAAACCTGCAAACAGACCGGGAGCAGCGCCGCTTCGTACCGGGCGCGAGCCTGCGGGAGATGCGCCCGTGAGCCGTTAACCAGCACGTCGAACCCCGCATGCAGCCAGAGGTCAATCTCAATGCCGACGCCATAGTAGTAACCGTTGGCATGCCAGCTTAGCGCCAGCAAGTTTTGTCCGGCGCGGGTAAAAAACTCCTGCTCGCTCAGGGCGATATGGTTTTCGCTTCCGGCGTTGGCATCGCGCGTGATATAGCGGTGCGCCACCAGCAGCTGTGAGTGTTCCCGCTGCCGTAACGCCGACAGCAGGCTGTCCTTCCCGGAGCCGGACGGGCCCATTAACCAGATGAGTCTTCCCATCAGAATACCCTTTTTCCCTGACGCCAGACGTGGTCGATATGAATGTGCTCGCCCTTACGGTGCGCCAGCACCAGATCGGCCCGTTTCCCCTCGGCAATTTCCCCGCGATCGTGAAGATTGAGCGCGGTGGCCGGGTTTTTCGTCACCAGGCGAATCGCCTGCGGCAGCGTGAAGCTATTGCCTTCGTCGTCCGCGACGCGGAAGGCCGCGTCCAGCAGGCTGGCGGGGTAATAGTCAGATGAGAGGATATCCAGCAGGCCGAGGGAGGCGAGCTTGCTTGCCGCCACGTTTCCGGAGTGCGACCCGCCGCGCACGATGTTCGGCGCACCCATTAGCACGTTCATGCCATGCTTACGCGATGCCTCTGCCGCCTCGAACGTGGTGGGAAATTCGGCGATCACGCTCCCAAGCTGGTGGGATTCGCGGACATGATCGTGCGTGGCGTCATCATGGCTGGCCAGGGCAATATGACGGTCACGGCACATCGCGGCAATGGAGAGACGATTCGGCTGCGACCACCGCGCCGCAAGCTGGAGCTGCTCTTCTTCATAGCGCGCCATCTCGGCATCATTGAGCGCGTATTTGCCCTGATAGTATTCGCGATACTTTTCAATGTTGGCGAACTGGCGCTGCCCCGGCGAGTGATCCATCAGGGAAACCAGCGAGACCGGCTCGCGGCCCACCAGCTTTTCAAACAGCGGCAGGGTGGTGTGGTGCGGCAGCTCGCAGCGCAGGTGCAGGCGGTGCTCGGCGCGGTTGAGGCCGCGCTTTTGCGTCTCCTCCACGGCGTTGATCATCTTCTCCAGGTTCTCCAGCCGATCGCCGCCGTCGCGCACGTCGCCAATCGCCACCGCGTCCAGCACCGTGGTGATGCCGCTGGCGACCATCAGCGCGTCGTGGCTGCTCATCGCTGAATGAGCAGGCCAGTCCACCTTTGGGCGCGGGGTGAAGAATTTATCGAGATTATCGGTATGCAGCTCAATCAGCCCCGGCAGCAGCCAGCCGCCTTCGCCGTCCATCGCTTCAGGAGTGCGGCTCCGGGTTTCGGCAAAGGCGCGGATGACACCGTCCCGGACCTCAACCGAGCCGTTCACGACCTCATTTTCCAGTACCAGCCTGACGTTATTGATAATCATACGTTTGTCCCCATCGGGTGCAGTCTGTCCGCCACGCGATGGCGTACGGCGTCGTCGTGGAAGATCCCGACGATCGCCGCGCCGCGCGCTTTGGCCTGTTCGATCAGTTCCATCACCGCTGCGCTGTTTTTACTGTCGAGCGAGGCGGTGGGTTCATCCAGAAGTAAAATCGGGTAATCGACGATAAAGCCGCGGGCGATGTTCACGCGCTGCTGTTCGCCGCCGGAAAAGGTCGACGGGGCGAGGTGCCACAGACGCTCCGGTACGTTGAGACGCGTCAGCAGGCTGGCGGCTTTAGCGGCGCAGGTTTCGCGCGGTACGCCGAGATCCAGCAGGGGCTGCATGACCACGTCCAGGGCAGAGATCCGCGGGATCACCCGCAGGAACTGGCTGACCCAGCCGATCGTCGAGCGGCGTACTTCCAGCACCTTGCGCGCGGGAGCCTGGACCAGATCGACCCATTCATTGTTATGGCGGATATGGATATGGCCTTCGTCCGGCAGGTAGTTGGCATACAGGGAGCGCAGCAGGGTGGATTTTCCGCTGCCGGAATGGCCATGCAGCACCACGCATTCGCCGTTGCTGACCTCTAATGAGGCATTTTGCAGTACCGGCAGGCGGACACCGTTTTGCTGGTGGAGCACAAAGGTTTTACTGACATTTTCAACGTGGATCATTTTTGCCTCGCGATTCGTTTTGCCGGGTGGCGGCTTCGCCTTACCCGGCCTACAGGTGCGCTGTTCGTAGGCCGGGTAAGCGCAGCGCCACCCGGCAACAGCGCCCTCAGTTCTGCAACACCGACGACACCAGCAGCTGGGTGTACGGATGATGGGGATCGTCGAGCACCCGGTCGGTCAGCCCACTTTCCACCACCTGACCCTGCTTCATCACCAGAAGACGGTCCGCCAGCAGGCGCGCGACGCCTAAATCATGGGTGACAATCACCACCGCCAGGTTCAGCTCCACCACCAGGCCGCGCAGCAGGTCGAGCAGGCGAGCCTGCACGGATACGTCCAGCCCGCCGGTCGGTTCGTCCATAAACACCAGCTTCGGATGGGTGACGAGATTGCGGGCAATCTGTAAACGCTGCTGCATGCCGCCGGAGAAGGTGGTCGGCAGGTCGTCGATGCGCGAGGCGGGGATTTCAACTTCCTCCAGCCAGTGCTGCGCCGTGGCGCGGATATTGCCGTAGTGGCGTGCGCCGGTGGCCATCAGCCGTTCGCCGATGTTGCCCCCCGCTGACACCTGACGGCGCAGGCCGTCCATCGGGTGCTGATGCACCACGCCCCACTCGGTGCGCAGCAGGCGGCGGCGCTCGGCTTCGCTCATGCCGTACAGCGATGCGCCCTCATACAAAATGTCGCCATTCTGCGGCGTCAGGCGCGCGGAGATGGACTTCAGCAGGGTGGTTTTACCGGAGCCGGACTCGCCGACGATGCCCAGCACTTCGCCCGGCCACAGCTCAAACGACACGTCGCTAAAGCCTTTGCCCGGCGCATAAAGGTGAGTCAGGTTGTTAACCGAAAGCAGCGGTTTCATTGGCTGTTCGCCTCGCTCTGTTGGCGGCAGTAATCGGTGTCGGAGCAGACAAACATCCGTTTGCCCGTGTCGTCCAGCACCACTTCATCCAGATAGCTGTGTTTGGATCCGCAGATGGCGCACGGCTCGTCCCACTCCTGCACCGTAAACGGGTGATCGTCGAAATCCAGGCTCTCTACGCGGGTAAACGGCGGTACGGCGTAGATGCGTTTTTCACGTCCGGCACCAAAAAGTTGCAGGGCGGGCATCATGTCCATCTTCGGGTTATCGAATTTCGGGATCGGCGACGGGTCCATCACGTAGCGGCCGTTCACCTTCACCGGGTAGGCGTAGGTGGTGGCGATATGGCCGAAGCGGGCGATGTCCTCATACAGTTTGACCTGCATGATCCCGTACTCTTCCAGGGCGTGCATGGTGCGGGTTTCGGTTTCCCGCGGCTCGATAAAGCGCAGCGGCTCCGGGATCGGCACCTGGAAAATCAAAATCTGATCTTCCGTCAGCGGGGTTTCCGGGATGCGGTGACGGGTCTGGATCAGCGTCGCGTCTTCGGTTTTTTCAGTGGTGTTGACGCCCGTTACGCGCTTAAAGAAGTTGCGGATCGACACGGCATTGGTGGTGTCGTCTGCCCCCTGGTCGATGACCTTCAGCACGTCCGCTTCGCCAATCACGCTGGCGGTGATTTGAATACCGCCGGTGCCCCAGCCGTAGGGCATCGGCATTTCGCGGCCGCCGAACGGCACCTGGTAGCCGGGGATCGCCACAGCCTTAAGGATGGCGCGGCGGATCATGCGTTTAGTTTGCTCGTCCAGATAGGCAAAGTTGTAGCCGCTTAAGTTAGCCATTGGCGCGCTCCCGTTGCAGGCGTTTCAGCAGTTCCAGTTCGGCCTGGAAATCGACGTAGTGCGGCAGCTTGAGGTGCGAGACAAAGCCCGCGGCCTCAACGTTATCCGCGTGGGCCAGCACGAACTCTTCGTCCTGTGCCGGCCCTGCAATATGCTCGCCGTAGTCCGGCGCCTGGAGCGCACGGTCAACCAGCGCCATCGCCATCGCCTTGCGCTCGCTCAGGCCATACACCAGCCCGTAGCCGCGGGTAAAGTGTGGATCTTCATTTTCTGGCGCGACAAAACCGTTGACCATTTCGCACTCGGTCATCAGCAGTTCGCCGATGTTCACCGCAAACCCCAGCTCTTCTGGCACAATTTCGACATCGAGATAGCCGCTGCGGATCTCTGCCGCGAAGGGGTGGTTGCGCCCGTAGCCGCGCTGCGTGGAGTAGGCCAGCGCCAGCAGATAGCCTTCGTCGCCGCGCATCAGCTGTTGCAGACGGGACGAGCGCGAACAGGGATAGACCGGCGGCGTGCGGGTGATGTCATCCGGTGTGCTGCCGGTGTCTTCTTCCGCCTTCGCCAGCCCCTGGTTTGCCAGCAGGCTAAAGACGTGCGGGGAGGCGTCTTGTTCAGCGTCAGAGGCGCTGAGCTGCGGTGTTTCACCGTTTGCCAGCAGAGCGAAGTCCATCAGACGATGGGTGTAGTCGTAGGTGGGGCCAAGCAGCTGGCCGCCAGGAATATCTTTATACACCGCAGAAATACGGCGCTCTAAACGCATTTCCGCCGTATTTACCGGCTCGCTCACCGCCAGCTTCGCAAGCGTTGTGCGGTAAGCGCGCAGCAGGAAGATGGCTTCCACGTTATCGCCGCTGGCCTGTTTCAGCGCCAGCGCCGCCAGCTCACGGTCCGCGATGCCGCCTTCGGTCATCACGCGGTCGACGGCCAGGTTTAACTGCTGTTCAATCTGTGCGACGCTCAGCTCGGGAAGAGCGTCATCCCCCCGGCGTCTGTGCGCCTGCAAGGCATGGGCGGCGGCGATCGCCTTCTCGCCCCCTTTGACGGCAACGTACATCAGCACACCTCCACGTGAGTGGTTCGCGGGATCGCCAGCAGGCGCTCGCCGCAGGTCAGGATCAGGTCGATACCGAGCGGGAACGGATGCGGGCGCTCGGTCAGCTCATGGATGATGCACTCCGGCAGCTGGGGGGCGACCATCCGCTCGTCGGCGATGCCTGCACCCGTCAGGCGAAGCATGCGACCACCGCTCAGGCTGGAGACCTGCAAAATCAGCGTGGCGCTGGTTTCCGGGGCGACGGCGCTGCCTTCGCTCAGGGCGTTAAGCTGCTCGTGGCTGATTTGCTCGTCTGCCACGGCGAAGACCGCCTGCTGGGGCTGCTCGACCAGCGGCGCGTTGGTGTGAAAGCGCAGGTTCTGGCTGGCGATATCGTTCAGCAATGCCCCTGACAGCCATACCGGCGTGTCGTTGTCCGCCAGCGTCAGCAGCACGCTGGTAGAGGCGAGATTCAGCGGCAGCCAGCCCTGCGAAAGCTGGTGCAGCGAGACGATCACGCCGGGCTCGCTCATGGCTTTCAGCAGGCGACGGAAACTCTGTTGGGCATCCTGGACGGCCAGGGTAAAGGCAGGTTGAAGCGTCATGCGTTGTCTCCGCGAACGAGCGTAAAGAAGTCTACCCGGCTGGTATTCACTTCGGCCTGCCGCGCGGCAAGGCGTGCGGCGCGGTCAGCTTCCAGCGGGGCAATAAGGGTTTCCATTAAGGTCTGAAAATGCGGCTGTTCCTGTAAAAGCGCGTCGATAACCGCGCAGCGCTCGGCGTGCGTTTTGTCGCGTCCAAGTACGTAGCCGTAGCCCAGCGTGCCGCTGCTCAGGCGGATCACCGCGCGGGTGAGGGTGGCATCGCCGGCGAAGAAGCGCTCGCCGGTGCCGCCCATGCGTGCCTGGATCTGCACCAGGCCGATCTCCGGCGCGCGGATCGTGTCGTAGTCCGGCGTCAGGCCGAGCGCGTTCATGCGGGCAGCCAGCGCAGCAGGCTGGCTGTGGGCCAGCACGCGCATCCAGCGCTGACGAGTGGAGGTGTCGAAGTGCATTCAGTGCTCCATGGTAAATTCAATCATGTCGGCGCGGGTCAGGCTGACGGAGTATTCCGTTGCGTTGACGTCGCCGTCACGGTGGTTGAGGGTGCGCACGCAGAGCAGCGGGGCCATGTTGGGGATCTCCAGCACCTTGCTCTCTTTAGCCTGCGCGCGGCGGGCGCTGATGCGCGTCTGGGTGCGTTTGAGCGCGATACCCGTCGCCTCCTGAAGAAAATCATGCAGGGAACCGCTGGCGAAATGTTGCAGCACGGGCCAGAGGGAGAGGTCCGCGAAGTAGTGGTCGATCTGACAGACCGCCACGCCGTTCACCCGGCGCAACGTGCGCAGGTGAACGACGTTGTCGCCCTCCTGAATCCCCAGCGCGTCCGCTACGTGGCGGGAGGCCGGGCGCAGGACAGACAGCAGCTTTTCGCTGGTGGGGTGGCTGCCCTGATCGAGCAGGTTCTGGCTAAAACGCGCCTGAGCATTGAGCGGGTAGTCAAACGGACGCATCAGCACCAGCACGCCGACGCCCTGACGACGCTGGACCCAGCCGCGTTCCACCAGCTGATCGATGGCGCGACGCAGGGTGTGGCGATTCACTTCGTAGCGGTCGGCAAGCTGCTGCTCGGCAGGCAGGTAGTCGCCGCACCGATAGTGCGTGCGCAGCTCCACTTCGAGCTTTGCCGCAATCTCTTGCCAGCGGGTAGGGTAACTGGTCGGATGTCTGGATAAGTGCATACCAATCAAAGCCTCGCTTCTCAGATGAAGTGCTTACGCAAGCGTTGAGAGAGGAAATCCAGCAGACTGACGGTGACGATGATGAGCACCATCAATGCGCAGGTTTGCTGGAACTGGAAACCGCGAATCGCTTCCCACAGGGTGACGCCAATACCGCCTGCGCCCACCATGCCGACCACGGTGGCGGAGCGAACGTTGGACTCGAAGCGGTATAGCGAATAGGAGATGAGCAGCGGCATGACCTGCGGCAGGACGCCGTAGAGGATCTCTTCGATTTTGTTCGCGCCGGTTGCGCGGATGCCTTCCACCGGGCCGGGCTCGATGGCTTCAACCGCTTCGGAGAGCAGCTTGGAGAGTACGCCGGTGGTGTGGATGAACAGCGCCATCACGCCAGCGAACGGACCCAGGCCGACGGCGACCACGAACAGCATCGCAAAGACCATTTCGTTGATGGCGCGACAGGCGTCCATCAGGCGACGCATCGGCTGGTAGATCCACCACGGCACGATGTTTTCGGCGCTCATCAGGCCAAACGGAATGGAGAGGATCACGGCGAGGGCGGTGCCCCAGACGGCGATTTGCAGGGTGGTGGCCATTTCACTGAGGTAGTCCTGCCACTGGCTGAAGTCCGGCGGGAAGAAGTCGGCGGCGAAGGTCGCCATGTTGCCCGAGTCCCTGAAGAGCAGCAGCGGATCCATCTCCGCGCCCTTCCAGGAGATAACGAGCACCGCCAGCAGAACGGCCCAGCTTATGAGCGAGAACCAGCTGCGCTTTGGCGGCGGGAGGGTGATGGTTTGCATGTTGGCTCCTTAATCTGTTCTCCCTCTCCCTGTGGGAGAGGGGACTTGAGTTACTGCACCGCTTTATTCACGCTGGTCATCGCCCCGAGCGCGGCGGTCAGGCGGTCGAGATCGTCCAGCTGCGCCTGAATTTCCGACACTTTGCTGGTTTTCTCTTCTTCCTTCAGACCTTTGTTGTCCTTCACGCCCTGCATCTGTTTAAACAGCGCCAGCTGGCGAATCGGCACCAGCTGCAAATCGCTGGACGCGCGGAACGGTGCCCAGCCCAGGTGCGCCAGCACCGCTTTCTCTTCCGGCGTTTTGCCGTAGTTCATAAAGAAGTCGTAGACCTTGTCTTTGGTGCTTTCGGAGAGGTTTTTACGCCACACAATCGGGTCGCCCGGGATCAATGGCGATTTCCAGATCACCTTCAGCGCTTTCAGCTTGTCCGGCGCGGAGGTCTTCAGCTTGTCGAGGTTTTCAGTGTTGTTGGTGGCAACGTCTACCTGCTTGTTCGCTACGGCCAGGGCGTTGGTTTCGTGGCTGGCGTTGACCGTGCGCTTGAAGTCGCTGGCGGAGATGTTGTTTTTCGCGAAGACGTAGTAACCCGGGACGAGGAAGCCGGACGTAGAATTCGGGTCGCCGTTACCAAAGGTCAGCTCTTTGCGTTTGGCGAGCATATCGTTGAGGTTGTTGATCGGGCTGTCTTTGTTAACGATCAGCACGCTCCAGTAGCCCGGGGAGCCGTCTGCTGCAACGGTCTGGGCAAAGACCTGGCCGTTGGCGCGATCTACCGCTTCCATGGCAGAGAGGTTGCCGTACCAGGCGATGTCGACTTTGTTGAAGCGCATTCCCTGGATAATGCCCGCGTAGTCCGGGGCGAAGAAGGCGTTCACTTTGATCCCCAGTTTGGTTTCCATATCTTTCAGGAACGGTTCCCACTGCGGCTTCAGGTTTTGCTGTGATTCCGTTGAAATGATGCCAAAGTTCAACGCTTTTTCCTGTTCCTCTGCCCAGGCCGGGCTTAACAGGGTGCTGATGCTGAACATGCTGGTGAAGGCCAGCGCGGCAACGGCTTTGTAGTTCATTTCCATTCCTCGTTATCGGGGCGTTAAGCAGCCTGCGCGCGTTCTTCGACGCGGTTTACGCTGCGGTAGAGATGATCAAAACGTTCGTTATCAAACTGATGGCTGGCGCCATCGAAGAACACGTGGCCCTGACGCAGGGCGACGATGCGCTCGCAGTAGCGCAGGGCGTAATCCACCTGATGCAGCGTCACCACCACGGTGATGCCGTCGTTCTGGTTGATGTCGCGCAGGGTTTCCATCACGATGCGGGCCGATTCCGGATCCAGCGAGGCGATAGGCTCATCGGCCAGAATGATTTTGGCTTTCTGCATCAGGGCGCGGGCGATGGCGACGCGCTGCTGCTGTCCGCCGGAGAGCGTTGAGACGCGCTGGTGGGCAAAATGCGCCATGCCGACGCGGGTCAGCGCCTGTAAGGCTTCTTGTTTCTGGGAAGGGGAGAACCAGCGCAGGCAGGTGCGCCAGAACGGGGTGCTGCCGAGCGCGCCAATCAGCACGTTCTCGAGCACCGTCAGGCGGTTCACCAGGTTGAACTGCTGAAAGATATAGCCCGTCTGCGCGCGGCTTTTGCGAATATCGCTCGCCAGACGCCCCGCATGTTGCACGGTGTTACCCAGCAGCTCGACGCGGCTTTCCGGCGTTTTGTCACAGGTAATGAGGCCGCTTAAGTGACGAAGAAGGGTGGATTTTCCTGAACCGGATGGCCCCAGCAGCGCCACCATTTCGCCCTGCTGGACGGTCAGATCAACGGCATGCAGCGCCTTGTTGTGATGGAAGGTTTTGCTCAGTTTCTCGACGCGAATGACAGTTTGCATGTGCTGGGCCTCACGATAAATGTGGCCTCATGCTGGCGTATCAATATGACATTCAGGTTAAGTGTTGGTTGCGGGAGTTTGAAGAGTTGAGGGGGATTTGATGACAATCACCGTAGGCCCGGCCAGCGCAGCGCCACCGGACGCTGTTGCCGGATGCGCTGCGCTTATCCAGCCTACGATTTAACGACGTTAATCATCCACGGCACGCCGTATTTGTCGGTCACAGTGCCGAATCCGTGCGCCCAGAAGGTCTCCTGCCAGGCCATTTCAATATTGCCGCCATCGGCGAGGTTGTCGAACCAGCGCTTGCCTTCCGACACATCCTGGGTGTCGAGCACCAGTGTGAAACCCGCGTATTGCGCGCTGCTGCCAGGCGGTATCCCGTCGCTCATCATAATGTCGCTGCCCGCGATGCGGACGTTAGAGTGGGCGATGGCGGTATCCGGGAAGTTCATGCCGGACGGACAGCCTTCTTCGCTGTTTTCGTCTTTAGGCATTTCGCCGAAGGTGATTTTGTAGAGGAGTTCTGCGCCGACGGCCTGCTGATAGAAGGCGGTGGCCTCCGCACAGTTGCCGGCGAAAGAGATGTAGGGACTTAACGGCATAATCTTTACCTCACGTAAGAAAAGCCCGTTAAGTGTAGTTCCCGAACGCCCGGTAAGCGAAGCGTCACCGGGCGGGTCAATCAGTTCTTTTTCACGAACTCAGATTTCAGTTTCATCGGACCGAAGCCGTCAATTTTGCAATCGATATTATGATCGCCTTCAACAAGACGGATGTTTTTCACTTTGGTACCAATCTTCAGCATGGAAGAACTGCCTTTTACCTTCAGATCTTTCACAACGGTAACGCTGTCGCCGTCTGACAGCAGGTTGCCGTTCGCGTCTTTCACAATCAGCGTATCGCTGTCCTGCGCAGGCTCCGCATCGTTCCATTCATGGGCGCATTCCGGGCAAACGAACATGCCATTGTCTTCATAGGTGTATTCAGAATTGCATTTCGGGCAGTGTGGAAGTTGCATGTTGGTATCCTCAAAAGTGTTAACACGCTGGAAAACGCCAGCTAAATGACGGCAGTGTGCCGAAAAAGGCAGCGAGTATAACGCAAATCCCCACTTTTGTCGGTGATATTGTTTTAGAAAAATAGCGCAAAAATGCGTAAAAGATGACACGAACTGTCAGTGAATTAAGGGAAGCTTATGCCCTGCACGGCAGTGATCGTTATGATGATAAATATATCGAATATTTTATTACAGCAAATTGCTACGCTGTGCCATTTCGGATAAGGTGAAGGAACAAACCGTTATTTATCTATCCTTTCTGATGCTATACATCTTTTGGTGTCAGGGAATACCTCTCTTTTTTGGTGGGTAAATAACGATGATATCTCCTGATGTTTCCTGAAAATGCGTTTTGTCTATTTACTTTTGGTCTTCTGACCAGAGGGATGTTTTACACGTATTAGAAGGGTGAGATTTAAATTCTCATTATCTTCAGTTACTTGTATTAAATGAACATGTTTTCCATACGTGATCATATAAGCCTGAACAGTATAATTAAAAAAACGTGGCTTAATAAAAGTAATAAATTTGCGTTAAGGGAAGGCTTTTATCATGCACACACAGACCATATTTGAATTAAGCCAGGAAGCCGAACGTTTGTTACAGCTGGCTCTGAACAATCTTGATTCATTAAAATCAATGCCGATTGCAAAGCTGGATAGCACAGCCGCTGCCATGAGCGGCGTTAATAACAACGTTTTGCCATTACATTTTAGCGCGCGGGGTGTCGACGCTCAGCAGGCGTTGCTGAATAACGAATTACGCAAAATAACCCGCCTCGAAATGGTGCTGGCGATTGTGGGTACCATGAAAGCGGGAAAATCGACCACCATTAATGCGATTGTGGGTACGGAAGTGCTGCCGAACCGCAATCGTCCGATGACGGCGCTGCCCACGCTGATCCGCCATACGCCGGGCCAGAAGGAGCCGGTGCTGCATTTTTTGCACGTTGCGCCCATTGATACCCTGATTTCCCAGTTGCAGACGAAATTGTGCGATAAAGATCGCGGCAAGCTGGCGCGGCGTCTGGAAATCGACAAGGACATGAATACGCTGCTGGAGCGCATCGAAAGAGGTGAGGCGTTCGGAAAACATCACCTGGGCGCGGAGCCCATCTTTCATTGTCTGAAAAGCCTGAACGATCTGGTGCGGCTTTCTCAGGCGCTGGGCGTGGAGTTTCCTTTTTCTGAGTACGCCGCGATTGAACATATTCCGGTGATTGAGGTGGAATTTGTGCACCTCGCCGGTCTGGATGCGCACCTGGGGCAACTGACGCTGCTCGACACGCCGGGGCCGAACGAGGCCGGTCAGCCGCACCTGCAAAAAATGCTCAGCGAGCAGCTGGCGCGCGCCTCCGCCGTGCTGGCGGTGATGGACTATACCCAGCTTAAATCCATTTCCGACGCCGAGGTTCGGCAGGCAATTTCGGCGGCGGGGAAATCCGTGCCGCTTTACGCCCTGGTCAATAAATTCGATCAGAAAGATCGTAACAGCGACGATGAAGAGCAGGTACGGGCGATGATTTCCGGCACGCTGATGAAAGGGAATATTTCTCCGGGACAAATTTATCCGGTCTCTTCCATGTGGGCCTACCTGGCAAACCGCGCCCGCTATGAGATGAACACCCATGGGCGGCTTCCCGATCATCAGGATCAGCGTTGGGTGCAGGATTTTGCCGAGGCCGCGCTGGGCCGCCGCTGGCGTACGGCCGATCTCGACGATAGTGACCATATTCGCCATGCGGCGGATCTGCTGTGGGAGGATTCGCTGTTCGAACAGCCCATCCGCAAGCTGATTTACGCGGCTTACGCCAACGCCTCGCTGTTCGCCCTGCGGTCGGCATCGCATAAGCTGCTGAACTATGCGCAAAATGCCAGAGAATACCTGGATTTTCGCCATCAGGGACTGACGGTCGCCTTTGATGAGCTGGAGCGGAATATTAAGCGCCTGGAAGAGGACATGGCGATGCTGCGTCAGCGGCAGAGCGTAGTGAGCGATGAGGTCCAGCATGAAGTTGAAGAGGCGCTCAACGCAGCGGATACATTTCTGCTTAGTCAGAAAGGTGAACTTCACCAGGCGCTGGACGACATGTTTAGCCGCCCGTTAATTCTTGATTTAGCCGGGCGCGAGCCATCCAGCATGCGTACAGACGACACGGATGAGAACCAGCAGCTGGTGCTTGACGATGAAGGGCAGGCACAGATTGTCCTGAGCAAGATCCGATCGTCATGCGAGCAGATTTTGCTGAATGCGCAGAGCAGAATTAGCCGGGAGCTGGCGTTACGCTTCGATCAGCTGGAGTCTACGCTCGCCCGATCGTTGAATGAGGCGATGCGCCCCATCGAGATGCAAATTAAGGAACAGCTCAGTCATGCCGGCTTTCGGGCGCGGATTAGCTTTCCGGCGTTTCAGGCAAACCAGCTTAACTTCAATACGCGCGGCTTATTTAATGATGCCATTGTGCAGGACACCCCTCCCGCCAGTCAGCCTGCAGGGGCGGGCAGCGTACGTAATACCGTCTCGCGCTGGCTCAATCATCCCGGCTGGGGCTGGGAAGCGTATGTGGAGACGCGCACCCGATATGTCATCGATATCGCTCAGCTTCATGGCAAATTTACGCAGCATACCGATCAGTTTTGCGATCAAATACGTAAAGCTTTGGCCGCGCAGGTCGATGTCTCTGTTACGGCAGGTATGGCAACGTTTTTTGCAGAGTTTTCGTTGTGCCTGACCGGGTTACAGGAAAGCTTGCGTGATAGCCTTGCCGTGCGGCAGCAGAATGAGCATTCAACCCGGGCGCTTAGCCAGTTGTTGAAGCAAAGTATGACCACAGCGGCGTGGATTCAGGAAGATACCCGACTGTTACGCGATGATATTCAAACCTTATTCGCGGCAGAGCAACCATGACAACACAGCTACTGGACGGTCCCGGGCGGACGCTGGAGTGTATTCATCCAAAATTTATGGTCGATTTGGTCCAGGGGGCGGATGCTGCTCGTCACACCCTCCTGGGGCCACAGCAACTGCAATTTCGTGAGCGTTTGACGCAGGAGATCGTTACGCAGACCCGGTTGCGGCCATGGGCAATGGCGGGAATGCTCAACGAAAATGCAGCACTGCGGCTGGGTCTGGCGGAGAAACTGGCCGGTATGCTCGACCCCGGACACCTGGCGCTGACCCGCATGTCCGACAAGCTGGTAGCCCTGCGCCAGCAGGTTAATCCACGCCTCCCTCAACCTTCCGGATTGTTGCAACAGTACGAGGCGCTCTCCGCACATTTCAACCAGCGTGCCGCCTATAAAGAGAAAGCGCTCGCGCAGCGCGGCCTTACGGTTCAGGCGGGTGAGCACAGCGAGCAAATTTTTACCCGCTGGCGAGCCGGGCAGTATGACGGCTGGTCGCTGGCTGGCCGCTGCTTTATCGTGCTGGAAGAGTTGCGCTGGGGCGCGTTTGGCGATGCCTGTCGTCTGGCGAATAGTGATGTGGCGGCCATGCTGAAAGATAACCTGCGCAGCATGGCCGCAAACTATCTGGCACAGGGGATTAACGCTTCTCCCACCACCCGGCATTTTTACCATCAGTGGCTGACGACGCCCGCTTCTCCTGGTCTGATGGATTATAAAGATATGCTTGGCTGGCTGGGGGACTGGTGTCAGGCGGATAAACATCCGGTGAGCTGGTCAGTGACGCAGAGCTGGCAAACGGTCGCGCTGGGTATGCCGAGACTCTGTTCGGCAAAACGACTGGTGGATGGCATGGTGGAAGAGATATTTAGTGCGTGATTGCCCCCTCTTTTTAAGGAGGGGGCGAACGGCTTAGTGGTGCATTTCTACCGCTTTCGGCTCTGCCTGGGTCTCCGGAACCTGTCCAAAACGTCTGGCGTACAGCGCCGTGATGATCGGGACCAGAATCGCCGTCACAATCACGCTGGCGGCAACCAGGGCCGTGGCGGAAGCCGCCACCGGTTCAAAGGCCGGGTTAATCTGGGCGATAATCACCGGGTTAGCTACCGCAGCGCCTGCGGCCGACGAGGCGGCCACACCTGCGGTTCCGTTACCGCCCCCAATGACGCGGTCTGCAATAATTAGCGGGATACCCGTGATGACGATGACGGCAACACCCAGCACAATACCCAGCAGGCCGGTTTCCAGAATCACGTTCAGATTGATGGTATTGCCCAACGCGAAGCCGAAGAACGGGATCAGTACCGGGGTGGCTTTGCTGAAGAAATCGCGCAGATCGTGATCGAGGTTGCCTAGCGCAAAACCAATCAGGAACGGCAGGATCGCCCCGACAAAATGGTGGGGTTCAAAGGAGGCAAGGCCGGCAGAACCCAGAATCAGCATGGTCATCAGCGGACCCGACTCCAGGGACATCAGCACGAACGCGCCTGATTCTTCTTTGGTGCCATATTGATTCATCAGGCTGGCATAGAGACCGCCGTTGGTCATATCCATTGCTGAAACAATGGCCAGAACGGATAATCCGGCGAAGAATCCGGTCTGTATGCCATTCTCCGGAATGAACATCGCGCAGATCATGGCAACGACCCAGGCGACCGCAATTTTAGTAATGACCAGCGTCCCTGATTTACGTAATACCGTACCAGTTGCACGTAAATTAATAGATGCGCCGATGCAAAAGAACCAGACTGCCAGAATCGGCACCGTTCCGGTGATCATACCTTTTGTAAAACCGCCAAAATAAGCACCGGTATTCGGGGCCAGCGTATTTAATATCGCGCCAAGTACCAGCGGGACCAGCATCATCCCGCCCGGGATGCGTTCTATTGTTGCTTTAATCTTCATCATTAACCCTCACATCTCGCCCGCGTGGCTGGCGGAAATCTCAAAAAATAGATCAACAAATTCAAATGATTGCCTTTCTTGAAGACCAATCGATTCGTTACTTATGCTGTAAAGCGAAATTCAGGTGCTTAGCATTCCTTCATTTGAAAGCCGCTGGGATATTGTGTTCGGGTTTATCATGCGATCTTTGGAATTGCGATTCAATGAAAATAAAACACTGTTTTAGTTATCTGCGTCACATATTGAATGTAAACAGGAATGCCCGCTGTTAATAATTAAATTTTGTGTAAATTCGATGTGAAGAAATGTGATTGTTTTTTGTTTTAAGAGGAATAATAACGGGTGTTAAGATGTGCTTGATAAAGGGGGTGAGAATGACCTTATTTATCGTGAATTGACAAAACCTGAAGCCAACTTACGAACCGGAAAAATATATGTGAAGTTGATCACATATATAAACGCTGGTAGGGTTAAAAGGTCTTTAACTGCCCAGACAGGCGTCAACAGGTTCGGTTGTATTGCGGTAAAACGTCAATGTAAGTAAACCTGCTACGCTTGAATAAGGAGATTCGCATGGAGCGGATCTCTGGTTCACAGCTTGCAAATGCGCTGTGAAACGGACGGGGCTGAGTCTACGAGGAAAGCTATGCTTAGAAGGAAAAAAGTAAAACCCATCACGCTGCGCGATGTCACCATTATTGATGATGCGAAACTGCGCAAAGCGATTACGGCGGCCTCGCTCGGTAATGCGATGGAGTGGTTCGATTTTGGTGTCTACGGCTTTGTTGCCTATGCGCTTGGTAAAGTGTTCTTCCCCGGTGCCGATCCCAGCTTGCAGATGATTGCCGCGCTGGGTACGTTCTCTGTTCCCTTCCTTATTCGCCCTCTCGGTGGCCTGTTCTTCGGCATGCTGGGTGATAAATATGGTCGCCAGAAGATCCTGGCTATTACTATTGTCATCATGTCGATAAGTACATTCTGTATCGGCCTTATTCCGTCCTATGCGACCATTGGTATATGGGCACCGATCCTGCTGTTGATCTGTAAGATGGCGCAGGGCTTCTCCGTTGGCGGCGAATATACCGGTGCATCGATTTTTGTCGCTGAGTATTCTCCGGATCGAAAACGCGGCTTTATGGGCAGCTGGCTCGACTTTGGTTCGATTGCCGGGTTTGTCATGGGCGCGGGAGTTGTGGTTCTGATTTCAACCGTAGTGGGTGAAGAGAACTTCCTCGACTGGGGCTGGCGTATTCCGTTCTTCCTGGCGCTGCCGCTTGGCATCATCGGTCTTTACCTGCGTCACGCCCTGGAAGAGACGCCTGCGTTCCAGCAGCACGTTGAAAAGCTGGAGCAGGGCGACCGTGAAGGGTTGCAGGATGGCCCGAAAGTGTCGTTCAAGGAGATTGCGACCAAACACTGGCGCAGCCTGCTGACCTGTATCGGTCTGGTGATTTCCACCAACGTGACCTATTACATGCTGCTGACATACATGCCGAGCTATCTGTCGCATAACCTGCACTACTCGGAAGACCACGGTGTGCTGATTATTATCGCCATCATGGTAGGCATGCTGTTCGTGCAGCCGATTATGGGTCTGCTGAGCGACCGCTTTGGCCGTAAGCCATTCATTATTCTCGGTAGCGTCGCACTGTTCGCGCTGGCAATCCCGGCCTTTATTCTGATTAACAGCAATGTGCTGGGGCTGATTTTCGCCGGTCTGCTGATGCTGGCGGTGATCCTCAACTGCTTTATCGGGGTGATGGCTTCTACGCTACCGGCAATGTTCCCGACGCATATTCGCTACAGTGCGCTGGCGGCAGCCTTTAATATCTCCGTTCTGATTGCGGGCCTGACGCCGACGCTTGCTGCTTCACTGGTGGAGAGCACGCAGAACCTGATGATGCCTGCTTACTATCTGATGGTTATTGCGGTGATTGGCCTGATTACCGGTATTACTATGAAGGAGACGGCGAACCGTCCACTGAAAGGGGCAACGCCTGCGGCGTCCGATATTCAGGAAGCGAAGGAGATCCTGCGCGAGCACTACGATAACGTAGAGCAGAAGATTGAAGATATTGACGCAGAGATTGAAGAGCTTCAGAAAAAACGTTCTCGCCTGGTTGACCAGCATCCGCGAATTAACGAGTGATAAAAAACCCGCCGCTGGCGGGTTTTCTTTTATTAGCATCCTGCGGCGATATAGTCGCCGCTGGCGCTGACGGGGATCACCGTCAGGAAGAGGATAGTTGCGAACAGTATCAGAACAACTCCTCCGGCTATTTTGACCATCGGCATTACCCAGTTCAGGGAAGTGCCGCCACTAAACCAGGCTACTGTGCGTTCACGCGCGTAACGTACTGCCAGCGACAGCCCCATAATCGACAACGCCGTTCCCAGCGACATTGTCATCACAGCAGCAATTCCCCAGCTAATAATGCCGAGCGCATTCGAGAACATCAGGATCATAATTGCTCCGCTGCACGGGCGTGCGCCAATGGCCAGCACCACGCCCAGACGGGTTTTCCAGTCGCTTTTAGCCAGATCCACCCCTACGCCGTGATGGCCGCAGCCACAGTGTTCATTATGCTGATGATGCGGCTTGATGGCGCTAATCGCCATTTTGCGCGGACGCAGGCTGCTGAGCGCCTGATAAATGATAAACGCACCGAAGGCGGCAATCAGTAAGGCGCTGATTTTCTCGACGTACCAACGGCTGGTACTGATATCCCCTGACGCGAGGTTCAATCCAACCGCCAGGATAAACACAAAGAGGATCGCGCTGACGCCCTGCATCAGGCTACCGATAAACGGTACGACGCGCGCCGCGAGCTGGCTCTCTTTATTGGTGCTGAGATACGTGGCGACGATAAATTTGCCGTGTCCTGGTCCAACGGCATGGAGTACACCATAAAGAAACGCACCGGTTAACAACCACAGCCCACCGCTGTACTGATGATTATTAAGTTGCAGCAAATACATCACCAGATAACGGTGCAGGGTGATCTGAGCGGCGAGGCACCACTGAATAAAAGCATTCCAGTGCGTATGCAGTGCGAAACCTGCCATAAGTAACACCAGCACGGCGAGCCCGGCGGTTGGGATACGCCAGTCACGTTGAAGTCGTTGTGTCGTCATCAGGTTGGTCTGCGAGAGGAATATTTGCCGCTAGTATAGTGTTCAATTAGCGGGATCGCACCGGGATCGTCAATGGATTGTGGATAACTCTGTGCGTAAAAGGGTATAAGGCGGGGTTTTGCTGGGGAATACAGCAGTCAGTCATTTTTTTGCAACTTTTCTGTTGCGGTCGCTCGGGAACTCCCTATAATGCGCCTCCATCGACACGGCAGATGTGAATCACTTCACAGACTACCCGGTCGGTTGAAGAGAAAAAAATCCTGAAATAACGGGTTGACTCTGAAAGAGGAAAGCGTAATATACGCCACCTCGCGACAGAGCGCTGAAGCGCGTCGCAACTGCTCTTTAACAATTTATCAGACAATCTGTGTGGGCACTCAAAGTGACATGGATTCTTAACGTCCTCGGACGAAAAATGAATACCAAGTCTCTGAGTGAACATACGTAATTCATTACGAAGTTTAATTCACGAGCATCAAACTTAAATTGAAGAGTTTGATCATGGCTCAGATTGAACGCTGGCGGCAGGCCTAACACATGC
>NZ_JBLVYK010000149.1:0-309 GCF_048284255.1 Enterobacter cloacae complex sp.6700776 | reverse complement strand
CGCCAGCAGCTGCAGGTCGGCGGCGTTCACACATTCATTAATTTTGTGAATCGTTGCATTTACGGGGCCCAGCTCAACCACCTGCGCCCCCATGCGCGCGATAAACCGTCCGTCTGAGGTGCCGCCGTTGGTTAACAGCTGCGGTTTGATCTCATTATAGTGCTCAATCGCGTTGACGACCGCATCCACCAGCTTGCCCCGTCCGGTGAGGAACGGCTGGCCGGAGAGCCACCACTCCACGCTGTAACGCAGCTGGTATTTTTCCAGCAGGGCGATCACCCGGGATTTGATCATCTCGTCCGTCAGCTC
>NZ_JBLVYK010000148.1:0-309 GCF_048284255.1 Enterobacter cloacae complex sp.6700776 | reverse complement strand
GCCTGAAGGCGAAATATTACTTGAAGAGAAGTGAAATTTTCATGTCCCTGCTGGCGTACCTCCACCAACAACTGCACAGTTTGAAAAGGTAAGCCCAAAGGCTTTTTGGTTTTTTGTAATAACTGTACTTGCCGTTGTTCCTGCATCAGAAGATATAATCGGATCTAAAGCAATCGACATATCAGCGCTGTTATTACCATTAATCGTACAGGTAGTATCACTAATTGCACCGGAGAAAGAAATAATACCTCCAGGGCTATTTGTGGCAGCAATTACTGAGCCAGATAACACGGATAAGGACAGTATTGA
>NZ_JBLVYK010000147.1:0-309 GCF_048284255.1 Enterobacter cloacae complex sp.6700776 | reverse complement strand
AGGTAATAAAACATTTATGTGAATAAGGTAATTTCTGCTTCTCGCTCAGAGCCGACCGTCAATTTTAGTTATGTTCGATCGGCGAGCTCTATCAGTTCAGGTGTGAGTTAATGGAATAATTGTCACATTTTACCGTACCTCCATCATACTCCTTAAGATATCCCCCATAGTGCCTGAACAACATTTCGGGTCCTTTATGTCCCATTTGCCCCGCTAGCCAAAACAGGTTAGCACCTTGGCTGATATGCCTTGTGGCAAAGGTATGTCTAGTTTGATAAGGATTACGATACCTGATAGCAGCTTTCTTTA
>NZ_JBLVYK010000146.1:0-309 GCF_048284255.1 Enterobacter cloacae complex sp.6700776 | reverse complement strand
CATCTGCATAGCCTGAATACGATCCACCTTCTTCCTCTCCTGTAGCGAGCAGCTTACCGACAGACGGCATGATTATTCGTGGATTATGAATAATGAAAACAATTTACGCACCTTTTTACGCTTAATCGCCTGGCGTATCGTTGCACGGTGGATTACGAAAGGGGGCCAGAAAATGAACATGCCCTCAATAAATATCCAGATAATCATTACGTTAAATAGCATGCACAAAGGAAAAACCATGTCCGTTCAGCCTGTCGAAATAAGTAAGGCCTATCGTTTATTGCAGGTCGGGTCCACCACCATGATTCT
>NZ_JBLVYK010000145.1:0-310 GCF_048284255.1 Enterobacter cloacae complex sp.6700776 | reverse complement strand
TGTCCAGTGTGACGTCAGGATATTTCTTGTGACGCTCAGCAAAGCCCCATACATCCATCGTGCCGTCATCATCGAACTGGACAGACAGGACAGCTATACGGTCAAGAACGGCCTGTACATGCCCTTTTTTAAACTGGCCGGTCATAGAGCCTGAGGCATCGAGAACAAAAGCGACTCGTGCTTCAACGGTATCCAGTTTGTGTTTTGCCAGTGAAATACTGGCTTTCTTAGCCAGGCTGATAAGCGCAGGCGCTTTACCTTCCAGTTTCTTTTCAAGGCTGATCCGGGCTGGTTGCGGTACAACTTCTGC
>NZ_JBLVYK010000144.1:0-310 GCF_048284255.1 Enterobacter cloacae complex sp.6700776 | reverse complement strand
CCTGTCAATCGTGTGTATTGGTATGTCTCCACCGGCGCTTTTTCTGCCATACCAGAGACGTCGCGATATTTTAAATATACCCAGAAAATAACAACAAACTTAATATGAAATTTTTAAAATCATGAGGTTATCAATGAACCATTATGATGATCTGCAGCGCTTTCAGGAAAAAACGCGGACGCAAAACCTCAAATTTCAGGATCTTTCATCGCAAGCCGCCACGCGGGAACACAGCGATTGGGCGATCCTCAATCAGCTAAATCCCGGCGCCGAGGAAACCTCTTCTCTGGCGCTGGGAGTCTCGGTCTCC
>NZ_JBLVYK010000143.1:0-311 GCF_048284255.1 Enterobacter cloacae complex sp.6700776 | reverse complement strand
GGCCTTAGCCAGCGCGGCGCGCAGCTGATCGCGGGCTTCGTTAAATAATACCCGGTAGTGCGGATCGTTAAGATAGTGGGCCACGTTGCGCTCGGCCACTATCCGCGAGCCGATCACGTCCAGCGGGTAGTGGACGCCCAGCACGATGCGCGAGTAGCCATAGCGGGCGCCGCGCGCCACCAGCGCGTCGTAGCGCTCCGGGATCATCGCCGCCAGCAGCAGCGCATCGGTATAGCCGGTGTTGGTGTGGCCGCTGGGGAACGAGCCGCCGTCGGCAGTGTAGGGCTGGTTATCTTTCACCACCACATCGT
>NZ_JBLVYK010000142.1:0-311 GCF_048284255.1 Enterobacter cloacae complex sp.6700776 | reverse complement strand
ATATAAAATAGCAAACTGATTTAAGCCAAATTAAAGTTAAAGAATATATTTCATTTACCAATAATTCATATTTAAAGCGAGTAATACCACTAAAGGACTCCTAAAATGTCAGATAGCTTCCAAAATGAAGTACCGAAGGCTCGGGTTAATATCAAATTAGACTTGCACACGGGTGGTGCGCAGAAAAAAGTGGAATTACCACTTAAATTATTAGCTGTTGGTGATTACAGCAATGGACAAGATAATCGAGCATTATCTGAGCGCGAAAAAGTTAATATCAATAAAAATAACTTTAACAGTGTACTCACTGA
>NZ_JBLVYK010000141.1:0-311 GCF_048284255.1 Enterobacter cloacae complex sp.6700776 | reverse complement strand
TCCTAATACTGTAACGCCTTCTGATGTGTTTGATACGGTATGTGCGACTCGCAGAAGTAAATTACCGGATCCCGCTGTAACAGGTAATGCTGGTAGTTTCTTTAAAAATCCGGTCGTCTCTGGTGAACTCGCGGAGACAATCAAAGCTAGCTATCCTAATTGTCCTCAATACGCTCAGGCAGATGGAAATGTGAAATTAGCGGCAGGTTGGTTGATTGACCAATGTGGCTTAAAAGGTTATGAACTAGATGGTGCTGCAGTTCATACACAGCAAGCTTTGGTATTGATCAATAGAGAGAATGCGACAGGAA
>NZ_JBLVYK010000140.1:0-313 GCF_048284255.1 Enterobacter cloacae complex sp.6700776 | reverse complement strand
ACAACTCCGCGCCGAAGACTGGCGCCAGGAAAAGCATCTAGCGATCCGCGTGGAGGGGACTGCCCATGGCGATATGGATAAGCTGCTTGATGAGCACCACATGCCCCGGCGCATTGCGCTAACGTTACCAAGCTTTTTAGGTACCGGTGAGCTGGTGGCCGAAAGCGATATGATTGCCGTCGTCCCGGAACAGGTGGCGCAGCATATCACCCGGCGCTATCCCTGCCGCAGCTGGCCGCTGCCTTTTCCCCTCGCCAAAATCGCCATCCGTCAGGTCTGGCATCAGCGGCTGCACCGCGATCCCGGACATATC
>NZ_JBLVYK010000013.1:0-112881 GCF_048284255.1 Enterobacter cloacae complex sp.6700776 | reverse complement strand
CACCTGACCCCATGCCGAACTCAGAAGTGAAACGCCGTAGCGCCGATGGTAGTGTGGGGTCTCCCCATGTGAGAGTAGGGAACTGCCAGGCATCAAACAAGTGAAGAGGCCATCCGCAAGGATGGCCTTTTTGCGTTTGTACGTCGAAAAACGATAGGCCGGGTAAGGCGAAGCCGTCACCCGGCAGATTTCAGACTGCACACCACGCCAAAATAAACTCTGCAATCCCCTCCACATTATTCAAATCCAGAACCGGTACTTCCAGCGTCAACGCAGCGTCACTGGCCACAGCAATCACATGTTCATCCAGCGTTAACTCACTTACATCATGCCCGGCACCGTTTCTGAACAGCAGGATCTTCGCAACAGCCTCGTGCTTAAACCCCTCAACCAGCACCAGATCCAGCGTGGAATGATCCATCCGGCTGACAAGATAAGCGAGATCCAGCGGTGCTTCATCCGGAGTTTCTGTCATTAACGCCCAGCGCTGGTTACTCGCCACCATCGTTTGTGCAGCGCCAGCCTTACGCAGCTCATAGCTATCTTTCCCCGGCTTATCGACATCCATGTTATGGTGCGTGTGCTTAATCAATCCGGGACGAATACCTTTAGCGCAAAGTGCAGGTATCAGCTTTTTTAGCAGCGTAGTCTTCCCGGTGCCGCTCCAGGCAGAGATCGCTAATACGGGTATCATTTCTTCTCCTGCATCATCTGCAAATCTTCCGTCGTGTTTACATTCACAAACGCCGATTTCATGTCGCTGAAATCAACGGAATGCCCTCCCGACTGGCGCATAAATACCATGACGCGTCGCTCTCCTGCGGCCAGGTAATCTTCCAGCGCAGATATTAACGAGCGATTAATCAATGCGATCGTCGGATGGTCGCGTTCGCCGTCGTGTACCCAGACGACGGGAGCACCCTCGCACCGCTGCACCAGACGTTCAACCAGACAGGACGGGATGAAGGGCGTATCACATGAACAAAAGAGAAACCACTCTCCATGCGACTGCTGCATAACGGAAAGCATTCCCGCCAGCGGGCCGGGGTAGTCCACAAGCTTATCCTGATAAACCGGATATCCACTGCGCTGGTAAATATCAACATGTCGGTTAGCGCTGATCGCCATCGACGACACCTGATTTGCCAGGGTATCAGCAACATGCTGCCATAAGGGGGTGTTGTTCAGGAGCTGAAGACCTTTATCTTTTCCGCCCATTCGCGTTGCCCTGCCTCCGGCAAGAACGACCCCGATGATTTCCTGGCATTGATTCACGAATATCGCCTCTTTTATTGTGGGATTGACCCTGCTAACGTGTCTCTCTAAATGAAAGGAGCACTACCATGAAATGTAAACGTCTTAATGAAGTCATTGAGCTTCTCCAGCCGGCCTGGCAAAAAGAGCCAGAGCTGAATCTGATGCAATTTTTACAGAAACTGGCGAAAGAGTCAGGTTTTGATGGCGAACTGGCAGACCTTTCTGACGACATCCTGATCTACCACCTCAAAATGCGTGACTCGGCTAAAGATGCTGTTATTCCTGGTATTCAGAAAGATTATGAAGAGGATTTTAAAACCGCATTACTGCGCGCCCGAGGCGTAATTAAAGAGTAAAAGCTTGTAAGCGGAGCCACCGAAATCGCCACAAGATGATATCCTGAATCATTCGTATAATTTCCGGATGATCGGATGAACGACCAGGCTTTTACTTTCCAGACACTACACCCGGATACCATTATGGATGCGCTGTTCGAGCAGGGTATTCGGGTGGATTCCGGGTTAACCCCTTTAAACAGCTACGAAAACCGTGTCTACCAATTTCAGGACGAAGAGCGCCAGCGCTTTGTCGTAAAGTTTTACCGGCCACAACGCTGGTCCGCAGAACAAATTCAGGAAGAGCATCAGTTTGCCCACGATCTGCTGGATGACGATGTTCCCGTTGCGGCACCGCTCAAATTTAATAACCAAACGC
Source organism: Enterobacter cloacae complex sp.6700776 (assembly GCF_048284255.1). NCBI lineage: Bacteria > Pseudomonadati > Pseudomonadota > Gammaproteobacteria > Enterobacterales > Enterobacteriaceae > Enterobacter > Enterobacter cloacae complex sp.6700776. Next base: position 110,910 of record NZ_JBLVYK010000013.1, on the reverse strand, counting down.
TGCTGACCCATCAGGGTTTTTACTACGCGGTATTTCCGAGCCTGGGCGGAAGACAGTTTGAGGCAGATAATATCGATCAGATGGAATGGGTTGCCCGTTATCTGGGGCGCATTCATCAGACGGGACGTAAAAAATCGTTTGTTGCCCGACCGACGATTGGTGTTCAGGAATATCTTATTGAGCCGCGAGAGGTATTCGAAACATCGGCGCTGATCCCAAAGGCGCTTAAGGATAATTTCCTCACGGCGACCGATAAGCTTATTGATGCTGTAAAAGCCTGCTGGCGGGATGATATTACCGCTCTACGCCTGCACGGTGACTGCCACGCCGGGAATATTCTCTGGCGCGACGGCCCGCTATTTGTCGATCTTGATGACGCTCGTATGGGACCTGCGGTGCAGGATCTGTGGATGCTGCTCAACGGTGATAAAGCCGAGCAGCGCATGCAGCTTGAGACCATAATTGAAGCTTATGAAGAATTTAGCCCCTTTAATTCAGACGAAATTGCCCTGATAGAGCCTTTACGTGCGATGCGATTTGTTTATTATCTCGCGTGGTTAATCAGGCGTTGGGAAGACCCGGCTTTTCCCCGAAATTTCCCCTGGCTTACCGGGGAGGATTACTGGCGCAACCAGATATCCACATTTACCGAGCAGGTTAAGGTTCTACAGGAACCCCCTCTGCAATTAACGCCGATGTATTAATTGGACACACCCAGGAGAGAGTTAATCATGAAAAAAATTTGGCTGGCGCTGGCTGGTATGATTCTGGCATTTAGCGCAACTGCTGCGCAGTTTACCGACGGCAAGCAGTACATTACGCTGGACAAGCCTGTAGCTGGCGAGCCTCAGGTGCTGGAGTTCTTCTCCTTCTACTGCCCGCACTGCTACGAGTTTGAGCAGGTACTTCATGTTTCTGACAACGTGAAGAAAAAGCTGCCGGAAGGCACCAAAATGACGAAATACCACGTTGAGTTCCTTGGCCCATTGGGTAAAGATCTGACTCAGGCATGGGCGGTTGCGATTGCGCTGGGTGTGGAAGATAAGATCACCGCGCCTATGTTTGAAGCCGTACAGAAAACCCAGACCGTACAAACTACGGCAGATATCCGTAAAGTGTTTGTTGATGCCGGTGTGAAAGGTGAAGACTACGACGCTGCCTGGAACAGTTTTGTGGTGAAATCTCTCGTGGCACAGCAGGAAAAAGCTGCCGCTGACTTCCAGTTGCAGGGCGTGCCAGCGATGTATGTTAACGGTAAATACCAGGTAAATATGCGTGGTATGGACACCACCAGTATGGATATCTTCGTACAACAGTACGCTGATACCGTGAAACACCTGGTTGAGATGAAGTAACAAACATAAAGAAAACGCCGGTCATTGACCGGCGTTTTTGTATGAAGATTTTAACTCCGCTATCTGTTCGTCTTTCTCTTTCCAGAGTGTATTGAGCCAAAGCTGGAAACGACGTTTGAAGTTTTTATCGTTAACGTAATCACCGTGCAGTTCCGTATCGATGGGCAACAGATCAACGCGGACTACGATACGCGTCAGCTTGCCGCTGAGCATATCGTAGAACGGCGTCCTGTCGTTTTCCGGATAGCAGAGCGTTACGTTCAACAATTTATCAAACTGCTCACCCAGCACGTTGAGGGCCATTGCGATACCCGCTGCCTTTGGCGGCAACAGGTGCTGATACGGAGAGCGAGTCTGCTGGCGCTTCTCTTCGGTAAAGCGCGAACCTTCGACGAAATTAACTATGGTGGTGGGATGCGCGCGAAACTTCTCGCAAGAACGGCGCGTAGTTTCCACGTCCATACCGCGGCGTTCCGGATGACGAATCAGATAGCTGCGTGAATAGCGTTTCATAAACGGCATATCCAGCGCCCAGCAGGCCAGACCAATGAAAGGCACCCATGCCAGTTGCTGTTTCAGAAAGTATTTGTTCATCGGAATATGTTTGCGAAACAGCACGCACAATACAACGATGTCGGCCCAGCTGTGATGATTGCAGATCAGCAGATACCAGTTCTTTTTATTCAGCTTCTCAAGGCCCTGAACGTCCCACTTTAACCAGGGGTTCAGATACAACAGGATCGCCAGCCCTTCACACCAGCAGTACATCATAAAATTACAAAAAGCAGACACTGCACGCCATACCGGAGGGACGGGCAGCAGGAGCTTAATTATTCCGGCAACGATGATTGGCACAGAACAGGCGATGGTAACCAGAATAGTTAAAATGACGCTTAGCAATAAGGTTATCGCAGCGAGTATTTTCGACATAATGAATTTTTTCAGATAGTTAGCTGTAATTAAGCAGCCGGCTATCCGGTGCTGGGCGCCGATCTTATCAGATATTGGCCCAGACCAGGGCGCTTTCGCACGAAGAGGCTGCGGCTTTTCCTGCCATGCAGCGAAATTTTCTATATAGACAGGGTGCTTACGTCTTATATCCACATAGACTAAATAACCATCAGCGGGGTGGGATCTTAAGTGATCTAATTTCAACTAATTGATTTTATTTGATAAATAAGTTTTCAGTATCAGTTTTATAGAACTGTTATTCACCTGTATTAAAAATATGCACAAACTTATCCACAGTTTGTTTTTGCGAGCGATCTTCACGATCGCAAAATCTTTTTCTGTATAAAGCGCTAAAACCTGATGTTTTCATCCTTCTGTGGCATCCTTTACCCATAAATTAATTAAAGGCACGGACATTATGGTTCAGATCCCAGAAAACCCACTTATACTCGTCGATGGCTCTTCTTACCTTTATCGGGCGTATCATGCGTTTCCTCCTCTGACCAACAGCGCAGGGGAACCTACCGGCGCAATGTACGGCGTGCTGAATATGCTACGCAGCCTGATTCTGCAATACCACCCAACCCATGCGGCCGTGGTGTTTGATGCGAAGGGGAAAACCTTCCGCGATGAATTATTTGAGCATTACAAATCTCACCGTCCTCCCATGCCTGACGATCTGCGTGCGCAGATTGAACCGCTGCACGCTATGGTCAAAGCGATGGGGCTGCCTTTGCTGGCTGTCTCGGGCGTTGAGGCTGACGACGTTATTGGCACCCTGGCGCGCGAAGCTGAAAAGGCTGGCCGCCCGGTGCTGATCAGTACCGGTGATAAAGACATGGCGCAGCTGGTAACACCTGGGATCACGCTGATTAATACCATGACCAACACCATTCTTGGCCCGGAAGAAGTGGTTGCCAAATATGGCGTGCCGCCAGAACTCATTATTGATTTCCTCGCCCTGATGGGGGATTCCTCGGATAACATCCCTGGCGTGCCGGGCGTGGGCGAAAAAACAGCTCAGGCGCTGCTGCAAGGGTTAGGTGGGTTGGATACGCTGTACGCTGAGTCCGACAAAATTGCCGGACTTACCTTCCGTGGTGCAAAAACCATGGCCGGAAAGCTCGCCGATAACAAAGAGGTGGCTTACCTCTCTTATCAGTTAGCCACCATCAAAACCGACGTCGAGCTGGAGCTTACCTGCGACCAGCTTGAAGTGCAGGAACCCGCCGCAGAAGAACTGCTTGGCCTGTTCAGAAAATACGAATTTAAACGCTGGACCACGGATGTCGAAGCCGGGAAATGGCTTCAGGCGAAAGGGGCAAAAGCTGCGGCGAAGCCGAAAGAAACTATCGTTGTCGATGCCGAAGAGCAGGCAGAAGAAGAAGCGGCAGCGCTCTCATTCGATAACTATGAAACCATCCTTGAAGAGTCGCAGCTCGTCGCCTGGATTGAAAAGCTGAAAAAAGCACCGGTATTTGCGTTCGATACCGAAACGGACAGTCTCGATAACATATCTGCCAATATGGTAGGTCTGTCATTCGCGACGGAGCCGGGTATGGCAGCCTATGTTCCGGTAGCGCATGACTATCTGGATGCGCCGGAGCAGATCTCGCGCGAGCGCGCCTTAGAACTGCTGAAGCCGATTCTGGAAGACGAGAAAGCGCTGAAGGTCGGGCAAAACCTGAAGTACGACCGCGGTATTCTGCAAAACTACGGCATTGAACTGCGTGGTATCGCTTTTGACACCATGCTGGAATCTTACATTCTGGACAGCGTGGCGGGCCGCCATGATATGGATTCCTTATCCGATCGTTGGCTGAAACACAGAACCATCACCTTTGAAGAAATTGCCGGTAAGGGCAAAAATCAGCTGACCTTTAACCAGATCGCGCTGGAAGAAGCAGGCCGCTACGCCGCGGAAGACGCTGACGTCACGCTACAGCTCCATCTCAAAATGTGGCCGAAATTGCAGAAGCACGAAGGGCCGCTGAATGTTTTCCAGAACATTGAGATGCCGCTGGTGCCTGTGCTGTCCCGCATTGAGCGTAACGGCGTCAAAATCGACCCAACGGTGCTGCATAATCACTCTGGCGAGCTGGCGCAGCGCCTGACCGAGCTTGAACAGAAAGCGCATGAGCTTGCTGGAGAGGCATTTAACCTGTCGTCACCGAAACAGCTGCAAACCATCCTGTTTGAAAAGCAGGGTATTAAACCGCTGAAGAAAACGCCGGGCGGCGCGCCTTCAACCTCTGAAGAGGTGCTGGAAGAGCTGGCGCTGGACTATCCGCTGCCAAAAGTTATCCTGCAGTACCGTGGTCTGGCGAAGCTGAAATCGACCTATACCGACAAACTGCCGTTGATGATTAACCCGAAAACGGGCCGCGTACATACTTCCTATCACCAGGCTGTAGCGGCGACCGGGCGACTTTCGTCAACCGATCCTAACCTGCAAAACATTCCGGTGCGTAATGAAGAGGGCCGCCGTATACGCCAGGCTTTCATTGCGCCAGAGGATTATCTGATTGTCTCCGCAGACTACTCGCAAATCGAACTGCGTATTATGGCGCACCTGTCGCGTGACAAAGGCCTGCTGACGGCATTTGCCGAAGGGAAGGATATCCACCGGGCAACAGCTGCCGAAGTGTTTGGCCTGCCGCTGGACAGCGTGACAAACGAACAGCGTCGTAGCGCTAAAGCGATTAACTTTGGCCTTATTTACGGCATGAGCGCATTTGGCCTTTCACGCCAGCTCAACATTCCGCGTAAAGAGTCGCAGAAGTATATGGATCTCTACTTTGAGCGCTATCCGGGCGTGCTGGAATATATGGAGCGTACCCGCGCGCAGGCGAAAGATAAAGGCTACGTTGAAACGCTGGATGGCCGTCGTCTTTACCTTCCGGACATCAAATCCAGCAACGCCGCGCGCCGTGCTGGCGCTGAACGTGCTGCTATCAATGCCCCGATGCAGGGCACTGCGGCAGATATCATCAAACGCGCGATGATCGCCGTTGATGCCTGGCTGGAAAAAGAGAAACCGCGCGTGAAAATGATCATGCAGGTACACGATGAACTGGTATTTGAAGTCCATAAAGACGACCTGGAAAAGGTCTCTCAGAAGATCCATGAACTGATGGAAAACAGCATGAAGCTGGACGTTCCGTTGCTGGTGGAAGTGGGTAGCGGCGAAAACTGGGATCAGGCTCACTAAGCGTTATCGGAATAACGCGCGTTTTATGTAAGTAAGCAACATAAGTACGCGCGTTTTGTGACGATCATTAGAATTCCCTATGTAAAGAATGAAAAAAAACTACAAAAAGTGCTTTTTCAAGAGACAAAAAAAGAGTAGAGTTAACGACGTAGGGTACAGAGGTAAGATGTTCTATCTTTCAGACCTTTTACTTCACGTAATCGGATTTGGCTGAATATTTTAGCCGCCCCAGTCAGTAATGACTGGGGCGTTTTTTATTGCGGGAAGGAAAGTTTCGGGCGAAAAAAACGCGGTCATCGCCGCGCCTGTTGTTACTCTGCTTCCGCTTCTGTCGCCGGTTCCAGATCGTTAAACCAGCTGTCTAGCTTCTGTCGCAGTTTGTCCACACCCTGCTTTTTCAGCGAGGAGAACGGTTCAACCTGTACATCACCGTTGAATGCCAGCACCGCTTCACGCACCTTGTTCACCTGCGCCTTGCGCGCGCCGCTCGCCAGCTTATCCGCTTTTGTCAGCAGCACCAGCACCGCAATATCGCTTGCCACCGCCCAGTCAATCATCTGCTGGTCGAGATCTTTTAGCGGGTGTCGAATATCCATCAGCACCACCAGACCTTTCAGACACATGCGTTTTTCCAGGTATTCACCCAGCGCACGCTGCCATTTGATCTTCATCTCTTCCGGTACCTGCGCGTAACCGTAGCCCGGTAAATCGACCAGGCGTTTGCCTTCAGCCACTTCAAACAGGTTAATCAGCTGAGTACGGCCAGGTGTTTTTGAGGTACGCGCCAGGTTTTTCTGATTGGTCAGTGTATTCAGGGCGCTGGATTTTCCCGCATTGGAGCGGCCAGCAAATGCCACTTCAATCCCTGTGTCTGAGGGCAGGTGGCGAATATCGGGCGCACTGGTGACAAAATGCGTCTGTTGGTAGTTCCAGGTAGTCACGTGGTCGTCTCCAAAAATCGTAATCTGCGGGGGATTATACCTGAATGCGGGCAAAAGGCTTTTCCCTTCGTCATTGACGTGTAAGTGAAAGCCTTACGGAATGTAAGAGATCTGCCCTTAAGCGTATGAGAAATTTAAGAGAAATCGCAGGCGCTAAAAAACTCAAAATATTAAAATTCAAAGAGTTATTAATGAGTAATTATCTGAAAATCCGGTTTAGTACCTTTTCGTTGCTTGTTAGTTTAAGAGAACAAGGTAAAGTGTGCGTCAAGGCGAGGATGCCAGCAGGAAAACGACTTAAGGATAAGGGTCAGGAGCGCCAGGAGGCGAAGACTCAGGATTGTCAGGACGACCGGCGCCTGGAGGCGTTTTTAACAGGAAACGGAACCGTATCACGGACGGTAGTAGCCAAGGGATAAACAGGGTTTGTTGAAGGCAAACAGGGAATGTCTGACCCGTTAAGGGTTGTGAGTCAGGAAAAAAGGCGACAGATTGCTCTGTCGCCTTTTTTCTTTGCTTGCTTTCTGCTAGATTTCGCCGCAATTCTATACTGAAGAAAACGACTTAAAGATAAAACATCATGAAAAAACCGACCTCCGCTGCGGGCGCGAAACGCCCTGCAAAAGCCCGCCGCAAAACGCGCGAAGAACTGAATCAGGAAGCGCGCGATCGCAAACGCGATAAAAAGCATCGTGGCCATACTGCGGGTAGCCGTGCTAACGGTGGCGGTGCCGCAGGCGCTTCTGCAAAAGGCAAACAGCAGAAAGATCCTCGTATCGGCAGTAAAACTCCCATTCCACTGGGCGTGACAGACACGCCGGTCACTAAGCAGCACAAACCAAAGAGCGAGAAACCTATGCTTTCACCGCAGGCTGAGCTGGATATGCTGGAGAACGATGAGCGCCTGGATGCGCTGCTGGAACGTCTTGAAGAGGGTGAAACCCTGACCGCTGAAGAGCAGTCCTGGGTAGATGCCAAACTGGATCGCATTGATGAACTGATGCAGAAGCTGGGTCTGTCCTACGATGATGAAGAAGACGAAGAGGAAGACGAAAAGCAGGAAGATATGATGCGTCTGCTGAAAGGTGGAAACTAACATTTGCACCCGGCAGGTACACTCGTCCTGCTTATAACCCTTCCGGTTATATGTTATCTGGTGTGGTTATTCGTTAAACTACGGCGGTTGTCGCGGCGACAGAAGTGGCTGCGCACCCGAATGATGGCCCGCAACGGGACCAGAACGGGCCGCCGTATACGAACGCGACACCAACGGAAGGAGTGAGCATGTCTGTACCATCTATCGACTGGGATTTGGCCCTGATCCAGAAATATAACTATTCCGGGCCGCGTTATACCTCATACCCCACCGCGCTGGAGTTTTCTGACGCTTTCGGCGAGGCGGATTTTCAGCAAGCTGTGGCGCGCTATCCCGAGCGCCCGCTGTCGCTCTACGTCCATATTCCGTTCTGCCACAAGCTCTGCTACTTCTGCGGCTGCAATAAGATCGTTACCCGCCAGCAGCACAAAGCCGATCAATACCTCGATGCGCTTGAACAGGAAATTCTGCACCGCGCACCGCTGTTTAAAGGCCGTCACGTCAGCCAGCTTCACTGGGGCGGCGGTACGCCAACCTATCTGAATAAAGCGCAGATCAGCCGCCTGATGGCGCTACTGCGCGGCAATTTCAGTTTTAACCACGACGCTGAAATTTCGATCGAGGTCGATCCGCGTGAAATCGAGCTGGATGTGCTGGATCATTTACGCGCCGAAGGCTTCAACCGCCTGAGTATGGGTGTACAAGACTTCAACAAAGAAGTACAGCGCCTGGTCAACCGCGAGCAGGATGAAGCGTTTATCTTTGCCTTACTCAACCATGCGCGTGAAATCGGCTTTACCTCAACGAATATAGACCTGATTTACGGCCTGCCGAAGCAGACGCCGGAGAGCTTCGCCTACACGCTTAAACGCGTGGCTGAGCTCAACCCGGACCGTCTGAGCGTCTTTAACTATGCGCACCTGCCGACGCTGTTCGCCGCGCAGCGCAAAATCAAAGATGCGGATCTGCCTTCCGCCCAGCAGAAGCTGGACATTTTGCAGGAGACCATCGCCTCGCTGACCGAAACCGGCTATCAGTTTATCGGGATGGATCACTTTGCCCGCCCTGACGACGAACTGGCGATTGCCCAGCGCGAAGGTGTTCTCCACCGTAACTTCCAGGGATACACCACCCAGGGAGATACCGATCTGCTCGGAATGGGTGTCTCCGCTATCAGCATGATTGGCGACTGCTACGCCCAGAACCAAAAAGAGCTGAAGCTGTATTACCAGCAGGTTGATGAAACGGGCAACGCGCTGTGGCGCGGCATTGCGTTAACGCGCGACGACTGCATCCGTCGTGATGTGATTAAGGCGCTTATCTGCAACTTCCGTCTCGAATTCCGCGAGGTGGAGTCGCAATGGGATCTGCAATTCAGCGATTACTTTGCCGAAGACCTGAAGCTTCTTGCGCCGCTGGCGAAGGACGGGCTGGTGGATGTGTCGGAGAGCGCGGTGGTCGTCACGCCGAAGGGGCGTCTGTTGATTCGTAATATCTGCATGTGCTTCGATGCCTATCTGCGCCAGAAAGCACGTTTACAGCAGTTCTCGCGCGTGATTTAAGTTGCAATGCCGGGAGGCGCTTCGCTTACCCGGCCTACAACTCGCACTTATGTAGGCCGGGTAAGGCGAAGCCGCCACCCGGCTTTTCATCGTCAGCTCGTTAGCTAAACAGCCCAACCAGTGCCGCACACAATACCGCCGCAACGGCAGTTTGTGGCGTGTGGCTTTCTGCTGCACCGCTCGAAAGTAAGGTCACTAATGATTCCAGCATGATGCTCCCCCCAGTTTCCGGGCACGATCATACAAAACTCATCGGAACAGTAAAGCGCAAAATAACGGCACTTTGCGCTCAATTAGTAACCTTTACACAGCGGAGTAAGATCACTCCATTCCCAGCTCTTTCAGCTTGCGCGTCAGGGTGTTTCGACCCCATCCCAACAGGCGAGCCGCTTCCTGTTTGTGGCCCTGGGTATGACGAAGCGCGGTGGTCAACAGCGTGCGCTCCATTTCAGGCTGTGCTTCAGAGAGCAAGTTTTGATGACCGGAACGCAGCGCGCGATCTGCCCACTGCGCCAGCAGCGTTGCCCAGCTGTCCGGCAACGTATGTCCTGAGGTGCTCTCGGGCACGGTGGCTTCAAACAGTTCTGCCGGTAAATCCTGAATCAGCACTTCCTGGCCGGCGGCCATCACCGTCAGCCAGCGACAGGTGTTTTCCAGCTGACGCACGTTGCCCGGCCACGCCAGACGGGTGAGGGCGGCATCCGTTTCCGGATGAAGCTGCTTGGCTTCCACGCCCAGCTCGCGGGCCGCCACCTGCAGGAAATGGCGCGCCAGACGCGGGATATCTTCCCGACGCTCGCGCAGCGGCGGCAGGTGGACGCGGATCACGTTCAGACGATGGAATAAATCCTCACGGAATTTCCCCTCCTGTACGCGCAGCTCCAGGTTCTGGTGCGTCGCGGCGATAATGCGTACGTCCACCTTCACCGGCGCATACCCGCCCACGCGGTAAAACTGTCCATCTGCCAGCACGCGCAACAGTCGGGTCTGTACATCCAGCGGCATATCGCCGATTTCATCCAGGAAAAGCGTGCCGCCGTCAGCCTGTTCAAAGCGTCCCTGACGAATGGTATTGGCTCCGGTAAATGCCCCTTTTTCGTGGCCGAACAGCTCAGATTCAATTAAATCCTTAGGGATCGCTGCCATGTTCAGGGCGATAAAGGGGGCTTTCGCCCGCGGGCTGTGGCGATGCAGGGCGTGTGCGACCAACTCTTTACCGGTCCCTGATTCACCGTTAATCAAGACGCTGATAGACGAACGCGACAGACGCCCGATGATGCGAAACACGTCCTGCATGGCTGGCGCTTCACCGATGATGTCCGTCGTTGGTCCAAAGTCGGGGGCATTGCGGGGCTGCTGTTGCTCCTGATAGTGGCTGATAGCGCGCTCAACCAGCGCAACGGCTTCGTCGATATCAAACGGTTTTGGCAGGTAATCAAACGCGCCCTGCTGGTACGCGCTGACGGCAGCATCCAGGTCGGAGTGGGCGGTCATTATGATGACCGGAAGCATAGGGTGGCGCTGTTTGATCTGCTTTAAGAGCGCCAGTCCGTCCATTCCCGGCATGCGAATATCCGAGAGCAGAACGTCCGGCGTTTTGGTGGTGAGTGCGTCGAGCACCTCGCTGCCACTCTCAAACGTCGTGCAGCTTAATCCCGCTCCTGTGAGCGCGCGTTCAAGCACCCAACGGATGGAGCTATCGTCATCGACTACCCAGACTATCCCTCGTTGCATAAACGTCACCTTTATTTTTTAATCGGCAGGAAAACCGAAAACTCGGTATGTCCCGGCCAACTGGTAAATTCAATTTTGCCGGAGTGTTGGTCAATCAAATTTCGGGCTATGGATAACCCCAGCCCGGTGCCGCCTTCGCGACCGCTGACCATCGGGTAGAACAGGGTGTCCTGGAGATGCGGCGGGATCCCCGGCCCGTTATCTTCCACATCAATACGTGCCGCCAGACGATAACGCACACCGTGCAGCGTCAGCTGGAACGCGGTGCGGGTACGCAGAATAATTTCGCCCCCCTCCGGGCCCAGCGCCTGCAACGCGTTACGCACAATGTTCAACAGCACCTGTTCAATCTGGTCCGGATCGTGCGCCAGCTCCGGCAGGCTTGGGTCGTAATCACGCACCAGCGTGACGTTATCCGGCAGCTCCATAGAGACGAGTTTCACCACTCGCTCCGCAACTTTGTGAATGCTTTCTGAAACGTGCATCCCCGGCTGCTGTGGCCCGAGCAGACGATCGACCAGGTTACGCAGACGGTCCGCCTGCTCAATAATGACGTTGGTATACTCCGCCAGGGCAGGGTCTGGCAGCGCTTTGGTCAGGAGCTGTGCCGCACCGCGTAAGCCGCCCAGCGGGTTTTTAATCTCATGAGCCAGCCCGCGCACCAGGTCGCGCGCCGCAATCTGCTGCGCATGCTGAAGCTGTTCCTGGCTGAGACGACGCTGGTTATCCATCGGCGCCATTTCCAGCAGAATCATGCCATCTGGCAGACGCTGTGCGGTGAGGGACAAAATATGCGAGCGTCCGTCAATCACCAGCGTCACTTCGTTATCGGTGAAGCCCTGACCCGCCTGCAAACTCTCCTGCATCAGGCCAATATTCAGCGAGAAATAGCTCAGCAGTTCTGGCAGCGGCGTGCCAAACAGTTTACGGGCGCTTTGGGCGAGCAGCTGCTGCGCCGCCGGGTTGGCGTAATGCACCGCCAGCTCGTCGTCGACCAGCAAAATACTGTTAATTAAAGAATTGAGGATCTGCCCAGCATCGGGCAGCGTGCCAGTTGCCATTCAGCAGTCTCCTGGAGTCGTTGCACTATTTTAGTGCAGTATAGCGTTTTAGAGGTAAAAAGCGCGTGAGATCAGGTTGTTGGTGGAGAAAAAAGCCCATCCGAAGATGGGCTAAAGTTTCCACGGCAACGACTCCCGACGCGTATGCGCCGGGTAAAACAAATCAATTAAACGCTGTAGTACAGTTCGAACTCAACCGGGTGCGGCGTCATGCGAACGCGGTCGTTTTCTTCGGTACGCAGCGCGATGTAAGCGTCGATAGCTTCATCGGTGAACACGCCGCCAGCGGTCAGGAACTCGCGGTCTGCGTCCAGCGCCTGGAGGGCTTCTTCCAGAGAGCCGGCAACCTGTGGGATCTCTTTCGCTTCTTCTGGCGGCAGGTCGTACAGGTTTTTGTCCATGGCTTCGCCCGGGTGGATCTTGTTCTTGATACCGTCCAGACCGGCCATCAGCAGTGCTGCGAAGCACAGGTATGGGTTAGCCGCCGGGTCCGGGAAGCGCACTTCGATACGACGCGCTTTCGGAGACGCAACCACCGGGATACGGATAGAAGCAGAACGGTTACGGGCAGAGTACGCCAGCATTACTGGTGCTTCGTAGCCAGGGACCAGACGCTTGTAGGAGTTAGTGGTTGGGTTCGCCAGGGCGTTGATCGCTTTAGCGTGTTTGATAACACCACCGATGTAGTGCAGCGCCTGCTCGGACAGACCCGCGTACTTGTCGCCAGAGAACAGGTTAGTGCCGTTCTTGGACAGGGACATGTGGCAGTGCATGCCGGAACCGTTGTCGCCAAACATGGGTTTTGGCATGAAGGTCGCGGTTTTACCGAAACGGTGCGCAACGTTGTGTACAACGTATTTGTAGATCTGAATCTCGTCCGCCTTTTTGGTCATGGTGTTGAAGCGGGTGGCGATTTCGTTCTGGCCAGCCGTTGCCACTTCATGGTGGTGCGCTTCAACAACCAGGCCCATCTCTTCCATGATCAGACACATGGTAGAACGGATGTCCTGTGAAGAATCGACCGGAGGAACCGGGAAGTAACCGCCTTTCACGCCCGGACGGTGACCTTTGTTACCACCTTCGTACTTGGTGGAAGAGTTCCATGCGCCTTCGATGTCATCGATAGCGACGTGGGAACCAGAAATGGAAGCACCAAAACGGATGTCGTCGAACAGGAAGAACTCTGGCTCTGGCCCGAACAGAACGGTGTCTGCAATACCGGTAGAACGCAGGTACTCTTCAGCGCGTTTTGCGATGGAGCGTGGGTCACGGTCATAGCCTTGCAGCGTGCCAGGTTCCAGGATATCGCAGCGGATGATCAGCGTAGGTTCTTCGTAGAACGGGTCAATGAGCGCAGTGGTTGCATCTGGCATCAGAACCATGTCGGATTCGTTAATGCCTTTCCAGCCGCCAATGGAGGAGCCGTCAAACATTTTGCCTTCTTCAAAGAATTCGGCGTTCACCTGATGAGCAGGGATCGTGACGTGCTGTTCTTTACCTTTGGTATCGGTGAAGCGCAGATCAACAAACTTCACTTCATGTTCGTTCAGCATCGTCAAAACGTGTTCAGCGGACATACTTAACTCTCCAGATTGGTCATTGTCGTCGTGGTAACGAGGTCTTCAAATCGGCTGGGCTGCCATATTTTTACTGTATTTCTGTAAAGCGAAATCTGTGCCAACTTTTAAAACACCCCAAAAAGGCGTTATCATGCGCACCATAGTGCAGAAGGGCTGCACCACATTGGATTCGTTGCACCATTATAGTGCTTCAGTGTGAACATTGAGCACCATATTGGTGCAATTTACGTTAAAGTGCCCTTTTACCGCTCCGTGAAAGCGATCACAAAGCATCTCTGCAATACTTGTTTGCGGGGGATGTTTGTGATCCTGTTTTGTAGTGCGATTAATCCGTGTACAATAACGCGCTATTTCTAAATGCCTGAGGCAAAGTTGTGATCGAAAAATTGCGTAATATCGCCATCATCGCGCACGTCGACCATGGTAAAACTACCCTGGTTGACAAGCTGCTACAGCAGTCCGGTACGTTTGATGCTCGTGCCGAAACTCAAGAGCGTGTGATGGACTCCAACGATTTGGAGAAAGAGCGTGGGATTACCATCCTCGCCAAAAACACCGCTATCAAATGGAATGACTACCGTATCAACATCGTTGATACCCCAGGGCACGCCGACTTCGGTGGTGAAGTTGAGCGCGTGATGTCCATGGTGGATTCCGTGCTGCTGGTGGTTGACGCATTTGATGGCCCTATGCCGCAAACGCGCTTCGTGACCAAAAAAGCATTTGCCCACGGCCTGAAACCTATCGTTGTGATCAACAAGGTTGACCGTCCTGGCGCGCGTCCTGACTGGGTTGTTGACCAGGTCTTCGACCTGTTCGTTAACCTCGACGCGACCGACGAACAGCTGGACTTCCCTATCGTTTATGCGTCTGCGCTGAACGGTATCGCCGGTCTGGATCACGAAGACATGGCGGAAGACATGACTCCGCTGTACCAGACGATTGTTGACCGCGTTCCTGCGCCAAACGTTGACCTGGAAGGCACCCTGCAAATGCAGATCTCCCAGCTCGACTACAACAACTATGTTGGCGTAATCGGCATTGGTCGTATCAAGCGCGGTAAAGTGAAGCCTAACCAGCAGGTCACTATCATCGATAGCGAAGGCAAAACCCGTAACGGTAAAGTCGGTAAAGTACTGACTCACCTGGGTCTTGAGCGTATCGAGAGCGACATCGCTGAAGCGGGCGACATCATCGCTATTACCGGTCTGGGTGAACTGAACATCTCCGACACCATCTGCGATCCGCAGAACGTCGAAGCGCTGCCAGCCCTGTCCGTTGATGAACCAACCGTATCCATGTTCTTCAACGTCAACACCTCTCCGTTCTGTGGTAAAGAAGGTAAGTTCGTTACCTCTCGTCAGATCCTTGACCGCCTGAACAAAGAGCTGGTGCATAACGTTGCGCTGCGCGTTGAAGAAACCGAAGACGCTGATGCATTCCGCGTTTCCGGTCGTGGTGAGCTGCACCTGTCTGTTCTGATTGAGAACATGCGTCGTGAAGGTTTCGAGATGGCGGTATCCCGTCCGAAAGTTATCTTCCGCGAAATCGATGGCCGTAAACAAGAGCCATTCGAAAACGTAACGCTGGACGTTGAAGAGCAGCACCAGGGTTCTGTCATGCAGGCACTGGGTGAGCGTAAAGGCGACCTGAAAAACATGAATCCAGATGGCAAAGGCCGCGTACGTCTCGACTACGTGATCCCAAGCCGTGGCCTGATCGGCTTCCGTTCTGAGTTCATGACCATGACTTCCGGTACGGGTCTGCTGTACTCCACCTTCAGCCACTATGACGACATCCGTCCGGGCGAAGTGGGCCAGCGTAACAACGGCGTACTGATCTCCAACGGTCAGGGTAAAGCGGTTGCGTTTGCGCTGTTCGGTCTGCAGGATCGCGGTAAGCTGTTCCTGGGTCACGGTGCTGAAGTTTACGAAGGCCAGATCATCGGTATTCACAGCCGTTCTAACGACCTGACGGTAAACTGCCTGACCGGTAAGAAACTGACCAACATGCGTGCGTCCGGTACTGACGAAGCAACGGTTCTGGTTCCACCGATCAAGATGACGCTGGAGCAGGCTCTGGAATTCATCGATGATGACGAACTGGTAGAAGTGACGCCTCAGTCAATTCGTATCCGTAAACGTCACCTGACCGAGAACGATCGTAAACGTGCTATGCGCGGTGCGAAAGAAGAGTAATTCGGTTATGCCGTAGGCCGGGTAAAGCGCAAGCGCCACCCGGCAACGAAAAGCCGCTGAGCGATCAGCGGCTTTTTTATTAGAAGGAATAACGTAACCCTAACCGAATCCGGTACTGCTCGCGGTTGTAATCATTCCATCGGTCCAGCCACTGTAGCTCAAGATACGGCAGCCAGTTTCTGTCGATCTTATAGCTGAACTTGTTGGTAATTTCCCAGTGATGATCTTTGCCATTTTTGCTGTGGTAATCATTCACCCGCTGGAAAAAGTGCGGCTCAAAGGTGTAGAAAAACGCATCCGTCACTTTGAAATTCCAGTAGTTGGCGAATTCGTGCGTGTCGTTTTTATCCATCTGCCCGTTATAGTCCGGCGTATCGTAATTGTTATGGTTATAGCGATAGCGGAACGTCAGATTAAACCAGTCCGTAAATTTATAGTTAGTATCTAAATAGAGTGCTCCACCCGATCCTGCGCTGCTGTCGTTAATTAACCCGCCGGGCTGGAAGGTGAGTTTGTCGGTCGGTTTGAAGAGCGGATACCAACCCTCGATTTCGTTATAGCTGTGCTTCAGTTCGTCCCATTTCCCCACGTTATAAGCGTTGGTGAACATCAGCCCCGCGCCCATATCGAAGTTATAGCCCGCACGCAGGATCACCTCGTGCAGCTCAGAGGCCGTATTGTACGCTTCGCGCGTTTCGACATAGGCCCCGGCAAAAACCGGGCAGGACACAGACGACACGATCAGTACGGTGATGATTCTATTCATAATTTGTCCATGTATCAGGTACAGAAAGGCCTCCCTCCTGATTAACAGGAAGGACATATTGGCCGGATTTATAGTTATAAAGTGACTGCTGACGCTTTATTGTTGGTGGTTATCTCAGGGGTATTTGCTGTCTGTTTTTTCCGTTTTCCAATCTCCTCGATAATAAAGGCGAAGCGCGCTTCGTTGAGTTTATAAAACAGCCCCATGGTCACGGCAGCAACGATCGCCAGGCCGCACGGCCAGAGGAAAATCAGCTGACGCAAACCCAGCAGCGTGCCCGCGCTCTGCACGGCATGGGGAACGTAGCCAATCTGGGTCAGCATGATGCCGGGCAGAAAACCGGCGAGCGCCGCGGAGATTTTGCGCGAGAAGGTATAGCCGGTATACACCGACCCTTCGGCGCGAATCCCGGTTTTCCACTCGCCGTAATCAACCGTATCCGGCACCAGCGCCCAGTTCAGGCTGTTCACAAACGCCGTGCCAAAGAAGGCCATGCAGGAAAAGAGCACGAAAAGCAGGGAGCTGGTCCCCCAGAAGAAATTCAGCACGTCGCCCACCGCCCACAGCGCCAGTCCGCCCAGATAGACCGGTTTCTTGCCAAAGCGCTTTACCGCACCGGGCACCAGAAACACGCCAATCAGAATGCAGCCCATGCTGAAAAAGCCCATCCACGACAGGAGATGCAGATCGTTCAGCACATACTGGGTGTAATAGACCTGAATCGCCAGCTTGATGTTAAACGCGGCGAGGGTACAGAGGTTGGCGATGCACAGCACCAGCAGCGGCGGATTGCGGAAAATCGCGCAGAATGATTTCAGAATGCCGGGCTTATGGTGATCGGGCGTAAGCTCGACGTAGCGCTCTTTAACCCCGCTGTAGCACCACCACATGCAGAACAGCCCCCCGGTGACGAACACCAGCGCGGCCACCAGATAGCCGAGTGAGGGCTGGCTGACGAACAGCGCCTGAATCGGCATAAAGCCGACGGTGCAGAGCAACAGTCCTACCGTTGCGCCGCCCTGACGCCACGCCGCAAGCTGCGCGCGCTCGTTCGGGTTTTTGGTGATGGCCGGAACCATTGCACCGTAGGCGCAGTTCATCAGGCTGTAGCAGAGGCCAAACATCATGAAGAGCACGGTGGCGAGGGCCGTTTTCACCGTCAGGCTAAAGTCGTTGGCCATAAACTGCGCCGTGGCCACCAGCGCCACCGGGACGGAGGCGTAGAGAATGAATGGCCGGAATTTCCCCCGCGCGCCGATATTACGCCGGGAGTCCAGCAGCACCCCGGTCAGCATGTCGGTAAACGCGGTAAAGAACTTGGCGACCAGAAAAATGATGCCGCCGTAGAACGCGGGCATGCCCAGCTCGTCCGTGTAAAACTTCAGCAGATACAGCGTGCCAATACACAGCATCAGGTTCGAGCCAAAATCGCCCATCCCGTAGGCGCACTTCTCTCGCAGGCTCAATTTCAGGGTTAACGGATCAGTATTGTGTGTCATGGTCGATCCTCAAAGCGCCCCGCAGGGCGCTCAATCACGTCATTTATGCCGTACGTTTGCGCAGCTCAATTTCTTCCACGATGCGCACATACATCTTCTCGTTGAGGTTGTAGAAGCAGCCCATCGCCACGATGGTGATGACCGCCAGCAGGCTCGGGTAGATAAATATCAGCTGCCGCAGCCCTTCAACCGTGCCGGCGGATTGCACCACGTTGGGCACATAGCCAATCTGCGTAAGCATGATCCCCGGGAAGAAGCCCGCCAGCGCCTGCGATACCTTGCGGAAGAAGGTAAAGCCGGTATAGACCGTCCCCTCGGAGCGTACGCCGGTGCGCCACTCGCCGTACTCCACGGTATCGGAGACCAGCGCCCAGTTCAGGCTGTTCACGAACGCAGAACCGAAGAACGCCAGGCAGGAGAACGCCACAAAGCTCACCGAGCCGCCGCCGAAGAAGTAGTTAAGCAGATCGCCTGCCACCCAAATTGCCAGCCCGCTGATGTAGACCTTTTTCTTACCAAAGCGCCGCACCGCGCCGGGCATCATAAAGACGCCGATAAAAATACAGCCCATGCTGAAGAAGCCCATGTACGACAGCAGGATCGGGTCGTTCAGCACGTACTGCGTGTAGTAGACCTGAATGGCGAGTTTGACGTTAAAGGCACCCAGCGTGCACAGGTTAGCGATGCACAGGATAAACAGCGGACGGTTCCCGGCGATGGCGCGAAACGACTGCAACAGCCCCGGTTTCTGCGCCGGGTTAGCAGGTTGCGTCTCAACGTAACGCTCGGTTACGCCCTTATAGCACCACCACATAAAGAACAACCCGAACAGCGAGAAGAGGGTGGCGGCAAAGATGTAGCCAAGCTGGTCATTGCCCTCAATGAGGTTCATCACCGGGACAAAGCCCACCGTACAGAGCAGCAGGCCGAGCGTGGCGCCGCCCTGACGCCAGGCCGCCAGCGAGGCTCGCTCGTCCGGGTTTTTGGTAATGGCGGGCACCATCGCGCCGTAAGAGCAGTTCATCATGCTGAAGAACAGGCCGTACAGCATGAACAGCACCGTTGCCATCACCGTTTTGCCGGTCATCTCAAACGGTGTGCCGACGAAGTTGGCAATCGCCAGCAGCGTCACAGGGAAGGCTGCATACAGCACGAACGGGCGGAATTTCCCTTTCGGGCCAATCTTGCGCCGAGAGTCGAGCATGATCCCGGTGCCCATATCGGTGAAGGCGGTAAAAAACTTCGCAATCAGGAAGATAATCCCCCCGTAGGTACCGGGCAGTCCCAGCACGTCGGTGTAGAACTTCAGCAGATACAGCGTGCCGATATCCAGCAGGATGTTAGAGCCGAGATCGCCCATCCCGTAGGCGAGTTTTTCTTTAAAAGGCAGGCGCAGGGTTGCCGGGTCAGAAGTATGTTGACTCATTATTGTTCTCCGTCTGCCCGCAGATTTCCCCGCGGGCGAGCCTTATCAGATATGACGTAAGGTGCTAAACAGATCTGCCCATTCGCTTTGCTGGCGATAGAAGACCGGCGGTTTGCCGAGCGGGGCATCAACGGTCACGTCACCGCCCCGGCAGATTTCCCCCGTCCACGCATTGACCCAGCTGTCCTGCGGCAGATAGAGCGACCAGTCGCGGCGTCCCTCTTCATGAACCGGCGCCACCAGCAGATCGCGGCCAAACAGGTACTGGTATTTCAGCGTGTAGGCGCGCGCGTCGTCCTCGTAGTGCAGGAACAGCGGACGCATCACCGGCAGGCCGCTTTTCGCGTTCTGCGCAACCGCCGCTTTGATGTACGGCTTCAGAGTGGTGAACACGGTGGTCATGCGCGCGAAGTGGGCGATGGTTTCGGCGTCGCCGTCGAACTGCCAGTTGTCGCCAGGGCGATTGCCCTCGTGGGTACGCATCATCGGCGTAAAGGCGCTGAAGTCGCACCAGCGCAGCAGCAGCTCTTTGCTGCGCTTCATCTCGAACAGCGTCGTATAGCCGCCAATGTCGCTGTGGTGCAGCCCGTGCCCGGTCATCGCCAGAGACAGCGCCGCCGGTACGACGGACGCCAGACCATCGTCCAGGCTCCAGTCGACGTTCTGATCCCCCGCCCACATCATCACCGAGTGCTTCTGGCTGCCGGTGTAGCCCGCGCGCATGAAGAACAGGATCTCCCCGAGCTTGCCGGTCTCCTCCAGCGCTTCGTAGTTACATTTCGCCCACAGGGCAGGCCAGGCGTTATGCATGATCTCCGCGCTAACGCCGTTGTGCAGGAAGGTATCGGTCGGCAGATATTCCCCGAAATCGGCCATCCAGCCGCCGCAGCCCAGTTCGATCAGGTTCTTTTTGATGACCTCTTTGTACCAGCCGTAGGCTGCCGGGTTGGTCAGGTCGATAACGCCCGCGTAGAATTCGCCGAACTCAACGTGGTAATCCTCGCCGTTGGCGTTTTTGGTCAGATAGCCGCGTTTCGCCGCCTCTTCGCAGAGATCTTTATCGCTGGCGACGTACGGGTTGATATAGGAGAGGAACTGCACGCCCTCCTGTTTCCACTGCGCAATCCGCTCATCAAGCTGCGGATAGAGCGCGCTGTTCCACTTCCAGTTCCACATCACGCGTTTGCCGAAGGAGGTCATGCGGATGCCGGACCAGTCCTGCGCCCAGATGCCGTTCACCTTCACGCCGCCCTCGCGCATGGCGTCGAGCTTCTGCTGACACACCTCGGTGCCACCCTGAATACCCAGCGTCACGCCGTCGTAAACCCAGTCCGGCAGTTCAGGCTGACGCCCCAGCAGGCCGGTCAGTTTTTCCAGCAGATCGACGTAGGTTTCTGCGCATTCGAAGCGCAGCGTGGCGTTATCTTCCCAGAACGCCAGCTCGTGGAAGTCCGGCGCGCTGAAGTCGAAGTTCATATAACAGCTGTTATCCACGTGGCAGTAGTACTTCTGGGTGCTCACGAAGGTAGGCTGCGGGAAGAAGGTCCAGTAGTAATCGCCGCCCGCGTTCTCTTTGCAGTCGGCCTGCCAGGTGACATAGGTCTGCTTATTGCGGCCCACGCCCTGCTCGCTGGTCCACAGCGGAAACGGCTTGCCGCGCAGATCGAAATACGAGAACTGCTCGCCGCAGCCGTAAATATGATCGTCAGGCTGAGCTGCCAGCCGCAGCCAGATGCGGTTATGGCTGGCGGCGTCATTTTTCAGCTTCAGCTCCAGACGGCCTTCAGCATCCACGCCGACCAGCAGCGTCGCGCTCACCGCGTCGCCGCGGGTAAAGCGGATTGCCCAGCCCGTGCTTTGCTGCGTAACGGTCGCGTTCGTCAGGGCAATCTTTTCGTTGAGCTTGTCTTTGATGCTGAAGTTGCCGCGAAACATCTCGATATCCGCCTCACCTGCGCCGATCCACAGGCAAGGGGCATCCGCAGAGTGGGATAAAATCAGACGGTCCTGCCAGCGCAGGGTAAAACCACTTTCGTTATTTTTCAGGTCAATATTGTGTAGGGTACGCATAAAAACTCCGTCTTTATTATTTGGCCAGGCTATCCAGTAATCCGGCGGCTACGGCAGGCGCTAAGCCCGGCGCCAGCGGCAGGCGGGGGATCACCAGGCAGTGCAGCAGATGGTAAATATCCTGCTTGCCGTCCCAGACTTTGGTGGTCACTTCGTTATTGGTGTCCAGCTCCTGCCACCATGAACCGTTTTCGTAATCCATCAGGTACTTGATGCAGTAATCCCACCACTTCTGATACCAGGCTTCGTACTGCGCCTCACCGGTGACGGTGTAGAGCGCGTAAGCCGTACCCATCGCTTCGACGATTGGCCAGCGCACGCGTTCGCGGACGATTGGCTTGCCGTCCCAGCCCACGGAATAGACAAATCCATCGGCCCCGTCGGGTGCCCAGGCGTCCCGGATGGTGGCGTGGAACAGGCCTTTCGCATCTTCCAGCAGCCATTCCGGCGGGGTTTCAAAGCGCGCTTCCAGGGCGGCGCGCAGGTGCAGCATCAGGCGACCCCACTCAATCCAGTGCCCCGGCGTGCCGCCGTAGGCGCGGAAGCGGTGGGCGGGGTTATCGATGTTGTAGTCGCGGATCGGGTTCCAGTTGGTGTCGAAATGCTCGTTAACGCGGTACTCCCCTTTGCGCGCCACGTCGTGAATAATCACCGAGGCGATGCGCAGGGCGCGGTCGAGCCATTTACGGTCGTGGGTCACGTCATAAACGATCAGGAAGGCTTCCACGGCGTGCATGTTGGCGTTACCGCCGCGGTAATCTTCCGTTTTGCTGAAGGCTTCATCCCAGGACTCCAGGCACATCTGCTCCTGTTCGCTCCAGAAGTAGCGCTCAATCACCTCGATGGCGTCGTCCAGCAACTTGCGTGCCTGCGGATGGCCGGTGGTGACGGCGCTCGCCGCGCCCAGCAGGACGAAGAAATGCTGATAGCCCTGCTTGGACGCATCAATCACGCCTTCATCGTTTACGCAGGCGTACCAGCCACCGTGCTGCTTGTCGCGCAGCGGACCGTTCAGGGCATTAATGCCGTGCTCAACCAGGGCGTACGCACCAGGACGTCCCATGTTCGCCGCCACCGCGTAAACGTGCAGCATGCGGGCGGTGATCCACAGATGGGTGCCCATATCGCTACGCACCTGCCCGTTATTGCCCAGCCAGCCAAAACCGGTCGGTACGGCGGCGTTTTTACCGAAATCAAGAATGCGGTCGGTCTCTTGTTCGAGCCAGCGGTTATGGCTCAGGGTATTAAACCATTTCATGTTCGGATCCTTTCTTAACGGCGAGCCATCATTTCGTCGACGATCTCACCCAGACGCTGAAGTTTTGGTACGGAAATATCACGCAGCATCAGCTCGGTGTCCGGCAGGCCAATCACAGAGGACCAGACGGCGCGACCGGCTAAAAAGCCCGATGCCCCCGCCTGCATCGCCACGCTCACCGCGCGCGGGAATAACTTATCGTCCACGCCGGAGGAGAGGATCACCCACGGCATGGCGATGTTCTCGTTCAGCTTCTGCGAGGCCGCCAGCAGCTCCTGCTGCGTGCCCTTACCAAACAGCGGCATTTCCACTTTGTAGAGGTCGGCACCGCTGTCGCCCAGCTCTTTGGCCGCATCGATAATCGCCTGCTCGCGGTCAAACGCGGCGCCGCGGCGCGGTGGACGCACAACCGGCTCGATAATGCTCAACAGCCCGTTGTCGTGGCACAGCGTATTGAACGCTTTCACCATCTCCAGGCGCTGCTGCGGATCTTCATCGCTGCGCCACAGCACCAGCAGCTTCAGCGCCTTGCCGCCGTCGCGTTTGACCGCCTGCGCGTCAATGCTCTTGTCGATCACCACGCTGTCGACCGGAATACCGTTCCCCGGAATAAACTCGTCGGCTGCCACAATCATCGCGCAGCTTTTGGCCACGGCCCGCTGCTCGACAATCTGGCGATAGCAGAACTGCTGGTCGACGAGAATGGCAGAGGCGTACGGCGACAGAATTTTTGCCGCGTTGACCTTAAAATCGGTCAGGTGCTGGTCGGTTACCGGTACCGGCGCGCCTGCCGCCGCAAACATCAGGCGCATCGCTTCGCGCTGATCCACGGCCAGCATCGCAAAACCGCCGGAAGGTCGGGTGATATCTTTCAGGGTGTACATCGTCATTCCTCAGTCCTTTCGTATCAGTGTGATTTTTTCAGCCCGGCAGATGCGCGAACCTGTTCAAGAATGGCTGTCCAGTCTTCGCGCCCGCGCCCGGCGGCGCGTGCCTGGTTGTAAACTTCTCGTGAAGCCGCGCCCAGCGGCATTGGGACATGCAGCTGGTTGGCCACGTCGAGGGCGATCCCCAGATCCTTATGCGCAAGGTCGATCATGAAGGCGGGTGAAAGATCCCCTTTCAGCACCTTGTTCGGCCATGACGTGGTGAAGTGGCCTTTGCCCGCAGGTGTGCCGCTCATCACCTTGAGCGCCACGTCAAAGGAGAGGCCAAGCGCTTCGCACAGTACGGCGGCCTCGGCGGAAAGGGCGTTCAGGGCGATGCTCATGTAGTTATTGATGAGCTTGACGCGGATGCCCATTCCCGGCCCGCCGGCGTTAATCAGTTCATTACCCATCGCCATTAAGACGGGGGTGGCACGCTCAACCTGCTCTGCCGTGCCGCCTGCCAGCAGGAGTAGCGTACCGGCGATGGCATGATCAGAGGTGCGCCCGACGGGCACGTCCATCAGGCTGAAGCCTTGCTCAGCCATGTCGCGGATCAGCGCGTCGGTTTGCAGCGGGTGAATGGTGGACATATCAATGACCAGCGCGTCGCGGGATAATCCTTCGCACACGCCGTGCTCGCCGAACAGCACGCTGCGCACCAGGTCGCCGTTTGGCAGCATAGTGATCACGAATTCGGCATCCGTTGCTGTCTGTGCGGGCGTTGCCGCCGCCCGGGCGCCGCTCTCTACCAGCGCCTGAACCGCCTGCGG
Source organism: Enterobacter cloacae complex sp.6700776 (assembly GCF_048284255.1). Lineage (NCBI taxonomy): Bacteria > Pseudomonadati > Pseudomonadota > Gammaproteobacteria > Enterobacterales > Enterobacteriaceae > Enterobacter > Enterobacter cloacae complex sp.6700776. Next base: position 86,503 of record NZ_JBLVYK010000013.1, on the reverse strand, counting down.
GTTCACATCAAAAACGTTAAGCTGGTGGCCCTGTTTCAACAGATTCTTCGCCATGGGCGCGCCCATCTGTCCTAAGCCGATAAATGCGATTGCTGACATGCCTCTCTCCTGTCACATCGTGTCAATTTTTGCGCGTTTGTGGTGTCTGTTTTTGATCGTATTTGTAATTTATAGTCAAAAAATTGACACGGGTCACTTTTTAAACATTTGGTGAAATTAAAATGAAGGCATCAGAAATCGCAGAAGGAATCACCATGACTCGCATCCTTTGTGTCGGCATTACCGTGCTGGATCGCATCTGGTATCTCGATGATTTACCAAAAGAAGGTGGGAAATATGTCGCAAAAGACTACACGGAAGTGGGCGGCGGCCCGGCGGCAACGGCGGCAGTGGCAGCCGCGAAACTGGGCGCGGAAGTGGATTTTATTGGTCGGGTGGGGGACGACGATACCGGCAGACGGTTGCTTGCGGAGCTGGAATCCCTGGGGGTGAACACCCGCTATACGCGCGTAGTTAAGGGAGCCCGATCGTCGCAATCGGCGGTGCTGGTGGACGCAGGTGGGGAAAGAGTGATTGCCAACTACCCCAGCCCCGATCTGCCCGCCGAGGCAGGCTGGCTGCATGAAATCGACTTCTCTCAGTGGGATATTGTCTTAGCCGACGTGCGCTGGCATGACGGGGCAAAACAGGCATTTACACTGGCCCGTCAGCAGGGCGTTCCGACGTTGCTGGATGCGGATGTTACCCCGCAGGATATCGCGGAGCTGATCGCCTTAAGCGATCACGCGGCCTTCTCTGCGCCTGGGCTGCGGCGTTTAACGCAGTTGGATGAAACAGAAGACGCATTAAAAAAAGCACAAATGCTCACAAATGGACATGTGTATGTCACGCAGGGGCGAGACGGCTGTTTTTGGCTGGAAAACGGCGCGCTATGTCATCAGCCTGGTTTTGAAGTGAACGTCATTGATACCACCGGCGCGGGCGACGTGTTCCACGGTGCGCTGGCGGTCAGCCTGGGGCAGAAATTGCCCGCCGCAGACGCCGTGCGTTTTGCCAGCGCCGTCGCAGCACTGAAATGCACAAAGCCCGGCGGGCGCGCGGGTATACCCGACTGTGATCAAACCCGCTCTTTTTTGTCACTTTTTGTATAAAATGCGGGGCGTGATGGTTTTCAGAGGACAGCCCATGAGCCTTACCGAACTGACCGGCAACCCGCGTCACGATCAGCTGCTGACGCTGATTGCCGATCGCGGCTATATGAACATTGATGAACTGGCGCAGCTGCTGGATGTGTCGACGCAAACCGTGCGCCGGGATATCCGTAAGCTCAGCGAGCAGGGGCTGATCACCCGTCATCACGGCGGTGCGGGCAGGGCATCCAGCGTGGTCAATACGGCGTTCGAACAGCGTGAAGTTTCGCTTACCGAAGAGAAACGGGCGATTGCCGAAGCGATTGCGGACTATATCCCGGATGGCTCGACCATCTTTATCACTATCGGGACGACCGTGGAGCACGTTGCCCGGGCACTGCTTAATCATAATCATCTGCGCATCATCACCAACAGCCTGCGGGTGGCGCACATTCTTTATAAGAACCCGCGTTTTGAGGTGATGGTACCTGGCGGTACGCTGCGCCCGCATAACGGCGGCATTATCGGGCCTGCGGCAACGGCGTTTGTGTCTGGCTTCCGGGCGGACTACCTCGTGACCAGCGTGGGGGCGATAGAGCACGACGGCGCGATGATGGAATTTGACGTTAACGAAGCCAGCGTGGTGAAAACCATGATTGCCCACTCCCGCCACATTTTACTGGCGGCCGATCATACGAAATACCACGCCTCCGCGGCGGTTGAAATTGGCAACGTGGCGCAGGCGACGGCACTGTTCACCGATGAGCTGCCCGGCCCGGCGCTGCAAAGTCACCTAAAATCCAGCAAGGTTGAGGTTGTCGAAGTGAATTCCGGAGAAGAGCAGCAGGCTGGCTGATCGTCTTATGGCCCGATATTGCGATTCGGGCCTTTCCTTTCTCTAAGCTGAATCTGGCGCATAGCTAAACTTTCTCTTTCCCGCTACAGTTACTTTTCCACGGCGAAAGGAGATAAACATGCTTTATATCTTTGACTTAGGAAATGTAATCGTCGATATCGATTTTAACCGGGTGCTGGGCGCATGGAGCGATTTTAGCCGTGTTCCGCTGGCGACGTTAAAGCAGAATTTCGCGATGGGTGAGACTTTCCATTTGCACGAGCGCGGTGAGATCAGCGACGAAGCGTTCGCAGAGCGTTTCTGTCAGGAAATGGGTCTCTCGTTAAGCTACGAGCAATTTTCCCACGGTTGGCAGGCTATATTTGTCGCGATCCGCCCCGAAGTGATCGACATCATGCACAAGCTGCGCGAGCAGGGGCATCGCGTTGTCGTGCTGTCTAATACCAACCGCCTGCATACCACCTTCTGGCCGGATGAATACCCGGAAATTCACGCGGCGGCAGATAAAGTGTATCTCTCCCAGGAGATGGGGATGCGTAAACCTGAGGCGCGCATCTATCAGGCGGTATTGCAGGAAGAAGGATTCACGGCAGCGGATGCGGTCTTTTTTGACGACAACGCCGATAATATAGAAGGGGCTAATCAGTTAGGTATCACCTCCATTCTGGTGACCGGAAAAGAGACGATACCGAACTACTTTGCGAAGCAGTTATGCTAAAAACCGTTCATCAAAAAGCCAATCACCACACGCGCCCGCTGAGGGCGTGGCTGAAACTCCTCTGGCATCGCATTGATGAGGACAACATGACCACGCTGGCGGGCAATCTCGCTTACGTGTCCTTGCTTTCGCTGGTTCCGCTGGTGGCGGTAATTTTTGCGCTTTTTTCGGCGTTTCCGATGTTTGCCGATGTGAGCATGCAGCTTCGCCATTTTGTTTTCGCAAACTTTATTCCTGCCACCGGCGATGTGATCCAGAACTACATTGAACAGTTTGTCGCTAACTCCAGCAAGATGACGGCGGTGGGGGCGTGTGGGCTTATTGTTACCGCGCTGCTGCTGATGTACTCCATCGACAGTGCGCTCAACACTATCTGGCGGAGCAAAAAAGTCCGCCCAAAGGTCTATTCCTTTGCCGTCTACTGGATGATTTTAACCCTCGGCCCCTTGCTGGCGGGGGCGAGCCTGGCGATCAGCTCCTACCTTCTTTCGCTGCGCTGGGCGAGCGATTTAAACAGCGTGATCGATAACGTGCTGCGCATCTTCCCGCTGATTTTATCGTGGCTTTCGTTCTGGCTGCTTTATAGCGTGGTGCCAACTACGCGTGTACCCAACCGGGATGCCGTGGTGGGTGCGCTGGTCGCGGCGTTGCTCTTTGAGTTGGGCAAGAAAGGATTCGCGCTTTATATCACCATGTTCCCCTCTTATCAGCTGATTTACGGCGTACTGGCGGTGATCCCCATTTTGTTTGTCTGGGTCTACTGGACGTGGTGCATCGTCTTGCTTGGCGCCGAAATAACTGTCACTCTCGGGGTCTACCGCGAACTTAAAAAAGCAGCAGAAGCTGAAAAACAACAAGAAGCAGACCAACCATGATTGCATTGATTCAGCGCGTAACCCGTGCCAGCGTCACCGTGGCGGATGAGGTGACGGGTGAAATCGGCCCAGGACTTTTGGTGCTCCTGGGTGTCGAAAAGGATGACGACGAACAAAAAGCCAACCGCTTGTGTGAGCGCGTGCTGGGCTACCGCATTTTCAGCGATGCGGAAGGCAAGATGAACCTGAACGTTCAGCAGGCGGGCGGCAGCGTGCTGGTGGTGTCCCAGTTTACGCTGGCTGCGGATACCGAACGCGGCATGCGGCCGAGTTTTTCGAAGGGCGCGGCACCGGATCGCGCAGAAGCCCTTTACGAGTACTTTGTTGAGCGCTGTCGCCAACAGGACATGAATACACAAACCGGACGATTCGCTGCGGATATGCAGGTTTCGCTGGTGAACGATGGCCCCGTCACATTCTGGCTCCAGGTATGAGCCAACTGGCGGCCTGGCCGCGGGTAACAAGAGAGAGTACAGCTATGTATCACCTTCGAGTACCGCAAACGGAAGAAGAGTTAGAGGTTTATTACCATTTCCGCTGGGAAATGCTGCGCAAGCCACTGCATCAACCGAAAGGGTCTGAACGCGACGCCTGGGACGCGATGGCGCACCACCAGATGGTGGTTGATGAAGAGGGCAACCTCGTTGCCGTGGGGCGTCTGTATATCAATGCCGACAACGAAGCTTCAATCCGCTTTATGGCCGTTCACCCCTCCGTGCAGGACAAAGGCCTTGGAACGCTGATGGCCATGACGCTGGAATCCGTCGCCCGTCAGGAAGGGGTCAAGCGCGTCACCTGTAGCGCCCGTGAAGATGCCGTTGAGTTCTTTGCCAAGCTTGGTTTCGTGAATCAGGGGGAAATCACCGCCCCGCAAACTACGCCGATTCGTCACTTTTTGATGATCAAACCCATCGCCACCCTGGACGATATTCTCCATCGTGCCGACTGGTGCGGGCAGCTCCAGCAGGCGTGGTATCAGCACATTCCGCTCAGTGAAAAAATGGGCGTGCGTATTCAGCAATATACCGGGCAAAAATTTATTACCACCATGCCGGAAACCGGCAACCAGAACCCACACCATACCCTGTTTGCCGGTAGCCTGTTTTCACTCGCCACGCTCACCGGCTGGGGACTGATCTGGCTGATGCTGCGCGAACGTCATCTCGGCGGCACCATTATTCTGGCCGATGCCCATATCCGCTACAGCGCGCCGATCAGCGGCAAGCCGAGCGCGGTAGCTGACCTGGGTGCACTGGGCGGCGATCTCGACCGTCTGGCGCGTGGGCGTAAAGCACGCGTACAAATGCAGGTTGAGCTGTTCGGCGATGAAACGCCAGGCGCGGTGTTTGAAGGCACCTATATCGTTCTGCCTGCGAAGCCGTATGGCGCGTATGAAGAGGGCGGGAACGAGGAGGAGTAGCAGTCGTCTGGAAAGCGGCTCGCAAATACACAACGTAGCAGGAATTATACTTCGCTTTATTCAGCGTATCCCATTAACGTAATCAGCTAGGGGTACGTCATTGACGTACATTGGATGTTTGCTACTATAAGCCAATGGCGTATGATTTATGCTATTCATTGAAACGGATATTTTTACAGAAGACGTCAAAACGTTACTGGATGACGACGAATATCATAGGTTCCAAATATTCCTGGCAACGCAACCGGATTACGGCGATCTGATCCAGAATACGGGAGGCTTGCGAAAGATTCGCTGGCTTGCTGGCGGTAAGGGAAAGCGTAGTGGAGTCAGAGTTATCTATTTTCACCGTACGCGTGAGTGTGAAATCAGGTTGCTGCTCATCTATCGCAAAGGGATCAAAGATGACCTCTCCGCGGGTGAAAAAGCCATACTGAAAAAGATGATTGAGAGGTGGTAAATGGATAAGGCGCTGTTTGAGCGATTAACCCAAAGCATTGCGCAAATCAACGAAATTGCCGAAGGCCAACGAGAGCCGTCGCGTACGTTTCAAATTGATGCGATGAAAATAAAAGAAATTCGTCAGGCGTCCGGGTTGTCGCAGAGTAAATTCGCGAACTTAATCTCAGTTAGCGTTGATACGTTGCGTAACTGGGAACAAGGCAGACGCTCACCTACAGGCCCCGCTAAAGCGCTATTGCGCGCCATTGCTAACGACCCTCAACATGTCATCCCAGCCCTATCGCAGTAAATTGCCCGGTTGCATAGAGGCTCGCCGGGCTTTAGTGGAAATTACTCCCCTTCCCCCGGGAACAGGAACGGGTTGATCGAGCTACGGGCAAAGCCCTCCTGCTCCATCTTCGCGTCCAGGATCAGCGAGGCGAGATCGTCGGCTACCGCTTCGACTTTCGGGTCTTTTTCCTGATACAGAATCTTCAGGTAGGTCCCGCAGTCGCCGCAGCTTTCGGCTTTCACCGCCGCGTCTTCGTTTTCCAGCGACCAATAGTTCAGATCGCGGGTCTGTTCGCAGTTGCTGCACTTGATGCGCACCACGTGCCACTCGGTTTCACACAGGTTGCAGTGCAAGTAGCGCAGCCCCTGCGTCGTACCAATCTGTACCATGCTGGAGACCGGCATCGAGCCGCACACCGGGCAGAACTGGCGCGCTTCGCCATATTCAGCGCGGGCTTTACCCGGGATCAGGCTCGCCATTTGCGCCCAGTAGAGCGACAGCGCAGCCCAGATGAACGGCGCTTTATCGCTGCTCACCAGCGAGAAGTCGGAGGCAAACAGCGCGCTCGCCATCTCTTCCAGCTCTTGCTCTGAGGCTTTTTCCAGGTTCTCAATGACCGCCAGCGCCGTGCCGCTCATTTCGGGCTTCAGCTCGGCAATCAGCGAATGCAGCAGCTTATGCCAGTGCTTGTCGCGCGGCAGAACGTGAATGTCCAGCGGCGGCTTGCCCTGCGCGTTGGCTTCTTTGATGCGTGCGGTCAGATCCATTTGCAGCGGGTGGTCGTATAGCACCACTTCCTGCGCATGGGCGACCAGCGCGGCAAAACGCAGAAAATCGCCCAGCGGGTTGTTCTCTGCCAGCTCGCGCAGACGCTCTGCGCGGCGGTTGTAGAGGTTCTTGAGTCTGGGGAACAACAACGGCGGAATATAATCCGCCGTGCGTTTCTCGCTCGACCCCAGCTCATCTTGCGGGATTATGCGAATACTCATTCAGATGACTTTTCCTGTTTCTGGCGGACTTCACGGTACCAGCGCGGGTGATGTTTCTTCGCCCACGTACTGGTTACCCATCCTTCCACCATCGCGGTAATGGTGCCTTTCACCCAAAGGGCGGCGTAGATATGCACCATGATAACCACAATTAACGCCACTGCGGCAAATGAATGCAGCATCAGCGCAAATCGGATCACCGGGATTGAGAAAGCAGGCGCAAAGTACGGACGCCAGATGATCACGCCGCTCACCAGCAACAGGACCAGGAAGATAATCGCCGCCCAGAATACGCATTTCTGGCCGAAGTTATAACGCCCGGTATCACCCACTTCCTCGTTGACGACGATCTTACGAATATTCTTCGCCCAAAAGATATCATCCCGATTGATTAGGTTATGGTGCCAGTAGCGGAAAAACATGATGATAAACGAGGCAAACATCACCACACCCACGAACGGGTGCAGGATGCGCGCCAGCTGCGGCGTGCCCAGTATCTGCATCAGCCAGTTGAAGGAGGGGAAGAAGAACCCCAGCCCGCTTATCGCCGCCAGCATGAAGCAGAAGGCGGTGACCCAGTGGTTGATGCGTTCCGGCGCGGTGTAGCGCACGATGGTGTCACGTTTTCTCATTTGCGCACCTCGTCTTTCTCTTCATGCAGGTTATCGTCTTCCTCTTCCGCGCGGTTCGGACCAACGCCGACGTAGTGGAAGATGCTCGCTGCAAAGGTGGCCGCAAAACCGACCGCGGCCAGCGGTTTCCAGATACCTTTCCAGAACTTCACGGTGGCGCTGATTTCCGGGTTCTCCGGCAGGCCATGGTACAGATTCGGCTTGTCGGCGTGGTGCAGCACGTACATCACGTGCGTACCGCCAACCCCGGCCGGATCGTACAGGCCCGCGTTATCGTAACCACGGGTTTTCAGCTCGCCCACGCGCTCTGCCGCCAGCGTTTTCATATCCTCTTTAGAGCCAAAGTGGATAGCGCCGGTTGGGCAGGTCTTCACGCAGGCTGGCTCCTGACCGACATTTACGCGGTCAACGCACAGCGTACATTTGTAGACGCGGTTGTCTTCCGGGTTCATGCGCGGCACGTCGAACGGACAGCCCGCGATGCAGTAGCCGCAGCCAATACACTGCTCAGACTGGAAGTCGACGATGCCGTTGGCATACTGAATGATAGCCCCTTCTGACGGACACGCCTTCAGGCAGCCCGGATCCGCACAGTGCATACAGCCGTCTTTGCGGATAAGCCATTCCAGTTTGTCGTTCTGTTCCACTTCCGAGAAACGCATTACCGTCCAGGACTTGGCGGTCAGGTCCGCCGGGTTGTCGTACACCCCGACGTTGTGACCCACTTCGTCACGGATGTCGTTCCACTCTGAACAAGCCACCTGACAGGCTTTACAGCCGATACAAGTGGTCACGTCGATAAGCTTCGCCACTTCCTGCTGGTGGTCCCGCGCCTGAGGCGCGGGCGTGAAACCGTTAGTCGCGGAACGACGGATAATGTCTTGAGATTGATAAGCCATAAGTCGTCTCCGTTACACCTTTTCCACGTTCACGAGGAAGGCCTTAAACTCCGGCGTCTGCGTGTTCGCATCACCGACGAACGGCGTCAGGGTATTCGCAATGAACCCTTTCTTCGCCACGCCCTCATAACCCCAGTGAATTGGGATGCCGATGGTATCCACCTGCTGACCATGAACGTTCAGCGTGCGAATACGCTTGGTCACCACCGCCTTGGCTTTGATGTAGCCGCGGTTAGAGGAGACCTTCACGGTATCGCCATGGGCGATGCCGAGCTTGTCCGCCAGCTTCTCGCCGATCTCCACAAACTGTTCCGGCTGCGCGATGGCGTTAAGCAGCGCGTGCTTGGTCCAGTAGTGGAAGTGCTCGGTCAGACGGTAGGTGGTGCCGACATACGGGAACTTGTCCTTTTTACCCAGCGCTTCAAAATCGCCCTTGAAGATACGGGCTGCCGGGTTAGAGACCACGTTCGGGTGCAGCGGGTTAGTACCCAGCGGCGTCTCAAACGGCTCATAGTGTTCCGGGAACGGACCTTCCGCCATCTTATCGATAGCAAACAGTCGCCCCATCCCTTCAGGCTGCATGATAAACGGCCCGACATCGCTGCCTGGTGCGGCAGTGCTGTAGTCCGGAATATCCACGCCGCCCCATTTCGCGCCGTCCCACTTGAGTAGCTGACGCTTCGGATCCCACGGGTTGCCCTGCGGGTCAGCAGAGGCACGGTTATAGAGGATGCGGCGGTTAAGCGGCCATGCCCATGCCCAGCCCAGCGTATTACCGAGGCCCGACGGGTCGGCGTTATCGCGGTTGGCCATCTGGTTGCCTTTCGGCGTCCAGCTACCGGCAAAGATCCAGCAGCCGCTTGACGTCGTACCGTCGTCACGCAGGTGTGCGAAGGTGCTGAGCTGATCGCCTTTCTTCGCCAGCACGGTGCCGGTCGCCGGGTCGATAACGTCCGCCAGCGCCTTACCGTTGCTCTCCATGGCCACTTCTTCCGGCGCAGGGTTTTCCGGCGTCGAATAGTTCCAGGTCATGTTCAGCACCGGCTCAGGCGTTGCGCCGCCTTCAGCCGCGTACATTTTACGCAGGCGTAAGAAGATACCGGCCAGGATCTCGCCGTCGTTCAGGGCGATGCCCGGGGCGTCCGCACCTTTCCAGTGCCACTGCAACCAGCGGCCAGAGTTGACGATAGAGCCGTTCTCTTCCGCGAAGCAGGTGGACGGCAGACGGAACACTTCGGTCTGAATCTTCGACGGGTCGACATCGTTCGACTCACCGTGGTTCTGCCAGAACGTCGAGGTTTCGGTATTGAGCGGGTCAATCGTCACCAGGTACTTCAGTTTCGACAGAGACTCGACTACCTTGTTCTTGTTCGGGAACGACGCCACCGGGTTAAAGCCCTGGCAGATATAGCCGTTGACCTGGCCCTGGTGCATCATTTCGAAGTACTGGAGGACGTCGTACCCTTTGTCCCACTTCGGCAGCCAGTCAAAGCCCCAGCTGTTTTCCGCCGTCGCCTTGTCGCCGTAGAAGGCTTTCATCAGCGAGACGAAGAACTTCGGATAGTTGCCCCAGTAGTTTACCTGGCCTTCGAGCAGCGGTTTTGGCGTGCTGGCCGTCAGATAGGTTTGCAGGTCAGTCTGTTTCTCGCTCGGCAGGTTCATGTAACCCGTCAGGCTCTGAGACAGCAGGCCAAGGTCGGTCAGACCCTGAATGTTGGAGTGACCGCGCAGGGCGTTAACGCCGCCGCCTGCCATCCCCATGTTGCCGAGCAGCAACTGAACCATCGCCATGGTGCGGATGTTCTGCGCGCCGATGGAGTGCTGCGTCCAGCCGAGTGCATACAGGAACGACGCGGTTTTATCTTTCGCGCTGGTTTCCGCAATCAACTCGCACACCTTCAGGAAGTCCGCCTTCGGCGTCCCACAGATGTTTTCGACAACCTCTGGCGTATAGCGGGACACGTGCTCTTTCAGCAGGTTCCACACGCAGCGCGGGTGTTGCAGGGTGGTGTCGCGCTTCGCAAAGCCGTTTTCGTCCAGCTCGTAGTTCCAGCTGGTTTTGTCGTACCTGCGTTTTTCGGCGTCATAACCGCTGAACAGGCCATCTTCGAAGTGGTAATCCTCACGCACGATCAGGCTGGCGTTGGTATAGGCTTCGGTGTACTCGCGGTTATATTTTTCGTTGGTCATCAGGTACAGCAATACGCCTGACAGGAAAGTGATGTCAGTACCTGAACGAATAGGGGTGTAGAAATCCGCCACTGACGCTGTACGCGTAAAGCGGGGATCGATCACAATCAGCTTCGCGCCGTTGTGGATTTTGGCTTCCATCGCCCAGCGGAACCCGACAGGGTGCGCTTCAGCGGCGTTACCGCCCATCACCACAATAAGGTTGGCGTTCTTGATGTCGACCCAGTGGTTGGTCATCGCACCGCGACCAAATGTTGGAGCAAGACTTGCTACCGTTGGTCCGTGTCAGACACGCGCCTGGTTGTCGACCGCGAGCATACCGAGTGCGCGCGTAAATTTCTGGGTTAAATAGCCGGTTTCGTTACTGGACGCTGAAGCACACAGCATGCCGGTGGAGAGCCAGCGGTTAACGGTGGTGCCTTCGGCATTCTTCGCAATAAAGTTGGCATCGCGGTCTTCTTTCATCAGCTTAGCGATGCGATCGAACGCCTCTTCCCAGGTGATTTGCTGCCATTTGTCAGAGCCGGGAGCGCGGTACTCAGGAAACTTCAGGCGGCTTTCGGAGTGGATAAAATCTACCAGACCGGCCCCTTTCGGACACAGCGCACCACGGTTGACCGGATGATCCGGATCGCCTTCGATGTGGAAAATAGATGCTTTGGCGTTTTTCGCACCGTCGCCGAGGCTATACATTAACAGCCCACAGCCGACGGAGCAGTACGTACAGGTGTTACGGGTTTCGCGGGTGCGCAGCAGTTTATACTGCCGAGTTTCCGCCAGCGCTACGCCGGGCGCAAAGCCCAGTGCCGCCGCCGTGGTGCCTGCCATACCGCCAGCGCAGATCTTAAAGAACTGCCTTCTGCTGACCTGCATGGGTCACTCCTTGGTTCATTACGACATTGCTATGTAGTTTTACTTTGCGGTTGAGAATTAACCGCAAAGGAGAAAAATTTGCGTTAATCCCTCATTTCTCCGAGGGATAAGCCCAGAATACCACAATGTCGGTACGCCTGTTCCAACGGCGTTAAAACAAAGTGAACGTATTATCACGGCATTGATTATAAAGTGTGATATCAATCACATTTCTCTCTGCGGATGTTAAGGGTGTGTAGCAGATGACCGGTTGCACCCCTCCGAATTGAGTAGGAGAATGGATGCTGAAAAGTTGATCCATACTATGCGTAAGGTCCGCTGTTTGTGGTGCAATAGCAGGCTCACTTCCGTGGTTGTTCAGGAATACCGTCGTGTTTAAACAAAACCGTGCTACCCACGCGTCGCCACTGCCTGCGGGCATTGTGGAACTGTCGGTACACAGACCGCCTCACATTTCACATGCCACGCCGGATTTTCTGGCGGAAGAGGTCCCCGTTGCCCTGGTTTACAACGGTATTTCGCATGTGGTGATGATGGCCTCGCCGAAAGATCTGGAGCTGTTCGCCATAGGTTTTTCCCTCTCGGAAGGCATCATTGCGCATCCGCAGGAGATCTACGGCATGGATGTGGTTCATGCCTGTAATGGTCTTGAAGTGCAAATCGAACTCTCCAGCCGCCGCTTTATGGGGCTGAAAGAGCGCCGCCGGGCGCTGGCCGGACGTACCGGCTGCGGCGTGTGCGGCGTTGAACAGCTTAACGATATCGGCAAACCCATTATCCCGCTGCCGTTCACCCAGACGTTCAATCTGGCGCACCTTGATCGGGCGCTTGAGCACCTGAACGACGTGCAACCCATCGGTCAGCTCAGCGGCTGTACCCACGCGGCGGCATGGATATTGCCGTCAGGCAACATTGCCGGCGGTCATGAAGATGTGGGCCGCCACGTCGCGCTGGATAAGCTGTTAGGTCGCCGCGCTCGGGAAAGCAACGTCTGGCAGCAGGGCGCGGCGTTAGTCTCCAGCCGCGCCAGCTATGAGATGGTGCAAAAGTCCGCCATGTGCGGCGTGGAAATTCTGTTTGCGGTGTCAGCGGCAACCACGCTGGCGGTGGAAGTGGCGGAGCGCTGCAACCTGACGCTGGTGGGGTTCTGCAAGCCGGGTAGAGCAACTATTTACACCCATCCGCAGCGATTGATAGTTGATCAGTAATTTTGAATGAGTATAGCAAATCCTTCCGCTTTTAGTTGTTCATGATGAGGTCTAATATTTATCTCATCAAGGCACGGCGCCTTATCTAAACAACTTAACGAAAGGATTTATCTCATGAAAAGCATCAAAACTTTTGTCGCAGTAATCGCTCTGGCAACATCTTTCGGTTCTTTCGCTGCGCAGACTGTGACCGCATCCGCCTCTACGCTGGACGGTGCAGAAGCTAAAATCGCCGCACAGGCTCAGGAAGCGGGCGCGTCATCCTACAAAATTACTCAGGCATTCACCGGTAACCGCGTACACATGACCGCTGAACTGAACAAATAATTTCGCAGTACCGTCGAAAGAGCGCCCCTGGGGCGCTTTTTTAGTTTATGCCCGCCAGACGCAGCAGCGCCGTCACCACCGCCGCCGCGACGATCACCACAATTAACGGCATTTTGCGCCAGGCCAAAAACACCGCGAACCCCACCCCCAGCACGCGCGCCATCCCGGCAAAATGGTCCCCTTCATAAAACGTTGTCGCCAGCGCGACGGAGAACAACAAAACGGTAGCCGCATCTGAAAGCAGCGCCTGCGACCGTTCAGAAAGCGCCAGCCGGCTGCCGAGTTTTGCCCCGCCGAGACGCATCAGATAGGTTCCGGCAGAAAGAATGGCGATGCCGAGAATAAAGACCGTCATGTTTTCCATTATTTTTTCCTCGCGGCAAGGCCGAGCAAAGAGAGCAGCACCGGCAGGCCAACCGGCGCAAACGGTACGGCGGCCAGCGACAACACCGCGCCGCTACAGGCGCGGATCAGCGTGGTACGGTTTTTAAATGCCGGCACCACTAACGCCAGCAGGATCGCCGGGAACACCGCGTCCAGCCCGATGGTTTCCGGGTCTGGCAGTAGCTTGCCGACCATCGCCCCCAGCACCGCGCCCAGCGGCCAGATGATTGCCACGCCTAACCCGCACAGCCAGTAGGCCGCTTTACGCTGCTCGGCGGTTTTTTGCGACAGGCCAAACACCACGCTTTCATCGTTCATGATATGACAGCCCAGAAAGCTCAGGCCGCGCTTGCCCACCAGGTCACGCACCGTCACGCCGAACGGCACATGGCGCGCGTTTACCAGTAAACCGGCTGCGGCCGCCGCCAGCGGATTGCCGCCGCTCGCCACGATGCCGATAAACATAAACTCGGATGCGCCTGCCAGCACCGTGAGGGAGAGAACAAACGGCACCCACAGCGGGAAGCCGTAGGCCATCGCCAGTGAGCCATAAGACATGCCGACCACGCCCACCGCGAGGCAGACCAGGACGATCGCTTTTATCGTGTCGCCTTTCAGGCAAGAGAGATGATTCTTCATACCATTTTAGCCATATCGAACGTATTTCCATTATAATGAACGCATCAAAAACGTTTTACAAGGCGAACGATTCGTTCGTTATAGAGAGAATGAGGCCGTTATTATGACGCAGCCAATCAGCGTAATCGCCAGAAGCCTGGTGCGCGAACGCCTGCGAACCGGACTTTCGCTGGCGGAAATTGCCCGCCGTGCCGGGATCGCTAAATCCACGCTTTCACAACTGGAGTCTGGCAACGGCAACCCTAGCCTGGAAACGCTCTGGTCGCTTTGCGTGGCGCTGGATATTCCGTTTGCCCGGTTACTGGAGCCACAGCAGCCCGTCACGCAGGTGATCCGCCGCGGCGAGGGCACAAAAGTTGTCGCCGGGCAGGCGAACTACGAGGCGATTTTGCTCGCGGCGTGTCCGCCGGGGGCGCGTCGTGATATCTACCTGCTGCTGACTCAGCCGGGGGCAGACCGTATTTCCCAGCCGCATCCGCCAGGGTCGGTTGAGCATATTATCGTGACCCAGGGGCGGGCGATGGTCGGCCTGATCGACGCGGCGGAAGAGCTCGGCCCGGGGGATTACATTTGCTATCCCGCTGACCAGCCGCATATCTTTAAGGCGCTGGAGCCAGATACGCACGCGCTGCTGGTGGCGGAACAAAGCTAAACAGCGGCAAACCCGCTGCCGGTAAGACGACAGCGGGGCGATAAAATGAGACTAAGATCATAAAACAAAATATCCATATTAAATATATTCGACCATTAAATCATTTATGGCGTGAATTGTTCTTTGTACTTTAATTTAAGTTTAATACAGTTTTTAGAATATTTAATCATTTGGATTATAAATAAATATGAAAGACTAATTGTTCGTTTATGCGAGAATTCATTGGGTTAGGTGGGAGACGTCACGTTTAATGGCGATACTTTATCCTGTTAACCTATTTTTGTTATTCATGGAATTTATGTGTGATTACCTTGTTTTTTCGCAGGGCTGCTTATTTTTATGATTTGTTAACCTCTGAAATATATTTACACATAATTTTTATAGGGGTATGTTTGTTCTAAGAAATAATCATTATTCGCGCATTGGCTCTTATAACGATAAGGGCATGTAAAGGAGACAATAAAAATGAAAAAAAGAGTGCTGGTAGCATTTATTGTATCTGTCGGAGTAAGTGGCGCTGTCTATGCAAATAATACCGTACGTTTTTTAGGAGAAGTTACCGATCAAACCTGTACCATAAAAATTAATGGCACCGATTCTTATCCGGTTGTCCTGTTGCCTGCCGTCAGTAAAAGCGAGCTGACGGCCGCGGGGTCCAGCGCAGGGCAAACGCCTTTCACTGTGACGTTGAGCGGCTGCGATGTTACTGCGACGTCGTCATCTTCGGCAGGCGTACGTTTTGTCAGTAATTATCTGGACGGTAACAACCTAAAAAATATCGCGGCGGCAAGCCCGGCGACGAACGTTGCTATTCAGCTACTTGAAGGCACGACCGAGCTGGACTTCACCAGCGGCATAGCAAAAACGTCTATGCAGACGGTAGGTGGAACGAGCGGTCCAGACTCTGTCTCCTTTGATATGGCTGCACGTTACTACTCTTCTGCTGGCGGGGCTACGGCCGGAGCAGTAGAAGCGCAAGCACAGTTCGCAATTACCTATTTGTAACTCTTTTAGGCGCTACTTAACGTAGCGCCATTTATTCCCTATTAATTAGGGAGGTGTATATGCTGTACACTAATAAATGCTGTTTTATTGCTGTAATGGCATTTTTGTCTTCTATTTTTATATCGAACATAGCATCTTCCAGTGTTATTCTTAAAGGTAATAGAATAATTTATTCTGCTGATGCAAAAGATAAGGTTGTAGAATTTTCTAACAATGGTGATACACCGATGCTGGTGCAGGTGTGGCTGGATAAAAATAACCCAGATTCAACGCCAGACACAGCGGATGCACCTTTTATCGTCACGCCACAAATATTTCGGATTAATGCGCTGAATGGTCATGCGCTGCGGCTAAAATTTACAGGGCAGACCCAACAGCTCCCACAGGATCGCGAGTCCGTGTTCTGGTTTAATTATTTGCAATATCCCGCCATTAAATCGTCCGATCTTGCACAGAATCGCCTGGCATTGATTGTAAAAAGCCGGCTCAAAGTATTTTATCGCCCGCCCGGTCTGCGCGGCGACGCCAGTCAGGCTCTGACGCAACTTCAGGTGCAGCGTAAAGGAAATATGCTGACGTTACAAAACCCTACGCCATGGCATATTTCACTGCGCAACGCGCTGTTAACCCGAGGTGAGAAATCTACGGCGGTTGGCCAATCGGTGATGATTCCACCATTTGGCGACACACGCTGGGTTTTAACCGATCCGGTGGCCACATCTGTCACGGTTTACGCCATGAATGATTATGGCACGGCGGTGAGCCACACCTTCACGCTGCCTCGCTAGACGTCGACATGGAAAGAGTGGGCAGGGAGGGTTTTATGCTCCGACATCGCGCGTATCCCCGGTGTTGTCTGTTTGTCTCGACGCTGACGTTAATCAGCGCCTCTTTCGTGCAAGCGCAAGAAGCGTATGTCTTTGACGCGTCGCTACTTCGCGGGTCTGGCCTGAATAAGGTTGATATTGAACAGTTAAACCAGGATTCAATGATCAAGCCCGGCAGTTATACACTGGATCTATATGTTAACGGTACGCTGGCCGCGAGGGATGACATCGTATTTACAGCCGTGGAACATCGCGTAATGCCGTGTTTTAGCTGGGGTACCTTAAAAAAGATTGGGCTGAAATCGTTGCCGGAAGAGCCTGGAGAAGGCTGCTATCGTCCGGACAATGCGCTTTTTCCCGGCATCACGGTGAGCAGCGTGATGTCGCAAATGCGTGTTGATTTTTCGGTACCACAAACCCTGCTGGATAAACTGCCGCGAGGAGGAATACGTGAAGAGAGCCTGGAGTCCGGAGAAAGTATGCTCTTTCTCAACTACATGGCTAACCAGTACCACGTCACGCAAAAGCAGGATGGCGGTGGCACGACAGACTCCACTTACCTGAACCTGAATGGCGGGTTAAATCTGGGACTGTGGCGCTATCGTCAGCAGTCTGCGCTCAACTATGACAGCGATCTGGGCAGCCATTGGACAACAACGCGGCGCTATGTCCAGCGAGCGATTGTGCCGCTGCGCAGTGAAATGATGATTGGCGAAGGCTACACCGACGGCAGATTTTTTTCCGGGATCAGCTTTCGCGGCGTGCAGCTCACCTCCGATACCCGAATGCGTCCGGAATCTCAGCGCGGCTACGCGCCAGTGGTGCGTGGGATTGCGCAAACCAACGCCAAAGTAACCATTCGCCAGGGCAACAACACGCTCTATGAAACCACGGTCGCGCCCGGTGCGTTTGCGATTGACGATCTTTATCCCACTAATTACGCAGGCGATCTGAACGTCATTGTCACGGAAGCGGATGGGAGTGAAAGTACGTTTAACGTACCCTTTTCCGCGCTGGCGGAATCCATGCGCGCGGGGTTTTCGGAATACAGTGCGACAGTGGGGCGCGTGCGGGACGTGGGCAACAATGACGAATTCAGTGAAATTGTCTGGCAGCACGGGGTAACGAATGCGCTCACTATCAATGCGGGCAATCAACTGGCAAACGGCTATCAGGCGTTTATGCTCGGCGGCGTTTACAGTTCCACGCTGGGCGCATGGGGGATGGACAGCACTTTCTCGCGCGCACGGCTGAACAGCGACGATTACCAAACCGGCTGGATGTCCAGGCTCAACTACAGTAAACATTTTCCACAGACGGGGACGTCGGTTGCGTTGGCGGGCTACCGCTACTCTACAGGCGGCTATGCTGAGCTGTACGATGTGCTCGGTTCACGCGCTGCGCATAATGAGGAGTGGCAATCCTCCACCTGGCGGCAGCGCTCCAGGGTTGAGCTTTCGGCCAGCCAGGCGCTGGACTGGTTGGGTAATATTAATCTTTCCTTCTCTTCACAGGACTATCGCGACCAGAAAAGCCGCGATAAGCAGCTTCAGGCCAGCTGGAGTAAGGCATTTGCCTACGGCATATCGGTGAACCTTACGGCGGCGCGCACCCGACGAATCACCCCATCTTCACAAAACGGCATGGGGAACGCCGTCGACTGGAGCGACGCCTGGCAGGCAAAAACGCAAACGCTGTGGTCATTATCGTTTTCTATTCCGCTTGGGCAGAGTCGCTACTCGCCAATGCTTTCGATTAGCGCTAACCATAGTGATGATGACGGCGGAGATTATCAGTCGACGCTTAGCGGGGTGATGGGTGAGCGCGATCCGCTGAGCTACAGCCTCAACTACGCCACAAACGATCGCGGGGAGCAGTCCGTCTGGGGAGCAAATTTTCAGAAGAATTTCCCTTGGGCCAGCGGCGGCGCGTCGTGGTCTTCCTCCAGCGATTACTGGCAGGCGTCGGCATCGTTACAGGGGGCACTGGTATTGCATCGTGGAGGTATCACGCCGGGACCGTATCTTGGTGACACCTTCGCATTAATTGAAGCACCCGGTGCGGATGGCGCACGGATATCCGGCGGGCAAGGGGCACAGGTGAACGCGTTTGGCTATGCGCTTGCACCATCGTTGGTGCCTTATCAGTTCAATACTGTCAGCCTGGACCCGCAAGACATGGCCGACGATGTGGAACTCCAGACATCGGTTCAGCGTGTTGCGCCATTCGCCGGGGCGATGGTTCGCCTGCGCTACACCACGCTTCAGGGACAGGCCATGTTGATCACTGCGCAGAGGCTGAAAGGTGAGGTTATCCCGATGGGGGCCGCCGTTTACGATGAGTATGACAACAGCATTGGCATGATGGGGCAGGCGAGTCAGCTCTATTTTCGCGCCAGCGACGAGAAAGGCATATTGCGGATTAAGTGGGGGGAGGCCCAGCAGGAAAGCTGTCGAATAGCCTGGCAAAATACGCAGCCGTCGGAACCGTTACGGGTATTAACGTTGCCTTGCCGTTAAGCCCACCAGGGAGGAAATCATGAACAGACTACGTTTTGTCGTCGCGGCATTTTGCCTGATGAGCGTGGCGGCGTTTGCCCAGTGCGAAAAAGGGCCAAAATTCGAGCACACCGAAGAGGACGGAATGGGGACAGGGCTTGCGCTGGGGCGTATCAATGTCAGCAGCATTGACGTTCAGCCGGAAGGTACAGTTTTGGCTAGTAGCGTGGTGCGCTTCTCTGATAATCCGCTCTATAGCAGCCCCGATAATATTTTGTGGGTCTGCGATATTAGCGATAAAAATAACATCTTCGAAATCATTGCCACTAACGGGGATGACCGTTACGGCGGCTACTGGGATATGGGGCAGGCAAGCGGTAATCCGAATGTTTACGGCACCTTATTTAAAAAAGTCGGGGTGCGTTTAACGCACCTTAACTCAGGCACTGTGTTTACCCGAAATTATCAACGGATACCGATGACCCGTTACGCGGTCTCAGACGATGGCAAAAAAATTTATATTCGGGTCAAGGATTTTAGCCCCATTCGCGCCGAGGCGATTCGTCTCAGCGCAGATGTTCCCACCAACACGGGAGCCGGAACCTGGTGTGGCGCTCCGGTGAGTAGCGGCAGCTATAGCTGTAATCAGCCCAATGGCTACGTCAGTTTTTGTTCGCCGGGCAGTAAAAATAACGATGCTTACTGTGATTCCGGAGACTCGGCAACCAGTTACACCGGGTGGGGTTACGATAACTGGATGGCGTTAAACATGGGAACGGCACCTGTCTCAACGCTGACCACCATCGCTACGTGCGTGGCGAAAAACGTCACGCTTGTGGTCGTGTTCCCTTCTATTTCGCGAACTGAGCTGGAAAGCGGCAAAGCGGCGCAAGCCAATTTCAGCGTGACGGTTCGTTGTGAAAATACAGCCGTCGGCGGTGTGGCGCAAAACCAGACGGCGCTGGGGTTACAGGTGCCTTACGAAAGCTTTCTCGCCGCGCAAACTCTTGGGCTGGTAAACAGCAGCGGCGGGGTGAGCCATCTCCTTTCCGAGAATTACGGACAAACCGGTATGGCAAGGGGAGTAGGGATACAGATTGCTAATGCCAGCGACGGTATAGTTCGCCAGTTCCTCGGTTGGGATCGCTGTACGACCACCAGTTGCGCAACGGGCAATAGCGGTGGCTGGTATCCCGTCAATGTAGGGGCAACCCGAATTGCAGGATCAGGGAATACCCAGGACTACCTGATTAACTTTAATGCTTCACTGGTGCGTTTACCTGACGAGGCGATCGCTGCCGGTAAGGTAGATGCCAGGGCGTATGTTTGGGTGAAAGTGCAATGATGCGTATTTCTCTGTTATTGCTATGGATGCTTGTGTCCTGGCCCTGCGCAGCGGGCATTATTGCCTCCGCAACGCGTGTGATTTTTCATGAAGGCGAAGCGCAACAGAGTCTGATGCTGGTGAATACCAATCCGTGGCCGGTAGTCGTGCAAACCTGGGTGGATGATGGCGATATCAATCGCGAACCGGGAAGTGTTAAAACGCCGTTTGTTGCGGTGCCGCCGTTGTTTCGTCTGGAGCCTAAGGGCGTACAAGGGCTACGTATCATGCACAACAAAGCGCGTATGCCCACTGACCGGGAATCGGCATTCTGGCTGAACATCTATGAAATCCCGCCTACCGGAAGTGTTGCCACACAACAACAAAGCATGGTGCTGACGATGAATACACAGATGAAAATATTCTGGCGTCCGGCGTCGCTCAACAATCCAGAAAGCGCGTGGGCGCGATTAACCTTTCATCGCGAGGGTTCTGTGCTGGTTTGTCATAATGATTCGCCTTACTTTGTCTCTTTTGCGGGCATTAACTTTAAGGCAGGCGAAAAGCTGTATCCGGTGACACAACTACCCGACATGATGGTTGCCCCCTTCGGGGAGAAGCGCTACGCCTTTGCCGCCAATGCCCCCTTCTCCGGGCAGGTGCAGGGGGAGTTAATCGACGACAACGGTAATAGCGCTGTTTATAACTGGCCGGTTAAATAACGCGACCCGACACAATATGCCGGGCCATGGCTCAGTACAGGTAAAACACCTCGTTCAGCTCCGCACTCACCGGGCTGTTGTCCGGGTTAGACGGCATAACGTCAGCCATATGTTTCCACCAGCGCTGGCAGACGTCGGTGTTTGCCACCGCGTTCCAGCGCTCCTCCGATTCAATCTCCACTGTCGCAAACAGCAGGTTGCGGGCTTTGTCGAGGTAAATGGCGTAGTGGTGCGCGCCGTGGGCTTTCAGTACCGCTTCCAGCTCAGGCCAGATCGGGTTGTGGCGGCGCGCATACTCCTCGTGCGCATCCGGGTTTACCTGCATCACAAACGCTTTGCGGATCATAATGCCTCCAGGTACAGCTCGCGGACCTCATCGCGGCTGGCGGTACGTGGGTTGCACGGCGCGCACGGGTCAGCGAGCGCTTTATCCAGCCAGCCTTCAATATCGGCTTTGGTGACGCCGAGCTGGCTAAATCCGGACGGAATGCCGACCCGGGCGCTCAGATCGCGAATCGCCTGAATGGCGGACATGCTGGCCGCTTCGTCGCTCATGCTGCGCGTGTCAACGCCCATCGCCTGTGCCACACGGGCGAATCGGGCGACCGCGTTCGGGCGGTTAAAGTTTTCGATGATCGGCAGCAGGATGGCGTTGCAGACGCCGTGCGGCAGGTTGTGCGTCGCGCCCGGCTGGTGCGCCAGAGCATGCACCAGCCCCAGCCCGGCGCTGTTAAACGCCATGCCCGCCAGATACTGCCCAAAGGCCATCTGCTCGCGCGCTTCCAGGTTGTGACCGTCTTCGACCGCTTTCGGCAGCCAGAGGTTGATCAGGCGAATGGCTTCCAGCGCGTTGGCATCGGTTAGCGGGTGTGCGCCCACGGAGACGTAAGCTTCAATGGCGTGGGTTAGCGCGTCCATGCCGGTTGCGGCGGTTACGGAGGCCGGAATATCGAGCATCACGCTGGCATCGTCCACGGCGATATCCGGGATGATGTTCGGGTCGATGATCACCTCTTTCACCTGACGCGCGGCGTCGATGATCACCGCGTTGCTGGTCATCTCCGCTGCCGTGCCTGCGGTGGTGTTGATCGCTACCAGCGGCACGCCCGCGTTTTTCACCTTGCCGACGCCGGAATAATCGGTTGACGGACCGGGGTTGGCGGTGAGGATTTTGATTGCCTTGGCGGTATCAATCGGGCTGCCGCCGCCAAAGGCAATCAGGTAATCACACTCTGCATCCTGATATGCCGCATAGCCTTTTTGCACCAGCGCTTCCGTCGGATTCGGGAATACTTCATCGAACAGGTGATACGACATCTGATGGGCGTCGAGCGCGGAAAACAAACTGTCGAGCAGGCCCAGCTTCACCAGCTGGCCGTCGGTGACAATCAGCGCTTTTCCCCACTGCTTGTTTGCCACCAGATTGACCATATCGCCGATCGCGCCCGCGCCGTGCAGGCTGATTTTGGGGAGTGCCAACATAAAGCTCATGATAATTCTCCTTAATATGCTTTTGAGGTAATCCGTTCCCCTCACCCTAACCCTCTCCCCGGAGGGGAGAGGGGACTGCTTGGTGCGGCTTTTCACCCTCTCCCCTCAGGGGAGAGGGCAGGGGTGAGGGGCAATTTAATTCCGTCTTCGCTGCATCATCCGGCGGGTAATAATCGGCAGCGAAATCACCACGATCAGCATCGCGCCGATAATCACCGACATCACAATGCCGGGCACGTTGAGCAGGCTCAGGCCGAAGGTCACCAGCCCCATCAGGAAGGCGGCGATAATCACGCCCACCATGCTGCCGGACCCACCGAGAATATTGACGCCGCCGAGCACCGCCATCGTCACCACCGCCAGCTCCCAGCCCATCGCAATCGTCGGGCGAGTGCTGCCCAGACGCGAGGTAAGCAGCACTGACGCCAGGCCGGACATTAGTCCCACCAGCGCGAACAGCATCAGATTGTGGCGCTTCACGTTGATGCCGGAGTACCACGCGCCGGTCGGGTTGTTGCCGATGGCGTAGGTGCGGCGGCCAAAGTTGGTGCGGTGCAGCACAAAGGCAAACAGAGCGGCCAGCACGATAAACAGCGCAAACTCAAACGACAGCGCGCCCCAGACGTAGCCCTGGCCGAACCAGGCGAAGCTCTCCGGGTAGCTGTTCAGCGCCTGGTCCCCGAGCAGGATGTAGGTGATCCCGCGGTACAGGCTCATGGTGCCGATGGTGATGACGATGGACGACAGGTTAAAGCGCGTCACCAGAATGCCGTTGAACAGCCCGCACAGTAGCCCGACGCCTAATCCGACGCAGACCAGCAGCGGCGTATCGACGCCCGCCGCCGCGCAAAAGCCCATCACCGTGGAGCTGAGCGCGATGGTGGAGGCTACCGACAGGTCAATTTCCCTGGCGATAATCAGCATCGCCATCGGCAACACGATGATCGCTTTTTCGGTGAAGTTGAACGTCGCGTCGGAGAGGTTCCAGATATTGAGGAAGTAGGGTGAGGCGAGCGCGTTCACCACAAACACCGCCAGCGTCACCGCCAGCAGGAACCCCTCCCAGCACAGCAGACGCTGGAAGATGCCCGGCGCAGAAGTGGGTTTGATTGCTTCAGATGTCATCATTTTGCTCATGATTTCACCGCCAGTTTCTGACGTGCCAGCGCCGCATCGCGCAGTATCAATCGGCCTTTACGTTTATTGCCGCGCTCGTTCAGCAGCACCGCTATCACAATTACCGTGCCGGAAATCGCCATCTGCCAGAACGGGGAGACGCCGATCACCGGCAGGGCGTTGTTAATCACCCCGAGGAACAGTGCGCCAAACAGACAGCCGAGCACGCGCCCGGTGCCGCCCATGGTGCTGATCCCCCCAATCACACAGGCTGCCACCACCTGCAATTCAAAACCGTTAGCGACGTCAACATACGCAACGGCAAAGCGCGATATCCACAGGTAGCCGCAGAACCCGGCCAGCAGACCGGAAAGGCAGAAACTAATGAACTGCATTTTTCCGGCGTTGATCCCGGTGTAGTACGCTGCCGTGGCATTACCGCCTGCGGTGTAGAGCGCTCGTCCGGTGCGGCTGTAGCGCAGGAAGTAGCCCACCAGCAGCAGCGCGGCGATGGCGCACCAGCTCAGCACCGGCAAGCCCAGCACTGACGCACGTGGCAGGCCGAGGAAATCTGTACCCATCTGGTTTGAGTTCACCCAGCCGCCGCCGGAGAGCAAAAAGATCATTCCGCGGTAGATGCTCATAGTGCCGAGCGTTACCACAATCGCCGGAATGCCCAGCTTCCACACCAGCAGGCCGTTTATCGCGCCCATCAGCAGCCCAAGCACGCTGGCAAGGATCAGCAGCGCCCAGACGGGCACGTCCGGGTAATGGAAATTAATCAGGGCGACAATCATCCCGGTCAGGGCCAGATTGGCCGCCATCGACAGGTCGATGCCTTTCGTGAGCAGCACCATCATCTGCCCGAGCGCGAGGACGATCAGAATGGCGGTGTCGTTAAACATCTCCACCAGGTTGCCCGGCGCGATAAACGATGGCACGCGGCTGCCAATGGCGACGATCATCAGGATAATCACCGCGCCCAGCAGGGCTTCGCGGTGTTTTAAGAGTGAGCTAAGCATTATGCCGCCTCCTGTTTTGCACCGCTGGCGGCGCTGACGATGGTTTCCGCCGTCGCGTCTCCCGCCTGGTACTCGGCCACCATCAGCCCCTCGTGCATGACGATAATGCGATCCGCCATGCCCATCACTTCCGGCAGTTCGGACGAGACCATAATTACCGCCAGCCCCTGACTGACCAGCTCGGACATAAACTGATGCACGGCTGCTTTTGAGCCGATATCGATGCCTTTTGTCGGCTCATCGAGGATAATCACGTCAGGGTGCGTCGCCAGCCATTTGCCGATCACAACCTTTTGCTGGTTGCCGCCAGAGAGGGTCTCCACCGCCTGCTTCCAGCTGAAGGCTTTCACTTGCAGGCGTTTGGCGTACTCGTCCGCCAGCTTCCATTCACGGTCGTCATGCAGCACACCGTTCGGATTGAGCTTGCTGAGCTGAGGCAGGCTGATGTTCTGGGCAATCGGCAGGGCGATAATCGCCCCCTGTTTCTGTCTTTCTTCCGGCACGCAGACGATACCGGCTTTGATCGCATCCGCAGGCTGGCGGAAGCGCCGGGGCTGTCCGTTGAGGATAATTTCCCCGGACGATGGCCGCGTGACGCCGGAAAGCGCCTGCATCAGCTCGGTACGCCCGGCCCCCACCAGCCCGTAAAAGCCGAGGATTTCCCCTTTACGCAGGGAGAACGAGATATGCGCAAACTCGGTCGGATGGCAGAGGTTTTTCACCTCCAGCACCGTCTCGCCTTTTTCGCAGTCGATTTTAGGGAAAGTTTGGGTAATGGCGCGCCCGACCATCATCGACACCATGCGCTCCTCGGTGATCTCATTTATTGCACCTGCACCGACGAACGCGCCGTCGCGCAAAATAGTGTAGTGATCGGCCAGCTCAAAAATCTCGTCGAACTTGTGGGAAATAAACAGGATGGCTTTGCCCTCCTGCTTTAAGCGCTCCACAATCTGGTAAAACTCGAGGATTTCATGCTGCGACAGCGCCGCCGTCGGTTCATCGAGGATCACCACCTGCGCCTCAAACGACAGCGCGCGGGCAATCGCCACCATGTGACGCTGGGCGATGCTCAGGGTTTTCAGCGTCGCGCGCGGGTCGATTTGCACTTCCAGCCGCGTGAGGATCGCCTGCGCCCGGCGGTGCATTTCCGGCCAGTCGAGCTTTTTCAGGAAGCCTTTGTGAAGGTACTGACCGACAAAAATATTCTCGGTGACCGAGAGTTCATCAAACAGCACGGTTTCCTGGTGAATGGCGGTGATGCCCATTTTATGCGCCGACTCCGGCGTCGGGAGATGAACGGGGATCGCTTTATAGAGAATTTCGCCCTCGTCGGGCTGGTAAATGCCGGTCATCACTTTGACCAGCGTCGACTTGCCCGCGCCGTTTTCGCCTATAAGCGCCGTCACTTTGCCGGGCCACAGCGCAAGCTGCACGTTCTCAAGAGCACGCACGCCGGGGAACACCTTGGTGATGCCAGAAAGCTGTAGCAATGGGGTCATGATAGTTCTCCTGGACAGAGGAATTTGTAGGGCGGGTAAGCGGCAGCGCCACCCGCCTTTTGCCGGATGGCGCTACGCTTATCCGGCCTACAAATTGCATCAAAAGATTTTCGAGAACTTATCAATATTGCTGGCATCGTAGACGAACGGCTCGGCCATCGCGCCGTTGCCGTCAGCATCCAGCTTCACTTTGCCCAGTCTGCCCATGCTGGCCTCACCTTTCGTGGCCGTGCCTTTCACCAGGTCATCCGCCAGGTAGGTTGCCGCATAGCCGAGGTCGATCGGGTTCCAGATGGCAAAGCTCTTGCTCGCGCCGGACTTCACCGCGCCCGCCATCTCGGACGGCAGGCCTAAACCGGTGACGTACACTTTGCCAATCTTGCCCTGGTCCTTCACCGCCTGCGCAGCGGCCACGATGCCCACGGACGATGGCGAAACAATCACTTTCAGTTCGGGGTAGGTTTTCAGCAAGCCGACCGCTTCGCGGTAGCTTTTGTCAGAGAGATCGTCTCCGTAGGCCACGGTCACCAGATTGACGGACGGGTACTTCGGCAGCACCTTTTTCATCTCCGCAATCCAGGTATTCTGGTTGGTGGAGGTT
Source organism: Enterobacter cloacae complex sp.6700776 (assembly GCF_048284255.1). NCBI lineage: Bacteria > Pseudomonadati > Pseudomonadota > Gammaproteobacteria > Enterobacterales > Enterobacteriaceae > Enterobacter > Enterobacter cloacae complex sp.6700776. Next base: position 59,870 of record NZ_JBLVYK010000013.1, on the reverse strand, counting down.
GGCGTGGCACTCAGCACCGCCACGTCGCCTTTCTCGACATTCAGCGCTTTCAGCGCGTCGGCGGCGAGCTTCACGTTGGTTTCGCCAATCAGGGCATTATTGGACGGGTTGAGGTGGATCTGGCGTCCGGCTTTCGCCACCCCGGAGTCCCACGACACAACCTTAATGCCTCGCTGCATCGCTTTTTTCAGCACCGGCACGACGGCGTCCGGATCGTTCGCGGAAATCGCGATCGCATCCACGCCCTGGGCGATCAACCCGTTCAGCACCTCGATCTGCGCTTCCGCCGTGGTGGTGGTCGGGCCGGTATAAATCACTTTCACATCGCCTAACTCTTTGGCCGCCTCCTGCGCGCCGACGTTCGCTGCCTCGAAGAATCCATTTCCTAAGGACTTCGCCACCAGGGCGATTTTCACTTCTGCTAAAGCGGAACCGGACAACGCCAGAGCGGCAACGGTGAGGATCAAGCTTGCTTTTATTTTCATTGCTTTTACTCCACTGACTTGAGTTAGTTGTAGGGATTGCAGGTGGTTTTCGCCCCGTCTCAATGAGCGGGGCGCGATGTTGTTATTGGTACAGATCTAACGCCGACTGCATGGGGGTGACGCCAAAGCGTTTGCCCAGGGCGATCAGCTCTTCCCGGGTGATGGTCTGCTTCATGCCGCCCATGGAATAGACCTTCACCAGCACTTCCGCGGATTTCTCAGCGGTGTCGATCAGGCCGAAGGTTTCATCCAGCGTCGGGCCGCTGCCGAAGACGCCGTGGAACGGCCACAGCACCAGTGAGTGCTTCTGCATGTCCGTTGCGGTTGCCTGACCGATTTCGTCGGTGCCCGGCACCATCCACGGCAGAATGCCGACGCCGTCCGGGAACACCACCAGACACTCGGTACTGCCTTCCCACAGTTTGCGGGTGAAGAAATCAGAATTATTTTCCAGCACGTAGGTCAGGGCGATCAGGTTGGTGGCGTGGCAGTGCATGATCACGCGGTCCTTGCCATTGGTCGCCTTGATGCGCTCGCAGTGGGAGAGGAAGTGCGCCGGGAGTTCGGATGTCGGTACCGCGTCGTCCGTCAGACCCCAGAGAATGTGGTAGCCCGCACCGTCGCTGTCCACTTTCACCACGCCAAGGTTGGCCTGCGGGTCGAGCTGGACGTTGCGGAAGAACTTCCCGGAACCGGTGACGATAAACGGCGTGTTGGCGAGCAGCGGCATCGGCTGGCTCAGGGCGATATAGCGCGGCTTCTGGTGGAAATCGGCGGCAAATGGCTCGATATCCGCGTCGTCCAGGCGTAGCGTCAGGTTGCCGCCGTTGCGCTCATCCCAGCCTTTGAGCCAGGCGTCAGAGGTGGCTTTGATCATGCCCTGGACGAACCAGGAAGTGGTGATGGTCTGCATAGTTTTCATTTCCAGTTATCGCGGTGAGGTTGAACCCCTCACCCTAACCCTCTCCCCAAAGGGGAGAGGGGATGGTTTGCTCCCTCTCCCCTTTGGGGAGAGGGCAGGGGTGAGGGGGCAGTTACCCGCGCTGACTCAACACGTCTTCCTCATATGCCCGCACGTTGTCCAGCCACTGGCTGCCCGCAGGCGCATCGTGACGCTGGCAGTACATCTCCCACACCGCCTGCCACGGCAGGGATTTCTGCTCTTCCAGCAGCGCCAGGCGCGCGGTGTAGTCGCCGTTTTCTTCCAGCTGTTTCAGGGCGGCGACAGGCTCCAGCAGCGCGCGCAGCAGGGCTTTCTTCATGTTGCGGGTGCCGATAACCCACGCCGCGATGCGGTTGATGGAGGCGTCGAAGAAGTCGAGGCCAATGTGTACGCGGTCAAAGAGGTCGTGGCGGATGATTTCGCTGGCAATGGCCTGGGTTTCGTCATCCAGCAGCACCACGTGGTCGCTGTCCCAGCGAACCGGGCGGCTGACGTGCAGCAGCAGACGCGGCACGTAGAGCATGGCGGCGGAGATTTTGTCGGAGATCACCTCGGTTGGGTGGAAGTGGCCGGCATCCAGGCACAGCGCGGTCTGGCGGCTGGTGGCGTAACCCATGTAGAACTCGTTTGAGCCCACGGTGTAGCTCTCTGCCCCAATGCCGAACAGCTTGCTCTCGACGGCGTCGATGTGGTGCGCCGGGTCCAGTTTTTCGCTGATAGCTTCATCCAGCGCGGCCAGCAGACGCTGACGCGGGGCCAGTCGGTCTACGGTGATGTCCTTCATGCCGTCCGGGATCCAGATATTCATTACCGATGGCGTGCCAAGCTGCTCGCCGAAATACGCCGAGACGCGGCGGCTGGCTTTGACATGGTCGATCCAGAACTGGCGGATTTCGTCGTTGGCGTGCGCAAGGGTAAAGCCGTCCGCGCTCAGCGGGTGCGAGAAGCAGGACGGGTTAAAATCCAGACCCAGCCGGTTGGTCTTCGCCCACTCCACCCAGTTCTTAAAGTGTTCCGGTTTGATTTCGTTACGCGCGACCGGCTCGTCGGATTCGAGATAAATGGCGTGCAGGTTCAGGCGCTTTGGCCCGGGGATCAGGCTCAGCGCCAGTTCCAGATCCGCACGCAGTTCGGTGGCGTTGCGCGCTTTGCCCGGGTAGTTACCCGTGGCCTGAATACCCCCCGTCAGGGAACCGCCCGGGTTCTCGAAACCGGCGACGTCATCACCCTGCCAGCAGTGCATGGAGACGGGCAGACGGTCGAGCTGGCGCAGCGCCTCTTCGACATCCACGCCGACGGCGGCGAAACGCTGTTTAGCCAGGTCCCAGGCTTGTTCAAGTTGAGTGGTCATGCGCAAAGCTCCTTAGTCAGTCGTTTTTGCTGAAACTGCGCCCGATAGCGGGCAATTTCATGGCAGGGATGGGGGGTGAAGGTGGTCAGGCTGTTATTCGCCGTCACCACCGAACGGAAATCGTCGACGTTTGAAAGTTCGTCCAGGGTCATCAGCTGAATGCCGATATTGCCGAGCGTGGAGGCTTCAATCGGACCTGCCACCACGGTAATGCCGCAGGCATCCGCGCAGAGCTGGTTCAGCAGCTGGTTCTGGCAGCCGCCGCCCACGATATGCAGTTGTGTGAACGGTTTGCCGCGAAGGTCAGCCAGCTCGCTCAGGATGTCGGCATACAGCAGGGCGAGGCTGTCAAAAATGCAGCGTGCCAGCTCGGCGGGGCGGGAAGGTACCGGCTGCCCCGCTTCAAAACAGGCGGCCTGGATTTCGGCGCTCATGTGCACCGGGTTGATAAAGCGATCGTCGTTCGGGTTGATCAGGAAGGTGCAGGCCTTCAGCGTTTCGGTTTCCGCGATAAGCGCGGGCAGGTCGGTGATGTTCTGCTCTTTCAGCACCCGCTGGAGCAGCCACAGCCCCATAATGTTCTTCAGTACCCGGTAGCGGCCTTCGGCACCGCCTTCGTTGGTGATGTTCGCCGCCATCGCGGCATCGCTGGTGTACGGGGTTTTGCTCTCGAAGCCCATCAGCGACCAGGTGCCGGAAGAGAGATAGGCCGCATCTTTGTCGGCGAGCGGCGAGGCAATGACCGCACTCGCGGTGTCGTGACTGGCGACGGCGACAACAGGGATTTCATTCCCCTGCGGGCAAAGCCAGTGACCGATTACATTGCCCGGATGGGTTGGCGCGCCGAACCAGGACGGCGAGGCGCCCGTCCAGGCCAGCAGATGTTCATCCCAGTTATCGGTGTTGATGTTGACCAGCTGCGTGGTGGTGGCGTTGGTGTATTCCCAGTTCATATTGCCGGTCAGACGGTAGCTTAAGTAGTCCGGGATCAGCAGCGCATGCGCCACCTTTTCGACCAGCTCAGGCTGTTGCTCAACCAGCGCACGTAGCTGATACAGCGTGTTAAACGGCAGAAACTGGATGCCACTGCGACCATAGATGTGCTCCTTGCCAAGCTGCGCGAAGGCGTGCGCCATCAGCCCATCGGTGCGGCTGTCGCGGTAGGAGACCGGCAGGCCGACGCGTTCGCCGTGACTGTCCAGCAGCACGTAATCCACACCCCAGGTATCAATGCCGATACTGTCGATGCGAATACCGTCTTCGCAGACGTTGTGAAGTCCGGTGCGGATCTCTGCTTCCAGGGCGTCGATATCCCAGGTAACAAAACCGTCCTGTTTTTGCAGGCAATTGGCGAAACGGTGCATTTCGCGAAGCGTAAGGGTGTGCAGGTCGCAGTCCCAGGTGGCGAGCATTACACGGCCGCTGGATGCGCCTAAATCGACAGCCACACAATGGCGAAAAGTCATGGTCGGGTCCTTTCTTAAGTCATTACCGAGGAGTGTAAGAAAGGGAAGAAATAGCCACCTTCTCGCCACTGACAGCCCAAATCTCGCGCTGGCAAGAAAGCAAAGATGAACGTGAGGGAGTTCACAGTTTCCAGTAATCGCGGGGTTTGCAGGCAGTGTGACGCTGACCGCATTTCCCGATCTTTCCGCCTGTTTCTTGAAAAACCGGCAGCTTTTGCGCGGTTTGCTGTCAAAAATTTAAGGTGAGCGGGGAAGGCCTTAATTACTATTTTGAGAACTTTTCTCATTGGTAGAGGCCGTTATGACCGTACTGCACAGCGTCGATTTTTTTCCTTCGGGGGCTTCGCCGGTTGCGATTGAGCCACGGCTGCCTCAGGCTGCGTTCCCGGAGCATCATCATGATTTTCATGAAATTGTGATTGTTGAGCACGGAACGGGCATCCACGTGTTTAATGGTCAGCCGTATACCATCAGCGGCGGTACGGTGTGCTTCGTGCGCGATCACGACAGGCACCTGTATGAACATACCGATAACCTGTGCCTGACCAATGTGCTCTATCGTTCTCCGGATGCGTTTCAGTTTCTCTCCGGGCTGAATCAGCTGTTGCCGCAGGAGAAGGACGGCCATTATCCGTCGCACTGGCGGGTGAATCAGTCCACGTTGCAGCAGGTGCGTCAGCTGGTAAGCCAGATGGAGCAGAGCGAGGATGGACAGGAGACGCACGCCATTGCTACCCGCGAGATGCTGTTTATGCAGCTGCTGGTGCTGCTGCGGCGCAGCAGCCTGGTGGAAGGGCTGGAAAATAACGACGTGCGCCTGAATCAGCTGATGGCCTGGCTGGAAGATCATTTTGCCGAAGATGTCTGCTGGGAAACGCTGGCGGATGACTTTTCGCTCTCGCTGCGCACGCTGCATCGTCAGCTCAAGCAGCATACCGGGCTGACGCCGCAGCGCTACCTCAACCGTCTGCGCCTGATCAAAGCGCGTCACCTTTTAAGGCACACGGATGAAAGCGTCACCGATATCGCCTATCGCTGCGGTTTCGGCGACAGTAACCACTTTTCAACGCTGTTTCGTCGGGAATTTAGCTGGTCGCCGCGCGATATCCGTCAGGGGAAAGACGCGTTGCTTCAGTAACGCGAGGGCAGTCACCGTTTTTTTACCGCAGAAAGGCTAATAATATCCGGTTATTCGCCGTCGAGGTTGTGGTGTGGCTGCTCAGTTAATTCTTCGTAAAGATGATTTTTTTGCCTCCGCGAGTCAGGCCGTCGCGGTGGCGGACCGCTATCCGCAAAACGTCTTTGCCGAGCATACCCACGAGTTCTGCGAGCTGGTGCTGGTGTGGCGGGGCAACGGCCTGCACGTCCTCAACGACCGTCCCTACCGCATCACGCGCGGAGACCTGTTCTACATCCGCGCCGAAGATAAACACTCTTACGCCTCGGTTAACGATCTGGTGTTGCAGAACGTCATCTACTGCCCTGACAGGCTTAAACTGAATGTCGACTGGTCGGGCAATATCCCCGGTTTACATGATGCCAGAGGCGAACCGCACTGGCGCTTAAGCAGCAACGGCATGGCTCAGGTGCGCCAGACGATTTCCCAGCTGGAGCAGGAGAGCCAGAAGAGCGATCCGGTGGCAAACCAGATGTCGGAGCTGCTTTTTGCCCAGCTGGTGATGACCCTGAAGCGCCATCGTTACGCTACGGATAATCCCTCTGCCACCACGCAGGAAGCGCTGCTGGATAAGCTCATCACCCGGCTTGCGGGCAGTCTTAACAAGAGTTTCGTGCTGGAAAAATTCTGCGAGCAGGAGCAGTGCAGCGAGCGCGCGCTGCGCCAGCAGTTCCGCACCCAGACGGGGATGACGGTAAACCACTATCTGCGCCAGCTGCGCATCTGCCACGCTCAGTATCTGTTACAGCATACTGAGCTGATGGTGAGTGAAGTGGCGATGCGCTGCGGCTTTGAGGACAGTAACTACTTTTCGGTGGTGTTTAACCGTGAGGTGGGGATGACGCCGGTTCAGTGGCGTCATCGCAGTCGAAAGGCAGCGTAATCAGTTCGCCATGCCGAGGCCGACGATATTGGCCGCAATAATTATCACCACGCAGCCCAGGCTCAGCACGCCAACCGGACGACGCCCGGCGTTGTTCCACTCTTTCAGCACCAGCCCAACCAGCCCGCCGCACAGCACGTAGAAGCTCATGTGCAGCATCCAGCTCATGTAGTCATACTGCGCTGGAATACTGGCGTGACCCCAGGCGTAAAAGAAGAATTGCAGATACCACATCAGACCGCCGAGGGCGGAAAGCAGGACGTTGGTGACGATCAGCGGTTTTGCCAGCGAGAAGTCGGCTTTTACCGACAGTTTCTTCACTTTTGCCAAACGAATGAAGCAAAAGCCGAGGTTTACCAGCGCGCCGCCGCCCATGATCACCACGTAGCTTGGCAGGGCAACGTACAGCGGGTCGACGCCCAGCGCTGCAGCGGCGTCGTGCATCGGTTTGGCGGCGTTCATCGCGAACGACATGCCCGCCGAGAAGACGCCGCACATCACCGCCAGTAGCAGCCCTTTCTTCAGGTTGAACTCTTCGGCTTTGATGCCCATCTTGCGTTCTTTCAACTGGCCCGCGCGGGTGACAATTCCCACGCCGATCACCGCTACCAGCACGCCCAGCAGCGTCATTCGCCCACCCTGGGTGTTGATCAGCACATCGAAGTTGCCGTTGAGGATTGGCGTCATCAGGGTGCCAACAATCAGCGTAATGCCGATCGCGATGCCAATCCCCATCGACATGCCGAGGTAGCGCATGGTGAGGCCGTAGTTGATATTACCGATACCCCACATCGCGCCGAACAGGAATACCGGCAGCAGGGTGGAGGCGTTGAAGGAGGAGAAGTAGCCCCAGAAATCGGGCAGCAGCATGGCGCTGATTGTCCACGGCAAAATCAGCCAGGACACGGTACCGCCAACGGACCACATGGTTTCCCATGACCAGCCTTTCACCTTTTTAAACGGGGCATAGAAACAGGCTGCACTGGCCGCGCCTATCAAATGCCAGAAGATACCCATCGTAATCGCATGATTCATTTTTACATCCTCATCGTTTTTATAGCCGGAGGCTTCCCGCCGACTTGATGAGTGTAAAAATTAGGCGGTTTGGGAACCTTCAGAAGGTTGCCGCACTTTTGTTTTGAATGGCAATCAGCACGTTAACCGCGTGAGCAGACTCACAATTCCTTCATTTCTTAAAAACCGAATAACCTTATAAAAACTACGGCATTGATAATCATTTTCAATATCATTTAATTAACTATAATGAACCAACTGCTTACGCGGCATTAACAGCTGTGCCGCCCGACAATAATGGAGAGGATTATGAGTTATACACTGCCATCCCTGCCGTATGCCTACGACGCACTGGAACCGCATTTCGACAAGCAGACGATGGAAATCCATCACACTAAACACCACCAGACCTACGTGAATAACGCGAATGCTGCGCTGGAAAGCCTGCCAGAGTTCGCTAATCTGCCTGTTGAAGAGCTGATCACCAAACTGGACCAGCTGCCAGCAGACAAGAAAACCGTGCTGCGCAACAACGCGGGCGGTCACGCTAACCACAGCCTGTTCTGGAAAGGCCTGAAAACCGGCACCACCCTTCAGGGCGACCTGAAAGCGGCTATCGAGCGTGACTTCGGTTCCGTTGACAACTTCAAAGCGGAATTCGAAAAAGCCGCTGCAACCCGTTTCGGCTCTGGCTGGGCGTGGCTGGTCCTGAAAGGTGACAAACTGGCGGTCGTTTCAACCGCAAACCAGGACTCCCCGCTGATGGGTGAAGCTATCTCTGGCGCATCCGGCTTCCCAATTCTGGGTCTGGACGTGTGGGAACACGCTTACTACCTGAAGTTCCAGAACCGTCGCCCTGACTACATCAAAGCCTTCTGGGATGTAGTGAACTGGGACGAAGCAGCAGCGCGTTTCGCCGCTAAAAAATAAGGTTGCATTGACGCCTGTGAGAAGCGAGTCTGATGACTCGCTTTTTTTGTATCTGAAGGAGTGGAGATGCATTACCCGGTGAATGTGTTTACAGGCAAGGTAAGGGAGTACGAAGGCAGTCGCCCGAGCGCTATCGCCAAAGTGCAGGTCGACGGTGAGCTGACGCTTACCGAGCTTGGTCTGGCGGGTGACCAGCAGGCCGAAAAGAAAATCCACGGCGGGCCCGATCGCGCGCTGTGCCACTATCCGCGCGAGCACTATCAGCACTGGAAAACCGAATTTCCTGAACAGGCGGACCTTTTCGTCGCCCCCGCGTTTGGCGAAAATCTCTCAACGGAAGGGCTGACGGAGAAGGACGTCTTTATTGGCGATATTTATCGCTGGGGCGATGCTCTGATTCAGGTCACCCAGCCGCGCTCGCCGTGCTTCAAACTTAACTACCATTTTGGCATTCAGGATATGTCGGCCCAGCTGCAAAACGCGGGTAAAACCGGCTGGCTGTATCGCGTTGTGCAGGCGGGACAGATTTCGGCGGATGCGCCGCTTGAGCTGGCTTCGCGCCTGAGTGAGGTGTCGGTATTCGAGGCCTGTGCCATTGCCTGGCATATGCCGTTCGACGATGAACAGTTTCACCGCCTGCTGTCAGCGGCAGGATTATCCACCAGCTGGACCAGAACGATGCAGAAGCGGCGGATAAGCGGCAAGATCGAGAGCAGTTCGCGGAGATTGTGGGGGAAATAATTGCCCCTCACCCCGGCCCTCTCCCCAAAGGGGCGAGGGTGAAAAGACCGCACCGAGCCGTCCCCTCTCCCCTATGGGGAGAGGGTTAGGGTGAGGGAATTACGAACGCTTATACAGCGGCAGCCACAGCGTTAACCGCAGACCGCCCAGCGGGCTGTCATCGGCTTTCACCCAGCCACGGTGCTGCTGCATGGCGGTTTCAACAATCGCCAGACCCAGCCCCGTACCGCCAGATTCACGGTCGCGCGCCTCGTCGGTACGGTAGAACGGACGGAAAATCTGCTCGCGATCTTCCGGGCTGACGCCTGGACCGTCGTCGTCCACGATGATAGTGATCCCGTCTTTATCCACCGAAAACGCCACTTCAATCTTCGTGTGCGAGTAGCGCAGGGCGTTACGCACGATATTCTCCAGCGCGCTTTCCAGCGTGTTGGGGTTACCGTACAGCGGCCACGGGCCCGGCGGGAAATTGACGGTGAAGGATTTGCCCATCTGTTCCGCTTCGAAGGCCGCGTTGTCCAGCACCTCATGCCAGAGGTGATTGGCTTTCACCGTTTCGCTCACCAGCGCGTTTTTCTGCTGATTGCGCGACATCACCAGCAGATCGTTGATCATGCTGTCCAGGCGATGCGCTTCCGTCTCAATACGCTCCAGCTCTTTGCTCTCACCGCTGCGACGGCGCAGCAGGGCGGTACCCAGCTGTAAACGCGTGAGCGGCGTCCGCAGCTCGTGGGAGATATCCGACAGCAGACGTTGCTGGGCCGTCATCATTCGATCAAGCGCGCTCACCATCTGGTTAAAACTGGTTCCGGCGGCCAGGAACTCCTGCGGCCCGGATTCCAGCTCCGGATGCTGCCTCAGGTTGCCCTGCGCCACTTCGTCCGCCGCGTTTTTCAGCTTACGCGCCGGTTTCGCCAGGCTCCACGCCAGCCATAACAGCAGTGGGGAACTAACCAGCATGGTGACAATCAACAGCAACAGCGGACGGTCAAACAGCAGGTTGATGAAGTCGGACTGGGAACTGCTCGCGGGGCGAATCAGGTAGAGCTGGTAGTTATCTTCCCCATCCCGCACCGAGAAAGGGCCCACCATTTCTACCCGACCATATTTCTTTTTCTGCGGGTGATCGGCGTTATCCGCCTGGCCAATAAAGTTGCGGATAATCTGCATTTCATTGCGATCGGCCCCAATCACGCGGCCTTCACTAGTGACCAGTAAAAGACGTTGTCCGGGGGGCGCCCACTTGTCGATAGCGCGAAACAGCCTGCGCCACCACATTAAATCGTTCGGCGGATCGTTTGCCAGCTCCGCTTCCACGTGCTGCTCGATCATCACGCCCTGACGTTGCTCGCTGTCGAGCAGCTCCGTCATCTGGCGTGAGTCGAGTTTTGGCAACATCAAAACGAGCATTAAAACCAGTGCCAGCGTCAGCCAGAAGATGGCGAAGATGCGGGCGGTTAAGCTGCCTATCATGAAGCGGAAACCATCAGATAACCGCGACCACGCAGGGTTTTAAACCAGGGGTGACCGTCTTTACGCTCCGGCAGCTTACGGCGCAGGTTCGAGATATGCATATCGATGGCGCGGTCAAACGGGGTGAGGCGTTTGCCCAGCACTTCCTGGCTCAAGTGTTCACGCGACACCACCTGGCCGAGATGCTGCGCCAGCAGATACAGCAGGGTGAACTCGGTGCCGGTTAGCTCCAGCGTTTCACCGTCGAAGCTCGCTTCCTGGCGGCCCGGGTTCAGGCTCAGGGAGTCCACTTCCAGCGTAGGTGAGCTGTTGTCGGTATTCTGCTGCTGCTCGCTCCAGTGAGAGCGGCGCAGGATCGCGCGAATACGGGCCACCAGTTCACGGTCGTTGAACGGCTTAGGTAAATAGTCATCCGCACCCAGCTCAAGGCCGAGTACGCGGTCAAGCTCGCTGCCGCGCGCGGTCAGCATAATGACGGGGGTCTGGTGTGTCTGGCGAAGCTCTTTCAACGTATCAATGCCGTTTTTCTTCGGCATCATGACGTCGAGCAAAAGTAAATCGATGCTGTCGTCAAGGAGACTCAGCGCCTGTTCCCCATCGTGGGCAACCAGGACGTTGAAACCTTCCATGTCGAGCAACTCCTTTAAAAGAGATGTGAGCTCTCGGTCATCATCAACTAACAGGATTTTATTCATTGTTTAAATACCTCCGAGGCAGAAATTACGACATCAAGGCTATCTAATCCATGACTTTACGTTGTTTTACACCCCCTGACGCATGTTTGCAGCCTGAATCGTAGACTGTCTCTCGTTGAATCGCGACACGAAAGATTTTGGGAGCAAGTGATGCGCAAAGTTACCGCTGCCGTCATGGCCTCAACGCTGGCCTTCTGTGCGTTTAGCCAGGCTGCTGTAGCTATCAACAGCGATAACGGTTCCTCAGCAGAGGGCGCAACGCAGCACAGCAGCCAAAGCCATATGTTTGACGGCATAAGTTTAACCGAACATCAGCGTCAACAGATGCGAGATCTGATGCAGAGGGCACGACACGACCAGCCCCCTGTTAATGTTAGCGAAATGGAGACAATGCATCGCCTTGTCACCGCAGAAAATTTTGACGAAAGCGCTGTACGCGCTCAGGCAGAAAAAATGGCGCAGGAACAGGTTGCCCGCCAGGTAGAAATGGCGAAGGTTCGCAACCAGATGTTCCACCTGCTAACGCCCGAGCAGCAAGCGGTTTTGAATACCAAACATCAGCAACGTATGAACCAGTTGCGTGAGGTTGCACGGATGCAGCGAAGCTCAGATATGACGCTTTTCAGTAGCAATAGCAGTACCCGTAGTAACCAGTAAACCCTGTTTTCCTTGCCATAGACACCATCCCTGTCTTCCCCCACATGATGTGGGGGTTTTTTTTGCCCATCGTTCAGTGTTGTTAACGCTTTATTCATCCTTTCACTCCACCGCCATCCGTTATACTAGCGCCATGGCATGACAGGAGTGTTTATGAATCAATCCTATGGACGGCTGGTAAGCCGGGCCGCAATAGCCGCGACGGTGACGGCGTCGTGTTTGCTGATCATTAAAATTTTCGCGTGGTGGTACACCGGGTCGGTCAGTATTCTGGCGGCGCTGGTGGATTCACTGGTGGATATTGCCGCCTCGCTGACCAACCTGCTGGTGGTGCGCTATTCGCTGCAACCGGCGGATGAAGAGCATACGTTTGGCCACGGCAAAGCGGAATCGCTGGCCGCGCTGGCACAAAGTATGTTTATTTCTGGCTCCGCGCTTTTCCTGTTTTTGACCGGTATTCAGCATCTTATTTCGCCTTCTCCGATGAACGATCCGGGCGTTGGTGTGGTCGTAACCGTAGTTGCACTTATAAGCACACTTGTTCTTGTAACGTTCCAGCGCTGGGTTGTACGCAAAACACAAAGCCAGGCTGTACGGGCCGATATGCTTCATTATCAGTCTGATGTTATGATGAATGGGGCTATTCTTATTGCGCTCGGTCTGGCCTGGTATGGCTGGCATCGTGCCGATGCGTTGTTTGCGTTAGGGATAGGGATCTATATTTTATACAGCGCGTTGCGGATGGGGTATGACGCGGTACAGTCGCTTCTTGACCGTGCGCTTCCGGATGCAGAACGTGATGAAATTTATGCCATCGTGACCCACTGGCCTGGCGTCAGTGGTGCTCACGATCTTCGTACGCGGCAGTCAGGGCCGACCCGCTTTATTCAGATTCATTTGGAAATGGAAGACAACCTGCCACTGGTTCAGGCGCATATGGTCGCTGAACAGGTGGAGCAGGCGATTTTGCAGCGTTTCCCTGGGTCAGACGTCATTATTCACCAGGATCCGTGCTCTGTCGTCCCCAGGGCGTTTTGAGCTTTCGTAATTCGTTGTAAAAAAGTGAGCCAGACCAGCATTTTGTGGATAAATTACCACCATATGGCCTGACCTGAATCAATTCAGCTGGAAGGGATTGATATACTATTTGCAGTATTCGACGGTTGAACAGTTTCTTCCGGCAGCAGATTTCAATTTTGCATTCCTAAGTTCAGAGGTAGTCATGATTAAGAAAATCGGTGTGTTGACAAGCGGCGGTGATGCGCCGGGCATGAACGCGGCAATCCGTGGGGTTGTCCGTGCAGCGCTGACGGAAGGTCTGGAAGTTTTTGGTATCTATGACGGTTACCTGGGTCTGTATGAAGACCGCATGGTTCAGCTCGACCGCTACAGCGTGTCTGACATGATCAACCGTGGCGGTACTTTCCTCGGTTCCGCGCGCTTCCCGGAATTCCGTGACGAACACATCCGTGAAGTGGCTATCGAAAACATGAAAAAACGGGGTCTGGATGCGCTGGTGGTTATCGGCGGCGACGGCTCGTACATGGGTGCAAAACGTCTGACTGAAATGGGCTTCCCGTGCATCGGCCTGCCTGGCACTATCGACAACGACATCAAAGGCACTGATTACACCATCGGTTACTTCACCGCGCTGGGTACCGTTGTGGAAGCGATTGACCGCCTGCGTGACACCTCTTCCTCTCACCAGCGTATTTCCATTGTTGAAGTGATGGGCCGTTACTGCGGTGACCTGACCCTGGCAGCGGCCATTGCCGGTGGCTGTGAGTTCGTGGTAGTTCCGGAAGTAGAGTTCAGCCGTGAAGATCTGGTCGCAGAGATCAAAGCCGGCATCGCGAAAGGTAAGAAACACGCCATCGTTGCTATCACCGAGCACATCTGTGACGTTGACGAGCTGGCGAAGTACATCGAAACCGAAACCAAACGCGAAACCCGCGCGACCGTTCTGGGTCACATTCAGCGTGGCGGTTCCCCAGGCCCGTACGACCGTATCCTGGCGTCCCGCATGGGTGCGTACGCGATCGAGCTGCTGCTACAGGGCCACGGCGGCCGCTGCGTCGGTATTCAGAACGAGAAACTGGTTCACCATGACATCATCGACGCCATTGAAAACATGAAGCGTCCGTTCAAAGGTGACTGGCTGGACTGCGCGAAAAAACTGTACTGATCGGCTCTGTTGTCCGGTGGCGCTGCGCTTACCGGGTCTACAAAAGCACGGATCGTAGGCCGGGTAAGGCGTAGCCGCCACCCGGCTTTTTTGTGCCCATCCTTTTTTTATTCCTTCACGTTATAGCCAATCTTTTTTTATTCTTTAATCATCGGTTAGCTTTCTGGCACGCTGCATTCATCAAAACACTACACAAGAGAGCCGGGCGATGAATAAATGGGGCGTGGGGTTAACATTATTGCTGGCATCGACCAGCGTTCTGGCAAAGGACATTCAGTTACTGAACGTGTCGTACGATCCGACGCGTGAACTGTACGACCAGTACAACAAAGCTTTTGCGGCGCACTGGAAACAGGAAACCGGCGATAACGTGGTGGTTCGCCAGTCTCACGGCGGTTCAGGTAAGCAGGCGACATCGGTGATCAACGGCATTGAAGCCGATGTGGTTACCCTGGCGCTGGCTTATGACGTGGACGCGATCGCGGAGCGTGGCCGTATCGACAAAAACTGGATCAAGCGCCTGCCGGACAACTCTGCGCCATACACTTCGACCATCGTCTTCCTGGTGCGCAAAGGCAACCCGAAACAGATTAAAGACTGGAACGACCTGATTAAGCCGGGCGTGTCTGTCATCACGCCGAACCCGAAAAGCTCCGGCGGCGCACGCTGGAACTACCTGGCGGCCTGGGGCTACGCCCTGCACCACAACAACGGTGACCAGGCTAAAGCGCAGGAATTCGTGAAAGCGCTGTTTAAAAATGTCGAAGTGCTGGACTCCGGCGCGCGCGGCGCAACTAACACCTTCGTCGAGCGCGGCATCGGCGACGTGCTGATTGCCTGGGAAAACGAAGCCCTGCTGGCGACCAACGAGCTGGGTAAAGACAAATTCGAGATCGTGACCCCGAGCGAATCCATCCTGGCTGAGCCGACCGTCTCCGTCGTCGATAAGGTTGTTGATAAGAAGGGCACCAAAGCGGTGGCGGAAGCCTACCTGAAGTACCTCTACTCACCGGAAGGGCAGGAAATTGCGGCGAAAAACTTCTACCGCCCGCGCGATGAGGCCGTCGCGAAGAAATACGAAAATGCCTTCCCGAAACTGAAGCTGTTCACTATCGATGATGTTTTTGGCGGCTGGACCAAAGCGCAAAAAGAGCACTTCTCTAACGGCGGCACCTTCGACCAGATCAGCAAGCGCTAAGCGTTTTACAAAGAACGACACGGTAACCCGGTGTGAGAAATCCACCGGGTTTTTTATTTGGTCATCATTTTGCGTTACTCTTTTGCCTCTATTGAAAACAGGGAACGCGTTGTGAAAAAAATTATCTTACTGATTCTGATCGTTATCGCCCTTGCCGCAGGCGGCGTGTACTGGATGAAAGCGGGTAATCCGAATGCGTTGCGCCATATCGTGCTCGACCAGTGTGTGCCCAACCAGCTGCATAACCGTAACCCGGCACCGTGTGCGCAGGTGATGCCAGATGCGGGCTACGTGGTGTTCAAGGACCGCAACGGACCGCTGCAATACCTGCTGATGCCCACGTACCGTATCAACGGCACCGAAAGCCCGCTGCTGACTGAGCCTCAGACACCGAATTTCTTCTGGCTGGCATGGCAGTCTCGTCATTTTATGAGCATGAAACGGGGAGCCGACGTGCCTGACAGCGCTGTTTCTCTGACCATCAACTCCCCGACCGGGCGCACGCAGAACCATTTTCATATCCACATCTCCTGCCTGCGCCCGGACGTGCGCGAGAAGCTGAACGCGGCGCAGGGGCAAATCAGCACCCAGTGGCTACCGCTTCCGGGCGGGCTGGAAGGGCATGAGTACCTTGCCCGTCGGATGACGGAGAACGAACTGGTGCAGCGCAGCCCGTTTATGATGCTGGCGGAAGAGCTGCCGGAAGCGCGCGACCATATGGGACGCTTCGCGCTGGCGATGGCGCAGCAGTCAGACGGCTCGTTTGTACTGCTGGCGACAGAGCGTAACCTGCTTATCTTTAACCGTGCGTCGGCTGAGGAATTGCAGGATCATCAATGCGATATCCTGAAGTGACCCCACCATAAATAGCGTTTACTCGCCCTGCCTGTCGCCGTAGACTTGCTGAAAAATTCTACAGGAGACAGGTATGTCGCTCTGGTTAACGCATCCTCTGCTGCTTCCCTCGCTGATCGTCGGCGTCACCATCGTGCTGTGGGCGACGTCGCTGTTGCCGGAATTTATCACCGCGCTGCTGTTCTTTACGGCGGCGATGACCGCCAGAATCGCCCCGCCGGAAGTGATCTTTGGCGGCTTCGCCTCGTCTGCCTTCTGGCTGGTGTTCAGCGGCTTTGTGCTGGGCGTGGCGATTCGGAAAACCGGCCTGGCGGACAGGGCCGCCCGGGCGCTGTCGGCAAAGCTTACCGACTCCTGGGTGCTGATGGTGGCAAGCGTTGTGCTGCTGAGCTATGCCCTGGCATTCGTGATGCCGTCGAACATGGGACGTATTGCGCTGCTGATGCCGATTGTCGCCGCGATGGCGAAGCGGGCCGGCATTCCTGATGGCTCGCGGGCCTGGTTTGGCCTGGCGCTGGCGGTCGGGTTTGGCACCTTCCAGCTCTCGGCCACTATTTTGCCCGCTAACGTGCCAAACCTTGTGATGAGCGGCGCGGCGGAGGGCTCATACGGCATCCACCTCAACTATGTCCCGTATCTGCTGCTGCACACGCCGGTGCTGGGTATTCTCAAAGGCCTGATTCTGATTGGCCTGATCTGCTGGCTGTTTCCCGGCAACCCAAAACCGGCGAAGGATCTGACGCCGTCTGAACCGATGGGGCGTGACGAAAAACGACTCGCCTGGCTGCTGGCGGTGGTGTTGACGATGTGGGTAACGGAGAGCTGGCACGGCGTGGGCCCAGCGTGGACAGGGCTGGCGGCCTCGGTCATCGTCCTGCTCCCGCGCATTGGTTTTATCACCGGTGAGGAGTTCTCGGCGGGGGTGAATATGCGCACCTGTATTTACGTCGCGGGTATACTCGGGCTGGCCATTACGGTGACGCAGACCGGTATCGGTGCGGCCGTAGGTGAAGCGTTGCTCCATATCATGCCGCTGGATACAGACCGCCCGTTTACCAGCTTCCTGGCGCTGACGGGGATCACCACGGCGCTCAACTTCATTATGACCGCCAACGGCGTTCCGGCGCTGTACACCACGCTGGCGCAGAGCTTCTCCGACGCGACCGGCTTCCCGCTGCTGTCGGTGATCATGATTCAGGTGCTGGGGTATTCCACGCCGCTGCTGCCGTATCAGGCGTCGCCGATTGTGGTGGCGATGGGCTTAGGGAAAGTGCCTGCGAAGGCGGGGATGCTGCTCTGCCTGGCGCTGGCGATTGCGACGTATCTGGTACTGCTGCCGCTGGATTATTTGTGGTTTAGCGTATTAGGACGTTTGTAGTGGTTTTGTAGGGCGGGTTAGCGAAGCGCCACCCGCCCCAAAGGCAATTACGCCTGCTTAGCCGCTTCTGCCGCTTTAACGATCACCGCGAAAGCGTCTGCTTTCAGGGATGCGCCGCCAACCAGCGCGCCATCGATGTCTGGCTGGGTGAACAGCTCAGCTGCGTTTGATGCGTTAACGGAACCGCCGTACTGGATGATGACCTGCTCAGCCACTTTCGCGTCTGCTTTTGCAATGTGGTCACGGATGAACTTGTGCACCGCCTGTGCCTGCGCTGGAGTTGCAGATTTGCCGGTACCGATCGCCCAGACTGGCTCGTAAGCGATAACCGCGCCTTCGAACGCTGCCGCGCCCTGGGTTTTCAGCACAGCGTCGATCTGACGTGCGCACACTTCTTCGGTTTTACCCGCTTCGTTTTCTGCTTCGGTTTCACCGATGCACAGAACCGGGATCAGACCCTGCTCTTTCAGCACAGCGAATTTCTTCGCGATGAACTCGTCAGATTCTTTGTGGTAGGTGCGACGCTCAGAGTGGCCGATGATGATGTATTTCGCGCCGATGTCTTTCAGCATTTCAGCGGAGGTTTCACCGGTAAACGCGCCAGACAGGTTAACGTCAACGTTCTGCGCGCCCAGAATGATGTGGCTGCCGTCAGCGGCACGTTTAGCCAGATCCAGGTACATATCCGGCGGAGCGATAGCAACCGCGCAGCCGGTCACGCCAGCCAGCTCTTTACGCAGGTTAGCAACCAGTTCGTTTACCATGTGGCGGCTGCCGTTCAGTTTCCAGTTACCCATCACTAAAGGATGTCGCATTTCAATTCTCCACGCTCAATAAGCGAATTAAGGAATATGGCCACCCTTAAGGGCAGCATGGTCTGTGAATCAGTATAGAGATTTTCCCTCGAAAGGCTTTGCTTTTTGTCATTAATTCGCCCCCTCGAGTGCGTCTGATAGGGCCAGCTTAATCGGTTCAACCGCGAAGGTCAGCCCCTTTTCGCCGTTATCTGCGACAACATAGCGAACGGCACCTTCCGTATCGGCGTAATAGCGTTTGTTTTTCCCGGCGGTAAGCAGTTTTTGCAGCTTTTGCTGGCTTTGCGCTTTCGTGAAGGTGGGGGTAAAGGCGCGCAAAATAGCACTCATATACTCCAGCGCTTTCGCTTTCGCTGCTTTCTGCTCTGGGCCCTGAATCGGCAGCCAGGTGATCTGCATACTTTTGATTTTTAACGTTCCGCGCTCAAGGGCAGTGGAAGCATATAGATTCTCGTTAATTTTGCTGGCAGCGCGGGTCAGGGTTGGCGTATCGCGGGCACCGTCAATCGCACGGAACTCTCCCAGCGCAAGCGAGGGGTTTTCTTTATTGAAGGCTTCGCGGAACTGGCTGATAGATTGATCGAAAGAGGGGGCGCCCGCCAGAAGGTAGGGGGCGGTGACCGGGGAGGCCGGTTCCGCGGCGTGCAGAGAAAAAATGGCGCTCAGCATCGCTAAACACAAATAAAGAGAGTGTGCCGAACTTTTCATCAACTTTGCCCCTGGCCGTCATTGCCCATGATTAAAACGATATCTGGTCGGCTTGTCAAAAGGTCACAACTCCAGGGTAAAATGCGGGCTAAACAATAATAAGGAACCTTACATGACCATACAGCAGTGGTTGTTTTCATTCAAAGGGCGTATTGGACGCCGTGACTTCTGGATCTGGATGGCAGCGTGGGTTGTCGCCATGCTGCTTCTGTTTTTTGTTGCCTATAACGCCTGGCTGAGCACGCAAACTGCGGCTTTTGCGCTGGTCTGTTTACTGTGGCCAACCGCCGCCGTGGTGGTGAAACGTCTGCACGATCGCGGTCGCTCCGGCGCTTGGGCTTTTCTGATTATTCTGGCGTGGATGCTGGTGGCGGGGAACTGGTCAATGCTGCCCTCCATCCTCCCGTGGGTGGTGGGCAGACTGCTGCCGACGGTTATCTTTGTGATGATGGTTGTCGAACTGGGTGCGTTTATTGGCACCCAGAGCGAGAACAAATACGGAAAAGATACCCTTGAGGTGAAGTACCGCTGATCACCAGTAGTGTTCGGCGGTCATATGGCCCGGTCGGCGGCGAAGGTGTTTCGTCATCTGCCGGGTATCCTTCAGCAGTTGCTGCGTATCGCGCACCATTTGCGGGTTACCGCACAGCATCACGTGGCTGGTTTCGGTATTCATCGGTAAACCCACCGCCTCTTCCAGCGCGCCGCTTTCAATCAACGCCGGAACGCGGCCGGTTAACGAGCCAGCTGCGGTTTCGCGGCTGACCACCGTCTGAATTTTTAACTTCCCGCCATATCGCTGTTCCAGCGCCTGCATCTGCGGCAAATAGCTCAGGTCTGCGGCGTAGCGCGCGGCGTGAACCAGCACGATATTCTTAAAGCGCTCCAGATCTTTGCCGTACTCCAGGATAGAGAGATACGGGCCGATGGCCGTGCCGGTCGCCAGCATCCAGAGCGTGTCACAGTCGGGGATTTCATCCAGCACGAAGAACCCCGCCGCGTCGGAGACAATCTGCACCTCATCGCCCGGCTTCAGCGCGGCGAGGCGCGGGCTGAGCTTACCGTCCGGAACGGTGACCAGATAGAACTCGAGATCCGGGTTATCAGGCGCGTTAACGTAAGAGTAGGCGCGCTGTACGCGTTCACCGTCGATATCCAGCCCGAGCTTGGCAAACTGCCCGGCGGTAAACGGATGAACGGGAGCGTGCAGCGTGAGGCTAAATAGCGCATCGGTCCAGAACTGTACCTTTGTGACTTTACCTGTTACCCAGTCCGCCATGATCTTCTCCTGTGCTGTTTCTCTCTTCTATCTTCCGTACTTGTGGGAAACATTTCCAGCCCATTCGGGCCGGAAAGCTCTATCGATCAAACGGTTTTACAGAATGTACGTCTGTACGTCCGGGTCTTTGCGGTCGAGATAATGAATGGACTGAATGCGGCGAATGGTGCGGGATTTGCCGCGGATCAGCAGGGTTTCAGTGGTGGCCATGTTTCCCTTGCGGGTGATGCCATCCAGCAGATCGCCTTTGGTGATGCCGGTTGCGGAGAAGACCACGTTATCGCTGCGAGCCATCTCGTTCAGCGCGAGCACTTTATAGGCCTCGATGCCCATCGCCGCACAGCGCGCCAGTTCGTCTTCACCAATGCGAAGGTTCTCGTCGCTGTCGCCTTTGACCTCATGGCGTGGCAGCAGACGCGCCTGCATATCGCCGTCCAGCGCGCGGATCACTGCCGCAGAGACCACACCTTCCGGCGCGCCGCCGATGCCGTAAAGCACGTCGACCTCGCTGTCCGGCATGCAGGTCAGAATAGAGGCGGCAACGTCGCCATCAGGAATGGCAAATACGCGCACGCCGAGTGCTTGCAGATAAGCGATGGTGGCGTCGTGGCGCGGTTTCGCCAGGATGGTCACGGTGAGTTCGTTGAGCGGTTTACCCAGCGCCGCTGCGATATTGCGCAGGTTGGCATCCAGCGGCAGGCTAAGGTCGATAGCGCCTTTAGCACCAGGACCGACAATCAGCTTTTCCATGTACATATCTGGCGCGTTGAGGAAGCAGCCCTTATCGCCCACCGCCAGCACCGCCAGCGCGTTGGCCTGGCCCATCGCCGTCATGCGCGTGCCTTCGATCGGGTCGACCGCGATATCCACCGCATCGCCTTTGCCTGTCCCGACTTTTTCACCGATGTAGAGCATCGGGGCTTCGTCGATTTCGCCTTCGCCAATGACGATAGTGCCATCGATATTGACCTGATTAAGCACAATGCGCATGGCGTGGACGGCTGCGCCGTCTGCGGTATTTTTGTCGCCACGGCCCAGCCACTTGTAGCCTGCGAGGGCGGCAGCTTCGGTGACGCGGGAAAACTCGATAGCAAGTTCACGTTTCATGAGGTACTCGTACAATCAAAAGGAATTGCACGAAGTTTATCACAGAGTGGGGAGGGGGAGGGGTGGTGCGGTCTGAGCCCCTCACCCCGGCCCTCTCCCCAAAGGGGAGAGGGTTAGGGTGAGGGGTGAGTCTGTCTTACTCGTCGTGCTCTTCCCATGCCAGGGCACGTTTCACCGCTTTCTTCCAGCCGCTGTAGCGGTAGTTGCGCTCGGTGGTTTCGATGCCTGGACGGAATTCGCGTTCGATCACCGCTTTTTCCTGAAGCTCGTCAAGGTTTTGCCAGAAGCCAACCGCCAGACCTGCCAGATACGCCGCGCCCAGCGCCGTTACTTCTCGCACCTCAGGACGTTCAACGCGGGTACCCAGAATGTCGGACTGGAACTGCATCAGGAAGTTGTTGGCTACCGCACCGCCGTCCACGCGCAGGGCGTGCAGACGAATGCCGGAGTCCGCCTGCATCGCTTCCAGCACGTCGCGCGTCTGGTAGGCGATGGATTCCAGGGTCGCACGAATAATGTGGTTTGAGTTCACACCGCGCGTCAGGCCGAAAATCGCGCCGCGGGCGTACGGATCCCAGTACGGTGCGCCCAGACCGGTAAACGCTGGCACCACGTATACGCCGTTGGTGTCTTTCACTTTGGTCGCGAAGTATTCGGAGTCAAACGCATCGCTGATCAGCTTCATCTCGTCGCGCAGCCACTGAATGGAGGCGCCTGCCATGAATACCGCCCCTTCCAGGGCATAGTTCACTTCACCGCGTGGGCCGCAGGCGATGGTGGTCAGCAGACCGTTTTCTGATTTCACCGCTTTCTCGCCGGTGTTCATGAGCATAAAGCAGCCGGTGCCGTAAGTGTTCTTCGCCATCCCTTCCTTGACGCACAGCTGGCCGAACAGCGCCGCCTGCTGGTCACCGGCAATACCGGCGATAGGAATACGGGTGCCGCCTTTACCGCCGATGTTGGTCTGGCCGTATACTTCTGAAGATTTGCGCACGTCTGGCAGCATCGCACGCGGAATGTCCAGCGCGTCCAGCATCTTGTCATCCCACTCCAGAGTGTTGATGTTGAACAGCATGGTGCGCGAGGCGTTGGTGTAGTCGGTGACGTGAACGCGTCCCTGAGTCATCTTCCAGATAAGCCAGGTATCGACGGTGCCAAACAGCAGCTCGCCGCGTCGTGCACGTTCGCGTGAACCTTCCACGTGATCGAGGATCCACTTCACTTTGGTGCCGGAGAAATACGGGTCAATGACCAGACCGGTTGTACTGCGCACGTACTCTTCCATTCCGTCGCGCTTCAGTTTTTCGCAGATCTCTGAGGTGCGGCGGCACTGCCAGACAATGGCGTTGTAGATGGGCTTACCGGTTTCGCGCTCCCAGACAACGGTGGTTTCACGCTGGTTGGTGATACCGATAGCGGCAATCTCGTCAGAACTGATGTCGGCTTTCGCCAGCACTTCCACCAGCGTGGAGCTTTGTGACGCCCAGATCTCCATCGGGTCGTGTTCAACCCAGCCTGGACGCGGATAGATTTGCTCAAATTCGCGTTGAGACACGCTGACAATGTTCGCGTCATGATCCATTACGACAGCGCGGGAGCTGGTAGTGCCCTGGTCGAGCGCAACGATATATTTTTTTTCGGTCATGGTATGTGTCCCGTAGTCAGATTACAGCGAAGCTTTTTGTTGTGTGGTGGAAGTCGACTCTTTTTCCTCTTCCACACAGGTGTCGCACGGTAAGTGGCGACCAATTAATTTGCGATAGCCGAATGCGCCCAGCGCCGCCCCTACGATTGGCCCGAACAGCGGAACCAGGAAGTAAGGAATGTCTTTGCCGCCGGTAAAGGCGACATCGCCCCATCCTGCAAAGAAGGCGAAGGTTTTTGGACCCAGGTCACGCGCCGGATTCATCGCAAAGCCGGTCAGCGGACCCATGGATGCGCCAATTACCGCAATCAGAAGGCCAATCAAAAGTGGTGCCAGCGGGCCGCGCGGAATGCCGTTTCCGTCGTCGCCCAGCGCCATAATGACGCCCATCAGAATAGCGGTAATCACCATTTCAACTGCGAACGCCTGCACAAAATTAATATGCGGATTCGGATACGTTGAGAAAATGCCTGCCAGATCCAGACTTTCGACACTGCCACGCACTATATGATGCGTCTGTTCGAAGTCGGTGAAAAGATTGTAATAAAGCCCGTAAACTAACGCCGCTGCGCAAAAGGCGCCGGCAAATTGTGAAATGATGAAAGGGACAACTTTGCGTCCGTCAAAGCACGCGAATAGCCACAACGCGATGGTCACCGCCGGGTTAAGATGTGCGCCGGAAACCCCTGCGGTCAGGTAGATGGCCATCGCCACGCCCAAACCCCAGATAATACTGATTTCCCACTGACCAAAACTGGCACCTGCCACTTTCAGTGCAGCGACACAGCCTACTCCGAAGAATATCAACAACCCGGTACCCAGGAACTCGGCAATGCACTGGCCTTTTAAGGTTGATGTCTGACTCATAATCGGAATCCTGCAAAAGAGTAATGTTTATTGTTTGCGTGACCGCCCGTGACAGCCACGATGCCCTGTAGACATAGTGTTAATTTATCGTTAACGAGCACAAACGAGAAATATCGAAATCAAAATGTGTGGTCTGTGTCAATAAAATGAGCGTTTTCGCGCCATAAAGCGCGTTTTTGCATCAACGGTATAATGTGAGCTGAATCATTTCATTAACTAAAGAGTTAACAATTTAGGGGTATATACCGCGAACGCACCAGGACCAGACCTAAAAGTGTTGCAAACCGCGATCTGCGCGGTGTGTCGCTGGACACAGAGCGCCGCGCTCCATACAATCGACGGTATATGTCGTGCGCGTTTACGTTAAAGCGTCGCCTTGCAATTCAGGAGAGGTAGCATCATGTCTTTAGAAGTGTTTGAGAAACTGGAATCGAAAGTACAGCAGGCGATCGACACCATCACCCTGCTGCAGATGGAAATTGAAGAGCTGAAAGAGAAAAACAACTCCCTGTCCCAGGAAGTTCAGAATGCTCAGCACAGCCGTGAAGAACTGGAGCGCGAAAACAACCAGCTGCGCGAACAGCAGAACGGCTGGCAGGATCGCCTGCAGGCACTGCTGGGACGTATGGAAGAAGTCTGATTTCCTTTGGGAATGAATTGAGTAGGCCGGGTAAGGCGAAGCCGCCACCCGGCTTTTTTATGGTTATTGCTCACGGATTTCAACCATAAAAAAGGCCGCCAGAGGCGGCCTTAACGCTACTTGTCCTGCGCTGTCATAGCATAAGCAACAAACCCACTCGGTTCATCACTCTTTACAACGAGTACGCTGGCGACAATGAACGCGATACATAAATAGCGTTTCATTATGCGGTCCCTGCTGCTTACCGCTCCACCGTTCACCACCGGTGATAAGTCGGTGGACACAAGCCCGGTTAAAGGTTGCTTTACGGTTGTGAATACACCTTTCCCTGGACCGGCGCCCATTTGCGAGATGGCGGAAAGGGACACAGCATCATAATGAGCAACACCTGCGGAGTTAAGGTTCCCACACATAATTAGGAATTCATAAAGGGTCGACAGGGGTTACCTGAGGAATGAATCAGGGTAAGATAAAAATCCTGGTTAAAGGTTGCAATATCACCCAACGGACCGCGAATCCCGAGGGACAAAAAAACCGCCACATTGCTGTTGGCGGTTTTTTTATGCATCTCGCTTACCGATTAACTACTCAATATCCAGCGCATCCTCAGAAAGGATAATGCCGGTATTGTCAGCATAAAGGTGGTCGCCCGAGAAGAAGGTCACGCCGCCGAAATTGACGCGCACGTCGCTTTCGCCGATGCCGTCGCCCGCTGCGCCTACCGGTATGGCCGCGATGGCCTGAATCCCGATATCCATGTCTTCGAGATCGTCCACCTGACGCACGGAGCCGTACACCACAATGCCTTCCCACTCGTTCTGGACGGCAATTCCCGCCAGTTCAGCATCAATCAATGCACGGCGCACGGAACCGCCGCCGTCGACCACCAGAACGCGGCCACGGCCGTTCTCTTCGAGCAGATCGTACAGCAACCCGTTGTCCTCGAAACATTTCACCGTGATGATTTGTCCGCCAAACGACGACCGTCCACCAAAGTTGGAGAACAGGGGTTCAACGACGTTGACATCTTCCTGGTAGATGTCACAAAGCTCGGAGGTATCGTATTTCATAGGTTTAACGCTCTGTTGCTGCGAATGTGTTCAGTATATCGTGCGAAATGCCTTGTTGGCAAAATCATCAATTGTTAATTGATATTTGTCAGCTAACTCAGCGTCTGGCTTAAGACAATCCCGATGACGAACAGCAGGTTAGTCAGCAACGCGCCTTTTACCGTGCGCTCCAGCATCGGCGGCATGGCAGCCGGGCTGAGTTCACGCATGACATAGCGGGCCTGCTTGACCAGCAGCGGTGCGGCGAGCACAAACAGCCAGCCCCACAGGCTGTGCAGAGAGATCAGATTGAACAGCGCCAGGCAGACCAGCGCGCCGATGAGCAGGCAGGCGTGATAGCGGCGGGCATTCACCGGGCCCAGACGCACGGCCAGCGTGTTCTTACCGTTCTCACGGTCGCTGTCGATGTCGCGCAGGTTATTGATATTCAGCACCGCCGTCGCCAGCAGACCGCAGGCGGTCGCGGGCAGGAACAGGGCGGGGATCACCGTATGCGCCTGCAAGTACCAGCTTCCCATGACGCTCAGCCAGCCGAAGAACACCAGTACGGAGATGTCGCCCAGACCAATATACCCGTAAGGACGCGTCCCGACGGTATAGGTAATTGCTGCAATAATGGCGAGCAAGCCCAGCACCAGGAAGCCAATGAAATCGCTGGTGGTTTTCGAGGCGACCGTCACCAGCGCCAGGCCGGACAGGCAAATCAACACCACGGTGATAATCAGCGCCCGCTTCATCTGTGCCTGGGTAATTACCCCTTTTTGCATCCCGCGCAGCGGCCCGATACGATCAGGTTTATCGCTGCCTTTTACCGCATCGCCGTAATCATTGGCGAGATTAGAGAGGATTTGCAGTAGCCCGGCGGTGACAAGCGCCAGACCAGCCACCAGGGGATCGAAATGCCCCTGCCACCAGGCAAGTGCGGTACCGACGATAATGGCGGCAAAAGCCAGAGGAAGCGTTTTTGGACGCAGACTTTCGAGCCACGCCTGCGTACGGCTGATATCAGTCATAGTTATTTAGCCAATAAAAATGGGGGCCATAGCCCCCATCAACAGTGATGAAAATGCATTGAACGCGATTATAGAATAAAACGGCTCAGATCTTCATCTGCCACTAACGCATCCAGGTGTTTGCCCACATACTCTGCGTCAATGGTAATGGTTTGACCGTTAAGGTCGCTCGCATCGTAAGAGATATCTTCCACCAGGCGTTCCAGCACGGTGTGCAGACGACGCGCACCGATGTTTTCGGTGGTTTCGTTGACCTGCCATGCGGCCTGAGCGATGCGTTTGATCCCATCGTCGGTGAACTCGATATTCACGCCTTCGGTCGCCATCAACGCTTTGTACTGTACGGTCACAGAAGCGTTTGGCTCAGTCAGGATACGTTCGAAATCTTCAGTGGTCAGCGCCTGCAGCTCAACGCGGATTGGCAGACGACCCTGCAGTTCCGGAATGAGATCGGATGGGCTGGCAACCTGAAACGCACCTGACGCGATAAACAGAATGTGGTCAGTTTTCACCATGCCGTGCTTGGTAGAGACGGTGCAACCTTCCACCAGCGGCAGCAGGTCGCGCTGAACGCCTTCGCGGGAAACATCCGGGCCGGAGCTGTTGCCGCCGCGCTTACAGATTTTGTCGATTTCGTCGATAAACACGATACCGTGCTGCTCAACCGCGTCGATAGCGTCCTGTTTCAGCTCTTCCGGGTTAACCAGCTTCGCGGCTTCTTCTTCAATCAGCAGCTTCATCGCGTCTTTGATTTTCAGCTTACGCGCTTTCTGCTTCTGCCCGCCCAGGTTCTGGAACATGGACTGCAACTGGCTGGTCATCTCTTCCATGCCCGGAGGGGCCATGATTTCAACGCCCATTGGCGCGGCAGCGAGATCGATCTCAATCTCTTTGTCGTCCAGCTCGCCTTCACGCAGTTTTTTGCGGAATGCCTGACGCGCAGCAGAAGGTTCAGGCTGCTGTTCAGCCTGTCCCCAGTTATTTTTTGCCGGTGGGATTAGCACGTCGAGAATACGCTCTTCGGCCATCTCTTCGGCGCGATAGCGGTTTTTCTCAATCGCCTGGACACGCACCATCTTAATCGCTGAATCGGTCAGGTCGCGGATGATGGAGTCCACTTCTTTACCCACATAGCCCACTTCGGTGAACTTGGTGGCTTCAACTTTGATGAACGGCGCGTTAGCCAGTTTGGCCAGACGACGGGCGATTTCGGTTTTACCCACCCCGGTCGGGCCGATCATCAGAATATTTTTTGGTGTCACTTCGTGGCGAAGCTCTTCGTCGAGCTGCATGCGACGCCAGCGGTTACGTAGTGCGATAGCCACGGAGCGCTTGGCGTTGTCCTGGCCGATAATGTGTTTGTTCAGTTCGCTGACAATTTCGCGTGGGGTCATTTCAGACATGGGCGATCCTTACGCTTTGGAGGTCAATTCTTCGATGGTGTGATTGTGGTTGGTATAGATGCAGATATCACCTGCAATATCCAACGCTTTCACCGCGATATCGCGCGCGTTCATGTCGGTATTTTCCAACAGCGCACGGGCTGCGGCCTGGGCGTACGGGCCGCCAGAGCCGATGGCAATCAGGTCGTTTTCAGGCTGAACCACGTCGCCGTTACCGGTGATGATCAGCGAGGCGTTTTCGTCAGCCACGGCCAGCAGCGCTTCGAGCTTGCGCAGCATGCGGTCGGTACGCCAGTCTTTTGCCAGCTCAACGGCGGCTTTCACCAGATGACCCTGATGCATTTCCAGTTTGCGTTCAAACAGTTCAAACAGCGTGAAGGCATCAGCCGTGCCGCCTGCGAAACCGGCGATCACTTTGTCGTTATAAAGACGACGTACTTTCTTCACGTTGCCTTTCATGACGGTATTACCCAGCGTGGCCTGGCCATCACCGGCAATTACCACCTGGCCGTTACGGCGTACACTTACTATTGTTGTCACGAGCAGACCCCCTGGTTACAGATTCGGGAAACAGAAGCCCTGAGCCTGTGCTCAGGGCTGAATTAAATGATAGATGGGGGGGATTTTGGGGGTTTCAACCCCCGGAGGCGAGTCGAATGCAGTTTGTGTGGCCAGCCACTTTCAAACGGGAAATGGTGCCGTCTGCGTTTTCTTTGCCTTTGACCGGTCCAATCACCACGCGATTCCAGCCGTTATTGGTGGTAATGCGTGAGTCAAATCCTTCAAATGCCAGCTGAGCTCGCACCGTTTCTGCCTGCTCAGCGCCTTTAAACGAACCGCACTGAACCATCCAGCGGCGTTCATCTTTTTTCTCAGCCGTCTGCTTTGGTGCCTCGGTCTCTTTAGTGACCGGCGCAGCCTGCTGCGTTTTTGGCTGTTGCGCAGTGGTATGTGCAGGCGTCTGCAACAGATCCTGATACGGCTGTGCTGTTTGCTTCTGCAGCTGGGCTTTCGGCTGCTGCTGAACAGGCTGCGTTTGTACAGTACGCGTCTGCTGCTGCGGTTGTGTACGCGGCTGTTGTACCGGCTGCGTCTGCGTCCACTGCTGCTGTTGCGTTTGCTGCTGTGCCTGACGCTGGCGCTGCAACGTTTGCTGACGCTGCGCCGGGGTTTGTTCGTTCCACGGTACTTCGTTCAGCTGCGTAGGCTGCTGGCGCATGTCCGCCTGCATCTGAGCGAGCAACTGGCGCTGTTCGTCCGTCAGCTGATCGGCATTCTTCACTTCACCCCCGGCAGAAGGCTCGGTAGGCGCACGTACGCCAGGCTGGCGGCTTTCCAGCTCTTTAATGTAGCGCCAGCGCTCTTCAGGCTTCGGAGGAAGGCCGTTGCCGACGACCTTGTTACCCTGAAGGGCTTCAGACTCTTCTTTTTTATGATGCGTAATGAAGTAGAGGCCGCCAATAAAGGCCACCAGCACAGCCGCAGCAATGGCGACCATGGCTGGGGAGACAGCAGACAGGCTACGTTGCTTGCTTTTTGAACTACTCTTTTTGCGTCGCGAAGGTGCCGGCTGGCCGCGACGTACATAATCTCGTTGTGCCACTATCGTTTCGCTGTATTTATTCGTTCGTCAGCCCGCCATGTTACTTAAGCGACGGGGCTTTGACCAGATAAGGGTGTCGAAAGGTATTTACTTTAAGTTAATGCCTGGGTAGAGCCGCGCACAATCAGCTCACAATCCAGTAGTCGTGACCCACTGCTAACTGTTTGACCGTGCAGCTGATCCAGCAAAAGCAGCATCGCTTCCCGGCCAATGTCATACCGCGGCTGCGAAACAGTCGAAAGCGGCGGATCGCAAAACTCCGAAAGCGAAATATTATCAAAACCGATTATCGACAGGTCCTTTGGCACGCGCAGGCCGTGACGTTTGGCGTAGGATAACGCCCCCAGCGCCATCACGTCGCTGTGGCAGAAGACCGCGGTAGGCGGTTCTGGCAAGGCAAGCAATTTTTGCAGCGCCTGCCCGCCCGCTTCAAAGGTGAAATCACCGCGCGCAATGTAGTGCGGATCGACAACAGCCCCGGTACGGCGAAGCGCCTGAACGTAGCCCTGCAACCGGTAATGACACAGCGGCATCTCTTCTGGTCCGGCAATACAACCGATACGCTTATGCCCCAGCTCCTGAAGATAGTTCACGGCGTTGAACGCAGCGGTGAGGTTATCGATATGAACGGTCGGCAGCTCCAGCTCCGGCGCGAATTCGTTCGCCATGACCATTGGCGGTAAATTGCGCTGTTCTTCAATGCTGGCATCAAACGGCAGGCGTGAGCCAAGCAGCAGCATGCCATCAATCTGCTTGGTGATGATCAGGTCGATGAACGTTTTTTCCTGCTGGTTCTGGTGGGCACAATCACCAATCAGCACCAGATAGCCCTGGGCGGCGGCCGTGACCTCAATGCCGCGGATGATTTCGCTGAAGAAGGGATCGCAGATGTCCGGCACGATCACCAGGATGGTGCGGGATTCGTTGCGTTTAACGTTGCGCCCCATGGCTTGCGGGAAATAACCGACCTCAAGCGCCGCCTTTTCAACCCGGTTTCGGGTCGCCTGCGAGACTTTGTCAGGGTTCATCAATGCGCGGGACACGGTTGCTGTTGAGACTTGTGCTTTCTCGGCAACGTCTTTCATGGTCGCCGAGGCAACCTCTTTCCTGGACTTCAACGTCTTCTCCTCGCCTGAACACCGAACTGCGGACCGCACCATTTTTACAGATAGTTAATGGAATCGGTTACAGAATTTTCATAAAAAGTGTGAGGCGCATTAAATTTTTCGATCCGTCTTCAGCCTTCAATCGGATCGACGTCCAGA
The DNA here is from genome assembly GCF_048284255.1 of Enterobacter cloacae complex sp.6700776. Lineage (NCBI taxonomy): Bacteria > Pseudomonadati > Pseudomonadota > Gammaproteobacteria > Enterobacterales > Enterobacteriaceae > Enterobacter > Enterobacter cloacae complex sp.6700776. Next base: position 29,024 of record NZ_JBLVYK010000013.1, on the reverse strand, counting down.
ACCCACTTCACTTTTCGCGCTTCCGGCAGGGTATTAATCAGCGCCAGCGTGCCGCTGACGATCTGCTGTAAACGGATACGCGAAGGGTGCTGAAGTAAGAGTTGCCAGCGGAAACGGCCGCCGCGTTTCGGGGCGAGCGCGGGTACCGGGCCTAAAATCCACAGCTGATTATCCACCAGTGGGCTGGCCTGCAGGAGATTTCTCAGCTGTTGCAGGAATAGCGGCGCCTGCTGGTTGTTATGATCTTCCGCACGGATGATGACGTGGCTGGTCCACGGAGGAAGCTGCATCGTCTGACGTTCGGCCAGCGCCTGGTCCGCGAAGGCGTCATAGCCTTTGTGCAGCAGCGTTTGCAGCAGCGGGTGCTCAGGATGGTGCGTTTGCAGCACTACTTCGCCCTGCTTACCCGCTCGACCGGCGCGACCAGCAACCTGGGTATAAAGCTGTGCGAAACGCTCGGCGGAGCGAAAATCCGCGGAGAACAGCGCGCCGTCGACGTCCAGCAGGGCGACCAGCGTCACGTCCGGGAAGTGATGCCCTTTCGCCAGCATTTGAGTACCAATCAGGATGCGCGCGCCGCCGCGATGCACTTCCGCCAGCTGCTGCTCCAGTGCCCCTTTGCGGCTGGTGGTATCCCTGTCGATACGCGAAATGGGCACATCAGGGAAGAACGGCGCCAGCGCCTGTTCGAGCTGCTCCGTCCCCAGACCCACCGGCACGATGTGCGTTGAGCCGCAGGACGGGCACTGACGGGGTACCGGACGCTGGCTGTCGCAGTGGTGGCAGCGTAAATGGCGCTGAGCCTGGTGGAAGGTGTAGTAGTGATCGCAGCGCGGGCACTCGGCAATCCAGCCGCAGTCGTGGCACAGCAACGCAGGCGCGAAGCCGCGGCGGTTCAGGAACAGGATCACCTGGTTGCCCGCCTGCAAATGTTGGCGCATGCGGTTAATCAGCGCAGGCGCTAACCCGGCCTGCACCTGCTGGCCTTTCAGATCCAGCACATGCTGAATGGCCGGACGGGCATTTCCCGCGCGGCGCGTCAGGCGCAGCATGTGGTATTTACGCTGGCGAACGTTGTGCAGCGTTTCAAGCGCGGGGGTGGCGGACCCCAGAATAATGGGGATTTGCTCGCTGTGGGCGCGGTACACGGCTAAGTCGCGGGCGTGATAGCGCCAGCCTTCCTGCTGTTTATAGGAGCTGTCATGCTCTTCATCGATCACGATAACGCCGAGATTTTTAAACGGCGTAAAGAGTGAGGAACGGGTGCCAATCACAATCGCCGCTTCGCCGTTTTTCGCTTTCAGCCAGGCGCTGAGGCGCTCGCTGTCGTTCAGGCCGGAGTGCAGAACCTCAACGGGCGCATTAAAGCGTTCACGGAAACGGGCGATGGTTTGCGGCGTCAGGCCGATTTCCGGCACCATTACCAGCGCCTGTTTACCCTGCGCGAGCACATTTTCCAGTACGCTCAGATACACTTCGGTTTTACCGGAGCCGGTGACGCCCGCCAGCAGCCAGGCGGAGAAACGATCGGCGGCGCTGTGAATCGCGCCCACGGCGGTGGCCTGTTCGGTATTCAGACGCAGGCGATCGCCCGAGACGGAAAAGCCGTCGCGCCAGTCGTGAAGGGCAGGTGCTTCGCTGGCCAGCTCGCTCAGCCCTTTCTTCCTTAATGCCTGCAACGCGGTTTCGCTCACCTCGAGCTCGTCGACCTGATGGCGCCAGATTTTCCCCTGGCGTAGCGCGGCCAACGCCTGCTGTTGTTTTTGCGAGCGCTTCAGGCTGTTAATGTCGACCGCCTGACCCTGCTCGGTGGCAAACCAGTACCACATTGGCGCATGGCTGGCGCGCTTACCCTGACGCAGCATAATCGGCAGGGCGTGGAACAATACGTCGCCAATAGGATGGTGATAATAATCTGCCGCCCACAACAGCAGTCGCCAGGTGCTTTGAGAGTAAACAGGTTCATCGTCCAGCACTTCAACGATCGATTTCAGCTCGGTAAGCGGCAGCTCGCTTTTATCGCTGACGGAGACGACGATCCCCACGCGCTGCTGTTTACCGAACGGCACGGTCACGCGACAGCCCGCTTTGGCGCTCATGCTGTCGGGCAGCAGGTAGTCAAAGGTGCGGGGAAGCGGAACGGGCAGGGCAACGTGAGCGACGGGCATCGAATCTTCCTGACTTGAAAAGTGGCGCGTTAGTATACACATTAGTGAAAGCGGCGTGCGGATCAGTTTGCATACGTTGGTTAAATTCTGTATGATTCGCCGCCTTTGGTGTACTTTACGCCAAAGAACTTACATTCAACATCGCGTGGTGTCTGGCGTTAGGGCTGGAAGAGCGACGCGGCCTTAACTGAGGTTCTCCCATGAAAAAAGATATTCACCCGAAATACGAAATGATTACTGCAAACTGCTCTTGCGGTAACTCTATCCAGATCCGCTCTACCGTGGGTCACGATCTGAACCTGGACGTGTGCGGCAAATGCCACCCGTTCTACACTGGTAAGCAGCGTGATGTTGCAACCGGTGGCCGTGTTGACCGCTTCAACAAGCGTTTCAGCATCCCGGGCGCTAAATAAGTTTCCCGAAAAAAAGGCACCGCAAGGTGCCTTTTTTGTATCCGCTTATCAGTATTCCCACGTATCCGGGTCGATACCCAGTTCACGCATGATCACCTTCGCCTCTTCTGGAATTTCGTCACTGCGCTCTTTGCGCAGATCGTCATCGTTCGGCAACGGTTGGCCGGTAAACGCATGCAGGAACGCTTCGCACAGCAGTTCGCTGTTAGTGGCGTGACGCAGGTTGTTCACCTGACGACGCGTACGTTCATCGGTGAGGATCTTCAACACCTTCAGAGGAATGGACACCGTGATTTTCTTGACTTGCTCACTCTTCTTACCGTGCTCAGCGTATGGGCTGATATATTCGCCGCTCCATTCAGCCATGAGATACCTTTAATCCTCTCAGTCATTAATCTAAAGGTGCAAAACCGGTAACCATCAGTTTTGAACCGTAATCTTGCGTAGTTTACCGTAGAGACGATACCGAGGCACGGATATTGCCGCTGTAGCGTGTCCTAAAGCATATAATTTTAACGGCTATTTGCGCATTGCTCAATCTATACGCAAAGAAGTTTAGATGTCCAGATGTATTGACGTCCATACTTTCAATGTTTACTCTGGTGCCTGACTTTTCACCTCATTCGCCAGGAAGCCTCACCATGACGCGTAAACAGGCCACCATCGCAGTGCGTAGCGGATTGAATGATGACGAGCAGTACGGCTGCGTTGTCCCGCCAATTCATCTCTCCAGCACCTATAATTTCACCGGATTTAATGAACCTCGCGCGCATGACTACTCGCGTCGCGGCAATCCTACGCGTGACGTTACCCAGCGCGCGCTGGCGGAACTGGAAGGCGGCGCAGGGGCGGTATTAACCAATACCGGCATGTCTGCCATTCACCTGGTAACCACGGTGTTCCTGAAACCTGGCGATCTGCTGGTGGCGCCGCACGACTGCTACGGCGGCAGCTATCGTCTGTTTGATAGCCTGGCGAAACGTGGCTGCTACCGCGTGTTGTTTGTCGATCAAAACGACGAACAGGCGCTGAAACAGGCGTTAGCCGAACAGCCGAAGCTGGTTCTGGTGGAAAGTCCAAGCAATCCATTGTTGCGCGTAGTCGATATTGCGAAAATTTGTCAGCTCGCAAGGGATGCGGGAGCGATAAGTGTAGTGGATAATACGTTCCTCAGTCCGGCCCTTCAGAACCCACTGGCACTGGGTGCCGATCTGGTGTTGCATTCATGCACGAAATATCTGAACGGCCATTCTGACGTGGTAGCGGGTGTGGTGATTGCCAAAGATCCTGATGTTGTCACTGAACTGGCATGGTGGGCCAATAACATTGGCGTCACCGCGGGCGCGTTCGACAGCTATTTGCTGCTGCGTGGTATCCGCACCCTGTCACCGCGTATGGACGTGGCGCAGCGTAATGCCCAGGCGATCGTGGATTTCCTGAAAACCCAGCCGCTGGTGAAGAAGCTTTATCACCCGTCGCTGCCGGAAAACCAGGGGCACGAGATTGCCGCGCACCAACAGAAAGGATTTGGCGCGATGTTAAGTTTTGAACTGGACGGTGACGAGCAAACGCTGCGTCGCTTCCTGAGCGGGTTGTCATTGTTTACGCTGGCGGAATCCTTAGGGGGAGTAGAAAGCTTGATCTCCCACGCCGCAACCATGACGCACGCAGGTATGGCACCCGAAGCACGTGCCGCCGCCGGGATTTCCGAGACGCTGCTGCGTATCTCGACCGGTATTGAAGATTCTGAAGATTTAATTGCCGATCTGGAAAATGGCTTCCGGGTCGCAGCCAAGGGGTAATCATGAGTGTGATAGCGCAGGCAGGGGCGAAGGGTCGTCAGCTGCACAAGTTTGGTGGTAGTAGTCTTGCTGATGTGAAATGTTATCTGCGTGTCGCAGGGATCATGACCGAGTATTCACAGCCGGGGGACATGATGGTTGTCTCTGCGGCGGGCAGCACCACCAACCAGCTGATTAGCTGGCTGAAACTGAGCCAGACCGATCGCCTCTCTGCGCATCAGGTGCAACAGTCCTTACGTCGTTACCAGAGTGAACTGATTGCCGGTTTGCTGCCTGCAGACGTGGCGGACGGACTGATAAGCGCTTTTACGCACGACCTTGAGCGTCTGGCAGCTCTGCTGGACAGCGGCATTACCGATGCGGTGTATGCGGAAGTGGTTGGCCATGGTGAAGTGTGGTCTGCGCGCCTGATGGCCGCCGTGCTGCAACATCTTGGCGTGGAAGCCGCCTGGCTCGACGCGCGTGATTTCCTGCGTGCCGAACGCGCCGCACAGCCGCAGGTAGACGAAGGGTTGTCCTACCCGCTGCTGCAACAGCTGCTGGTGCAACATCCGGGTAAACGTATTGTAGTGACCGGCTTTATCAGTCGCAGCAACGCAGGTGAAACCGTACTGCTGGGCCGTAACGGCTCTGACTACTCGGCAACGCAGATTGGCGCCCTGGCGGGCGTGTCCCGCGTCACCATCTGGAGCGACGTGGCCGGTGTCTACAGCGCGGACCCGCGCAAAGTAAAAGATGCCTGCCTGCTGCCGCTGCTGCGTCTCGACGAAGCGAGCGAGCTGGCGCGTCTGGCGGCACCAGTGCTGCACGCGCGCACGCTACAGCCGGTTTCCGGCAGCGACATCGACCTGCAACTACGCTGTAGCTACACGCCGGATCAGGGTTCCACTCGCATCGAGCGCGTGCTGGCATCCGGTACGGGCGCGCGCATTGTCACCAGCCACGATGACATCTGCCTGATTGAGTTCCAGGTGCCTGCGGGCCAGGATTTCAAACTGGCGCACAAAGATATCGACACCATCCTGAAACGTGCCCAGGTGCGTCCGCTGGCCGTTGGCGTGCATAACGATCGCCAGCTGTTGCAGTTCTGCTATACCGCTGAAGTGGTGGACAGCGCCCTGAAGATTCTGGATGAAGCGGGACTGCCGGGCGAGCTTCGCCTGCGTCAGGGACTGGCGCTGGTGGCAATGGTGGGCGCGGGCGTCACCCGTAACCCGCTGCACTGCCACCGCTTCTGGCAGCAGCTGAAAGGGCAGCCGGTGGAGTTCACCTGGCAGTCGGAAGAGGGCATCAGCCTGGTTGCCGTTCTGCGCAAGGGGCCAACCGAAAGCCTGATTCAGGGCCTGCACACCTCCCTGTTCCGCGCGGAAAAACGCATCGGCCTGGTACTGTTCGGGAAAGGGAACATCGGTTCCCGCTGGCTGGAGCTGTTCGCCCGCGAGCAGGTGACGCTTTCGGCGCGTACCGGATTTGAGTTTATTCTGGCAGGCGTGGTGGACAGCCGCCGCAGCCTGTTGAACTACGAAGGGCTGGACGCCAGTCGGGCGCTGGCCTTCTTTAACGATGAAGCGGTTGAGCAGGACGAAGAGTCGCTGTTCCTGTGGATGCGCGCGCACCCGTACGACGATCTGGTGGTGCTGGACGTTACCGCCAGCGAGCAACTGGCCGATCAGTATCTGGATTTTGCCAGCCACGGGTTCCACGTCATCAGCGCCAACAAGCTGGCAGGCGCGAGCAGCACTGACAAATATCGCCAGATCCACGACGCGTTCGAAAAAACGGGTCGTCACTGGCTGTATAACGCCACCGTTGGCGCAGGTCTGCCGGTTAACCATACCGTGCGCGATCTGATTGATAGCGGCGACAGCATTCTGGCGCTGAGCGGGATCTTCTCCGGCACGCTCTCCTGGCTGTTCCTGCAATTTGACGGTACCGTGCCGTTCACCGACCTGGTGGATCAGGCGTGGCAGCAGGGCTTAACCGAGCCGGATCCGCGCGTTGACCTTGCCGGTAAAGACGTGATGCGCAAGCTGGTGATCCTGGCGCGTGAAGCAGGCTACGACATTGAGCCGGGTCAGGTACGCGTTGAGTCTCTGGTGCCTGCGGGCTGCGAGGAAGGATCTGTCGATCACTTCTTTGAGAACGGCGACGAGCTGAACGAGCAGATGGTGCAACGTCTGGAAGCGGCAAACGAGATGGGCCTGGTGCTGCGTTACGTGGCGCGCTTCGAGGCGAACGGTAAAGCGCGCGTGGGCGTGGAGGCGGTACGTCCTGAACATCCGCTGGCGGCGCTGCTGCCGTGCGATAACGTCTTCGCCATCGAAAGCCGCTGGTACCGCGATAACCCGCTGGTGATCCGTGGCCCGGGTGCGGGGCGCGATGTGACCGCCGGAGCCATTCAGTCCGACATTAATCGCCTGGCTAAGCTACTGTAACCCCTCACCCTAACCCTCTCCCCTTAGGGGAGAGGGCTGGGGTGAGGGGCCTTCTCACCCCCCATCATGAATCCCCTTCATCTTCCCTGAACAAACCTCACCGTTAATGTTGATTATTTCTGTTGACGTCATCCCGCTTTTCCGTCATTTTTACATCTGGACGTCTAAACGTATAGAAGTTCACAACACAACAAACAATGACACGCGAAAGATAGAGGTAAGGTATGAGCTTTTTTCACGCCAACCAGCGGGAAGCCCTGAATCAGAGCCTGGCCGAAGTAAACGGCCAGATTAACGTCTCTTTTGAATTTTTCCCGCCGCGCACCAGTGAAATGGAGCAAACCCTGTGGAGCTCTATCGATCGCCTGAGCAGCCTGAAGCCGAAGTTCGTCTCCGTAACCTACGGCGCCAACTCCGGTGAGCGAGACCGCACGCACAGCATCATTAAGGGCATTAAAGATAGAACCGGTCTGGAAGCGGCACCGCACCTCACCTGTATCGACGCCACCCCTGATGAACTGCGCGCGATTGCTCAGGACTACTGGAACAACGGCATTCGTCATATCGTTGCCCTGCGCGGCGACCTGCCGCCGGGGAGCGGTAAGCCGGACATGTACGCCACCGATCTGGTTGCCCTGCTGAAAGACGTTGCTGACTTTGATATTTCCGTTGCCGCTTACCCGGAAGTTCACCCGGAAGCGAAAAGCGCCCAGGCGGATCTGCTTAACCTGAAGCGTAAGGTGGACGCAGGTGCCAATCGCGCCATTACTCAGTTCTTCTTTGATGTGGAAAGCTATTTACGCTTTCGCGACCGCTGCGTCTCGGCGGGTATTGATGTCGAAATCATCCCTGGCATTCTGCCGGTCTCGAACTTCAAACAGGCGAAGAAATTCGCGGATATGACCAACGTGCGCATTCCGCTGTGGATGTCCAAAATGTACGAAGGTTTGGACGATGACTCGGAAACACGCAAGCTGGTGGGGGCCAATATCGCGATGGATATGGTGAAGATTTTAAGCCGTGAAGGGGTGAAGGATTTCCACTTCTATACGCTTAACCGCGCGGAGATGAGTTACGCCATTTGCCATACGCTGGGTGTCCGCCCGGCGTTATAAAGTAAAAAACCCTCATAAAGTGAGGGTTTTTTACTCGAACAGAAAGTTAAAAGGTATTAGCTATCGAATCTGTGGATTAATTCAACTATCTCTTATCGCTAGTGGTGTATATCGTAACGGTAACACTGTAAAGGGAGCATAGCGATGAGCATGTCAGACGAGACCAATAACGCGGCATCCGCCGGCAAATGTCCGTTCCACCAGGGCGGCGTCGATCACAGCGCGGGTGCAGGTACCGGCAGCAAAGAGTGGTGGCCTAAACAACTCCGCATCGATTTACTTAATCAACACTCCAGCCGTTCAAACCCTCTGGGTGAAGACTTCGACTACCGCAAAGAATTCAGTAAGCTCGACTATTCCGCCCTAAAGGGCGATCTCAAAGCACTGTTAACCGACTCACAACCGTGGTGGCCTGCCGACTGGGGCAGCTATGCGGGTCTGTTTATCCGTATGGCCTGGCACGGTGCGGGTACCTATCGCTCCGTTGATGGTCGCGGCGGTGCCGGTCGCGGTCAGCAGCGTTTTGCGCCGCTGAACTCCTGGCCTGACAACGTCAGCCTGGATAAGGCTCGCCGTCTGCTGTGGCCAATTAAGCAAAAATACGGACAAAAAATCTCCTGGGCCGACCTGTTTATCCTCGCGGGTAACGTGGCGCTGGAGAACTCCGGCTTCCGCACCTTTGGTTTCGGTGCCGGGCGTGAAGACGTCTGGGAACCGGATCTGGACGTGAACTGGGGCGATGAAAAAGCCTGGCTGACTCACCGTGACCCGGAAGCGCTGGCGAAGCGCCCGCTGGCCGCCACAGAAATGGGCCTGATTTACGTTAACCCGGAAGGGCCAAACGCCAGTGGTGAACCGCTGTCTGCGGCGGCGGCGATCCGCGCTACCTTTGGCAACATGGGCATGAATGACGAAGAGACCGTTGCGCTTATTGCAGGCGGCCATACGCTCGGTAAAACGCACGGTGCAGGCGAAGCCACGCACGTGGGCACTGACCCTGAAGCGTCGCCTATTGAAGCGCAGGGCCTGGGCTGGGCCAGCACGCACGGCACCGGTATTGGCGCTGACGCCATCACCTCCGGGCTGGAAGTTATCTGGTCTCAAACCCCAACCCAGTGGAGCAACTATTTCTTCGAGAACCTGTTCAAATACGAATGGGTGCAGACGCGTAGCCCGGCGGGCGCAATTCAGTTTGAAGCCGTGGATGCGCCGGAAATTATGCCTGACCCGTTCGACCCGTCGAAAAAACGCAAGCCAACCATGCTGGTCACCGACCTGACGCTGCGTTTTGATCCGGAATTCGAGAAAATTTCCCATCGTTTCCTGAACGATCCGCAGGCCTTCAACGAAGCCTTTGCGCGCGCGTGGTTCAAGCTGACCCACCGCGATATGGGGCCAAAAGCGCGGTACATCGGCCCGGAAGTACCGAAAGAAGATCTGATTTGGCAGGATCCGCTGCCTCAGCCGGTGTTCCATCCGACGCAGGAAGATATTGAAAGCCTGAAAGCGGAAATCGCGGCCTCTGGTCTCTCCGTGAGCGAGCTGGTTTCCGTGGCCTGGGCGTCGGCATCGACCTTCCGCGGCGGCGACAAGCGTGGCGGCGCTAACGGCGCGCGTCTGGCGCTGGCACCTCAGCGCGACTGGGACGTTAACGCCGCGGCGGTGCGGGCATTACCGGCTCTGGAAGCGATCCAGCGCACCACCAACAAAGCGTCACTGGCCGATATCATTGTGCTGGCGGGTGTCGTGGGCGTTGAGCAGGCGGCGAAAGCGGCAGGCGTTTACGTCAACGTACCGTTCACTCCAGGTCGTGTGGATGCGCGTCAGGATCAGACGGATATCGAGATGTTTAACCTGCTCGAACCGATTGCCGACGGTTTCCGTAACTATCGCGCACAGGTGGATGTGTCCACCACGGAGTCGCTGCTGATCGACAAAGCCCAGCAGTTGACCCTGACCGCGCCGGAACTGACGGTATTGATCGGCGGTTTGCGCGTGCTGGGTGCAAACTTCGATGGCAGCAAGAATGGCGTGTTTACTAACCGCGAGGGCGTGCTGAGCAACGACTTCTTCGTCAATCTGCTGGATATGAACACCCAGTGGAAAGCGACCGACGACTCAAACGAGCTGTTTGCCGGTAGCGATCGCGCCAGCGGGGAAGTGAAATATACCGCCACCCGCGCCGATCTGGTCTTCGGTTCCAACGCTGTCCTCCGCGCGCTGGCCGAAGTTTACGCCAGCAGCGATGCACAAGAGAAGTTCATCCGCGACTTCGTTGCCGCATGGGCGCGAGTGATGGATTTGGATCGGTTTGACGTGAAGTAACCCTTGTGCCGGGTGGCGGCTACGCCTTACCCGGCCTACAAATTAAAGTGCCATGTAGGCCGGGTAAGCGCAGCGCCACCCGGCTTTTCTATTACTCCCACTCCTGCAAGAATCGCTGTCCATACTGGTCCGCCACCAGCAGCGCCGCATAGACCTGATCCGGCGTTACGCCGCCAGGCATGTTGTGAATGGTTTCCCCTTCGGCACAGGACGCCTCCGCGATCAGCCGCATTTTAGCCGGAATATCCTCTTTGATATTCAGCTGCGCCAGCGTAATTGGCAGCCCGACGCTATGGCACAGCGCCGCAACGGTTTCGATTTCTTCTACCGGCGCGTTCTCCAGTACCAGTTGCGTCAGCGTACCAAATGCCACTTTTTCACCGTGGTAGAAATGGTGCGCATCCGGCACCGCCGTCATGCCATTGTGAATGGCGTGTGCCGCCGCCAGCCCGCCACTTTCAAAGCCCACGCCGCTCAGATAGGTGTTGGCTTCAATAATGCGTTCCAGAGCAGGCGTCACCACGTGTTGTTCCGCCGCCAGCATCGCTTTCTCGCCCTCTTCAACCAGCGTGTTGTAGCACAGCTCAGCCAGCGCTAACGCTGCTTGCGTGCACTTGCCACCCGCCATGGTCGTGGCGCCGCTGCGCGAACAGGCGCGCGCTTCAAACCAGGTTGCCAGGGCATCGCCAATCCCGGCGGCCAGCAGGCGCGCAGGTGCGCCCGCCACCACCCTGGTATCGACAATCACCATGTTCGGGTTGTGCGGCAGCATCAGGTAGCGATCGAACTCGCCGCTGTCGGTATAAATCACGGAAAGGGCACTGCACGGCGCATCGGTGGAGGCAATGGTCGGGGCAATAGCCACCGGCACGTCCATAAAGTGCGCCAGCGCTTTGGCGGTATCCAGCGTTTTTCCGCCCCCGATACCCAGCACCGCCAGGCAGTCGGTACTGTCGGCCAGTTTTTTCAGGCGATCGATTTCATTTTGCGAACATTCGCCGCCAAACGGTGCAATTTCGGCATGGAGTCCGGCTTTTTTAAAACTCTGACGCAGGGTTTCTTCGGCAAAACCCAGCACAAATTTATCGCCTACCACCAGCCAGCGAGCCGCCAGCGGCTTCAGGTAGTCGCCGAGACGAGTGAGAACATCAGCGCCCTGGATGTACTTCCCCGGCGATTGAATGATACGGTCCATAACATTTCTCCCTTAGAGGTTGAGGTTACCAAACGCGTTTTTCCAGTCCTGCTCGAACTTCTCTATGGCTGACTCTACCGCTGGCGTGCCGAGCATTTGTTGCGCTACGTCTAAGGGAAGCGTGATTGCCTCACATCCTGCCAACAGGCAATCCAGCGCCTGGCGCGGCGTTTTAAAGCTGGCAGCCAGCACCATGCTCTCTGGCGCATGCTGTTCCAGCAGGGATTGCAGTTCCTGTACCGTGCGAATGCCGTCACCGCCCTGCGCATCGACGCGGTTTACATACGGTGCGACATATTTCGCTCCTGCCAGCGCGGCCAGTAACCCCTGAGCGGCGCTGTAAACGGCGGTTCCCAGCGTGGTAATTCCCTCTTTCTTCAGCGCTTTAATCGCGATGAGCCCCTGTGCAGTGACGGGAATTTTTACCACGATGTCCGGCAGGGCATTGTTCAGCCGTTTTGCTTCCGCCACCATTCCTTCGGCGTCGCGGCTCATGGTTTGGGCAAACAGCCTGCCCTCCGGGCCGATAGCATGCTGCAGGCGCGGCAACACCTCCCAGACAGATTCGCCGCTGGCGGCTACGATGCTTGGGTTGGTGGTCACGCCCGCAATGGGAAAAATGCGCGCCAGGCGTTCAACTTCTGCCACGTTGGCGGTATCCAGGTACAGTTCCATTATTTTTCCTTAAGTCAGAAAGGTTGAATAAAGGATACGGCGCACCCAGTCGCGGCGAATACAGGTCAATTTTGCCAAATACTGGATAAATGTAATGTCCCTGGCGAAGTGAGAGAGCGATCACAATGCTACTTTTTGGCGATCAGCTGGCTGTGATACTGGCGTCGATATTCGGAAGGGGAACGTTCAGTGTGCTTGCGAAAGAGACGGCAAAAGTAGTTACTGTCCGTAAATCCGCAGCTTGCAGCGATATCTTTGATTTTGAACTCGTAGCCTTTAAGAAGCTGACGCGCGTGCTCGAGGCGTGTTTGCGTAAGATATTCGTTGAACCCCACGCTGCCTGTTTTTTGAAAAAGATGAGAAAGGTAGTTCGGTGAAATATAAAACGCCTGCGCCACCGATTCACGGGTCAGTGCAGAGGCGTGATGTTCTTCGATGTAGTGACGAATCGCTTCAAATAATGCACGGCTGCGGCTGGCGGTATGGATATCGCTGCCCAGCAGATCGCGACAGTGGCTGAGCAAACTTAATACCACCAGTCTGGCCGTTTCCCGATCGTCTGGCTGCATTTGCAATTCAGCGAGCGTCTGCAAAAGGAATGCGCCCACTCGCGGCCCGCGTCTGGCAACCTGTTGCTGTTGCAAAAGCGTGTTGTCGCGCTCGAGCTGAAGAGTCAGTTGTTGCTTGCCGAAGCTGATGTTGAGCGAAAAGGCGGGTTGAAGCGGAATATTACCGGATGAAAAAAATAACGCTTCGCAGGCCGTATCAAAGCTAAGCACGAGGCAAGGTGACGTTCGGGGGAGCGGTTTAGCCGAAGGGGGGAAATGCACCTGACGCAGCGGCAAGGTGCCGTTGATCAGGTCATTCAGGATGTGGGGGATATCGTGGTGCATGGTGTGGATACCAGGGTATTGCCCGGCGACGCTGGCGCTTGCCGGGCCTACGAAAAGCCTATTGTAGGCCGGGTAAGCGTAAGCGCCACCCGGCAAAACCGATCAACCGGTGTTACGCATCCCCGCCGCAACGCCCGCAATCGTCACCATCAGCGCCTGTTCAACGCGCGGATCCGGCTCTTTACCTTCCTCTTCCGCCAGACGCGAACGGTGCAGCAGTTCAGCCTGTAAAACGTTCAGCGGGTCGGTGTAGATGTTACGCAGTTGGATAGACTCGGCAATCCACGGCAGGTCTTCCATCAGGTGGGAGTCGTTAGCGATATCCAGCACCACTTTGATGTCGCCTTCCAGCAGCTCGCGTAGCTCTTTACCCAGCGCCCACAGCTCGGGTTTCACCAGACGCTGATCGTAGTATTCCGCCAGCCACAGGTCGGCTTTCGAGAAGACCATCTCCAGCATGCCCAGACGGGTAGAGAAGAATGGCCAGTCGCGGCACATGGTTTCCAGTTCGCTCTGCTTACCGTCTTCCACCACTTTTTGCAGCGCCGCACCGGCACCCAGCCAGGCTGGCAGCATCAGACGGTTTTGCGTCCAGGCAAAGATCCACGGAATGGCGCGCAGGGATTCAACGCCGCCAGTAGGACGACGCTTGGCCGGGCGCGAGCCGAGCGGCAGTTTACCCAGCTCCTGCTCAGGCGTGGCTGAGCGGAAGTAAGGCACAAAGTCTTTGTTTTCACGCACGTAGCCGCGATACAGATCGCAGGAGATGTCAGACAGCTCGTCCATAATCCGGCACCAGGATTCTTTTGGCTCCGGCGGCGGCAGCAGGTTGGCTTCCAGGATCGCACTGGTATAGAGCGACAGGCTGCTGATGGTCACTTCCGGCAGGCCGTACTTGAAGCGGATCATCTCGCCCTGCTCGGTCACGCGCAGTCCGCCTTTCAGGCTTCCTGGTGGTTGGGAGAGCAGCGCCGCGTGTGCAGGCGCACCGCCACGACCAATTGAACCGCCGCGTCCGTGGAACAGGGTCAGTTCAATACCGGCTTTTTCGCAGGTTTTAATTAGCGCATCCTGCGCCTGATACTGCGCCCAGGAGGCTGCCATCACGCCCGCATCTTTCGCGGAGTCGGAATAGCCAATCATCACCATCTGCTTGCCCTGAATAAAGCCGCGATACCAGTCGATGTTCAGCAACTGGGTCATCACGTCGTTGGCGTTGTTCAGGTCGTCGAGAGTCTCAAACAGCGGTGCTACCGGCAGAGCGTAGTCGATGCCCGCTTCTTTCAGCAGAAGGTGAACGCCCAGCACGTCGGACGGGGTCTTCGCCATGGAGATCACATAGGCGGCCACCGATCCTTTCGGCGCATCCACGATCGCTTTACAGGTGTTGAGCACTTCGCGGGTGTCATTGCTTGGCTCCCAATTGCGCGGCAGCAGCGGGCGCTTGGAGTTCAGCTCGCGGATCAGGAACGCCTGTTTGTCGGCTTCGGACCAGCTTTCATAGTCGCCAATGCCGAGATAGCGGGTCAGCTCGCCCAGCGCTTCGGTATGACGGGTGCTTTCCTGACGGACGTCGATACGCACCAGCGGCACGCCGAAACACTTCACGCGGCGCAGGGTGTCGAGCAGCTCGCCATTGGCAATGATGCCCATCCCGCAGGCCTGAAGCGATTTATAACAGGCGTACAGAGGTTCCCAGAGCTGTTCGTTCTGGCTCAGCAGACCTTCCGGCTTCGGCAGGCGCTGGCCTTTCAGGCGCGCTTCCAGCCAGGCCTGCGTGGCCATCAGCTGACCGCGCAGTTTTTTCATCAGGAAACGGTACGGCTCACTGGCACCTTCTTCACCGGCCAGCGCGCGCAGTTCCGGCGTCGCTTCTACCATCGACAGCTCGGAGATCAGCACCTGAATATCTTTCAGGAACAGATCGGTTGCTTTCCAGCGGCTCAACAACAGGACGTGACGGGTGATTTCCGCCGTCACGTTCGGGTTGCCGTCGCGGTCGCCGCCCATCCAGGAAGTGAAGCGAACCGGCACAAAGTCGACCGGCAGGCGATAGCCCAGATTTTCTTCCAGCTGTTCGTTCAGCTCGCGCAGGTAATTTGGCACCCCTTCCCACAGGCTGTTTTCCACCACCGCAAAGCCCCATTTGGCTTCGTCGACCGGGCTTGGGCGATGCTTACGAATTTCATCGGTGTGCCAGGACTGAGCAATCAGCTGGCGCAGGCGGCGCATAAGCTGGTTACGTTCGTAGTCGGCAATGTCTTTGTTATCCAACTGCTTCAGACAGTTGTTCACTTCCACCATTTTGTGGATCAGCGTACGACGTGTGATTTCGGTTGGGTGTGCGGTCAGCACCAGCTCCAGCGAAAGGGATTCCACCGCTTTTTTGATGGTCGCTTCGTTGAGGTTGGGCTGATCTTTGAGTTTACGAAGGGTGCGGGCAATGACTTCCGGGTTGCTGGCCGCTTCGCCTTTTGGCGAAATGCTGTGGTATTGCTCAGCGGTGTTTGCCAGGTTCAGAAACTGGCTGAAGGCGCGGGCAACGGGCAGTAGCTCATCATTAGAGAGGTTCTGCAAGGTGGTGAGCAGCTCCTGACGATTGGCCTCGTTACCGGCGCGGGAAGATTTGGACAGCTTGCGGATGGTTTCAACACGGTCGAGGATGTTCTCCCCCAACGCATCTTTGATGGTATCTCCAAGCACTTTGCCGAGCATACTGACATTACTACGCAACGCGGAATATTGTTCGTTCATAAAAACCCAGTCACCCCATCATTTTTGTTTATGCCCAGGCGAAAATTTTCTGGACATTATTTTGTCATCTCCCTTTATAAAGCCACGTAAAACCCCCGTCGTCAATTGCTGCGAAAACGGTTCAGCAGATGAATAAATGCGGGCAATTTACGAAATTTAATTCGTATTGCGTCAGATAAGAGATGCTTATGGGAATGTGACGGAGATCGCGGGATTTACTCCCCTCACCCTAACCCTCTCCCCTTTGGGGAGAGGGCAGGGTGAGGGGCCGTTTTAATGCCAGCAGAAGTGATGCACAACCTGGGTAATGAGTTCGCGGGTGGGCTTGATGAAGCGGGTTTCGAGATATTCGTCCGGCTGGTGGGCCTGGTTGATGGAGCCAGGGCCCAGAACCAGCGTCGGGCACAGGGTCTGAATAAACGGCGCTTCGGTGCAGTAGTTCACCACGTCGGTTTTCTCTCCGAGCAGTTTTTCCACCACCTGAACCAGCTGGTGGTCAGGCGGGCATTCGTAGCCTGGAATCGGCGGATGCAGTTCGGAGACCGTCAGACGTCCCGGCCAGCGCTCGCTGACCGGGGCCAGCGCTTCGTTCAGTAAGCCATCCAGATCGCTCAGCGTCATACCCGGCAGAGGACGGATATCCATATGCAGTTCGCAGCAGGCGCAGATACGGTTGGACGCATCACCGCCGTGCAGGCTGCCGAGATTCAGCGTCGGATACGGCACGGTGAACGCCTCGTAGTGATAGCGCTCTTTCAGATCGTCGCGCAGGGTCATGATGCGGCCAATCGCGTCATGCATCAGCTCAATGGCGTTCACGCCGCGCGCCGGATCGCTGGAGTGACCAGACTGGCCCAGCACGCGCACTGCGGTAGAAATATGGCCTTTGTGCGCCCGAATCGGTTGCAGAGAGGTAGGTTCACCGATGATCGCGCAGTCCGGGCGAATCGACGTGTTTTCAGAGAAATACCGTGCGCCCGCCATGCTGGTCTCTTCATCGGCGGTCGCCAGAATGTAGAGCGGCTTTTTCAGCGTTGTCACGTCCACGTCACGCAGCGCGTCGAGGATAAAAGCAAAGAAGCCTTTCATGTCCGCCGTGCCGAGACCGTAGAGCTTGTTGTCGTGCTCTGTCAGGGTGAACGGATCGCGGGTCCAGCGGCCATCGTCAAACGGCACGGTGTCAGTGTGACCAGCCAGCAGCAGGCCGCCAGCGCCATGTCCGGTGCTGGCGAGCAGGTTAAATTTGTGACGTGTTCCGGGGACGGGCTGAACCTCAACGTTAAACCCAAGATCGCTAAACCAACCCGCCAGCAGATTGATTAAAGACTCATTGCTCTGATCCAGCGCTTCTTCCGTTGCGCTGATGGACGGTGTGGCAATCAGGGCGCGGTAAATCTCGATAAATGGCGGTAAGTTCATTTTCATTGTTGACACACCTTAGGTCGTGATAGTATCAATATTCATGCAATAAATGTGAATAAAAATACATTAACGTTGAGCATAAAGGAACCCGATGTTGAATACGCTGATTGTAGGCGCTAGCGGTTATGCGGGCGCAGAGCTGGTAAGCTACGTGAATCGCCACCCACATATGACCATAACCGCTTTGACCGTGTCAGCGCAAAGCAATGATGCCGGAAAGTTAATTTCCGATTTGCATCCACAACTTAAGGGCGTGGTTGATTTGCCTTTGCAGGCTATGTCTGACATCAGCGAGTTTACCGACGGCGTTGACGTGGTGTTTTTAGCCACCGCACACGAGGTCAGTCACGACCTGGCGCCGCAGTTTCTGGCAGCCGGTTGCGTGGTCTTCGATCTCTCCGGCGCGTTTCGCGTTAACGACAGCGCGTTCTACGAAAAATATTACGGCTTCACCCATCAGCACCCGGATCTGCTCGAAAAAGCGGTGTACGGCCTGGCGGAGTGGAGCGCAGATAAACTGAAAGAAGCGAATCTGATTGCCGTGCCTGGCTGTTACCCGACGGCGGCGCAGCTCTCCCTTAAGCCGCTGATCGACGCGGGTCTGCTGGATCTTGACCAGTGGCCGGTGATCAACGCCACCAGCGGCGTGAGCGGCGCCGGGCGCAAGGCCGCGATCTCCAACAGCTTCTGCGAAGTGAGCCTTCAGCCGTATGGCGTGTTTAATCACCGTCATCACCCTGAAATCACCACCCATCTGGGCGCGGAGGTGATCTTCACCCCGCACCTCGGTAGCTTCCCGCGCGGGATCCTTGAAACCATTACCTGTCGCCTGAAGCCGGGCGTGACCAAAGACCAGGTGAGCGAAGTCTTCACGCAGGCGTATGCGGATAAACCACTGGTGCGTCTGTATGACAAAGGCGTACCAGCGCTGAAAAACGTGGTCGGCCTGCCGTTCTGCGACATCGGCTTTGCCGTGCAGGGCGAGCACCTGATTGTGGTCGCCGCGGAAGATAACTTACTCAAAGGCGCTGCCGCACAGGCAATGCAGTGTGCAAATATTCGTTTCGGCTTCCCTGAAACGCAGGCTCTTATTTAAGGTGTGATGATGAACCCATTAATTATCAAACTCGGTGGTGTACTGCTGGACAGCGAAGAAGCGCTGGAGCGCCTGTTTACCGCGCTGGTGAACTATCGTGAATCACATCAACGTCCGCTGGTGATTGTCCACGGCGGCGGCTGTGTGGTGGACGAGCTGATGAAAGGGCTCAACCTGCCGGTGATTAAGAAAAATGGCCTGCGCGTCACGCCTGCCGACCAGATTGACATTATTACTGGTGCGCTGGCGGGGACGGCGAACAAAACGCTGCTGGCGTGGGCGAAGAAGCACCACATCGCGTCCGTTGGTCTCTGTCTGGGCGATGGCGATAGCGTGAAAGTGACCCAGCTCGACGAAGCGCTTGGCCATGTTGGACTGGCGCAGCCAGGTTCGCCTAAGCTGATTAACACCCTGCTGGAAGGTGGTTTTCTGCCGGTGGTGAGCTCAATCGGCGTGACCGAAGAGGGCGAGCTGATGAACGTCAATGCGGACCAGGCGGCAACCGCGCTGGCTGCTACGCTGGGCGCAGACCTGATCCTGCTCTCCGACGTGAGCGGCATTCTGGACGGCAAAGGCCAGCGCATTGCGGAAATGACCGCCGCAAAAGCCGAACAGCTGATCGATCAGGGCATTATCACCGACGGCATGATCGTTAAGGTGAACGCGGCGCTGGATGCCGCGCGCACGCTGGGTCGTCCGGTGGATATCGCCTCCTGGCGTCACGCGGAGCAACTCCCGGCGCTGTTTAACGGTACGCCGATTGGTACGCGTATTCTGGCTTAAGATTCTGTGCCGGATGGCGCTTCGCTTATCCGGCCTACGGGAATTTTGTAGGCCCGGTAAGCGCAGCGCCACCGGGCAAAAATATCATCATTAAGGAAATTCGTTATGGCACTTTGGGGTGGGCGTTTTACACAGGCAGCGGATCAGCGGTTCAAACAGTTCAACGACTCTTTGCGCTTCGACTACCGCCTGGCCGAACAGGATATTGTCGGCTCTGTGGCCTGGTCCAAAGCGCTGGTGACCGTGGGCGTGCTGACCGCAGAGGAACAGCAGCAGCTGGAAGAGGCGCTGAATAATCTGCTGGAAGAGGTGCGTCTGGATCCGCAGCAAATCCTCCAGAGCGATGCCGAAGATATTCACAGTTGGGTGGAAGGCAAACTTATCGACAAAGTCGGCCAGCTGGGTAAAAAGCTCCATACCGGGCGTAGCCGTAATGACCAGGTGGCGACCGACCTGAAGCTGTGGTGTAAAGAGACCGTCGGCGAACTGCTGGCGGCGAATCGTCAGCTGCAGAGCGCGCTGGTGGACACTGCGCAGAACAATCAGGATGCGGTGATGCCGGGTTATACCCACCTGCAACGCGCACAGCCGGTGACCTTTGCGCACTGGTGTCTGGCCTACGTTGAGATGCTAGCGCGTGATGAGAGCCGTTTACAGGATACCTTAACGCGTCTGGACGTCAGCCCGCTGGGCAGCGGCGCGCTGGCCGGTACGGCTTATGAAATCGACCGTGAGCAGCTGGCAGGCTGGCTGGGCTTTGCTTCCGCCACCCGCAACAGCCTGGACAGCGTCTCTGACCGTGACCACGTGCTGGAGCTGCTGTCGAATGCCTCTATCGGGATGGTGCACCTGTCGCGCTTTGCCGAAGACCTGATCTTCTTTAACTCTGGCGAAGCGGGCTTCGTCGAGCTGTCCGACCGCGTGACGTCCGGCTCATCCCTGATGCCGCAGAAGAAAAACCCGGACGCGCTGGAGCTGATCCGCGGGAAATGTGGCCGCGTGCAGGGCGCGCTGACCGGCATGATGATGACCCTGAAAGGGCTGCCGCTGGCGTACAACAAAGATATGCAGGAAGACAAAGAGGGGCTGTTCGACGCGCTCGACACCTGGCTCGACTGTCTGCATATGGGCGCGCTGGTGCTGGACGGCATTCAGGTGAAGCGTCCGCGCTGCCAGGAAGCGGCGCAGCAGGGGTATGCTAACTCTACCGAGCTGGCGGACTACCTGGTGGCGAAAGGCGTACCGTTCCGCGAGGCACACCATATTGTGGGTGAAGCGGTAGTGGAAGCGATTCGTCAGGGTAAAGCCCTTGAAGAGCTGGCGCTTGCCGACCTGCAAAAATTCAGCGCGGTTATCGGGGATGATGTCTACCCGATTCTGGCCCTGCAATCCTGCCTGGATAAGCGTGCAGCGAAAGGCGGCGTGTCACCGAAGCAGGTAGCGCAGGCGATTGCGGATGCGAAAAACCGGTTGGTTTGAATAGTGCGGGCTGATGCCCTCACCCCGGCCCTCTCCCACAGGGAGAGGGAGAAAAACGGAGCCTGGCTTAGTGCCGGGCTTTTTTTTACGCAAAAAAAAGCGGACCACGGGGTCCGCAAAAGTTCACGTTGGCTTTAGTTTTTCGAGTTTTGAGAGAAACTCGCTGACGGTGCGGGGTCGTTTTGGGTCAAACACGTGCCGCCTCGTCTATGTGATGTATTATTCAACAGAATGCTTGATAGGGATAATCGTTCGTTGCTATGCTATCTATCGCCATGAACTATCGTGGCGACGGAGGATGAATAATGAATATTCGTGATCTTGAATACCTGGTAGCGTTAGCTGAGCATCGCCATTTTCGCCGCGCGGCAGACTCCTGCCATGTCAGCCAGCCAACGCTGAGCGGTCAGATCCGCAAGCTGGAAGATGAGCTGGGCGTGATGCTGCTGGAGCGCACCAGTCGTAAGGTACTGTTCACGCAGGCAGGTCTGCTGCTGGTGGATCAGGCGCGCACCGTACTGCGCGAGGTCAAAGTGCTCAAGGAAATGGCAAGCCAGCAGGGGGAGGCGATGTCCGGCCCGCTGCATATTGGCCTGATCCCAACCGTTGGCCCGTATCTGTTGCCGCAAATCATTCCGCTGCTGCACCAGACGTTCCCGAAACTCGAAATGTACCTGCATGAAGCGCAAACCCATCAGCTGCTGGCGCAGTTAGACAGCGGTAAGCTCGACTGTGCGATTCTGGCGCTCGTTAAAGAGAGTGAAGCGTTTATTGAAGTACCGCTGTTCGATGAGCCGATGATGCTGGCGATCTATGAAGATCACCCGTGGGCGAACCGCGATCGCGTGCCGATGGCCGATCTGGCCGGAGAAAAGCTGCTGATGCTGGAAGACGGCCACTGTCTGCGCGATCAGGCGATGGGCTTCTGCTTCGAAGCGGGTGCAGATGAAGATACCCATTTCCGCGCAACCAGCCTGGAAACTCTGCGTAACATGGTCGCGGCGGGAAGTGGCATTACGCTGCTGCCTGCGCTGGCCGTGCCGCGCGAGCGTAAGCGTGATGGCGTGGTCTATCTGCCGTGTATTAAGCCAGAGCCGCGTCGCACGATCGGCCTGGTTTATCGTCCGGGTTCACCGCTGCGCAGCCGCTATGAGCAGCTGGCAGAGGCCATCCGTGGTGCAATGGATGGCCATTTCGACAACGCGTTAAAACAGGCGGTTTAAGCCGTTCAGCGCAGCTACCCGATAGGCTTCCGCCATGGTCGGGTAGTTAAAGGTGGTGTTAACGAAGTACTCGATGGTGTTGCCACCACCTTTTTGCTCCATGATCGCCTGGCCGATATGAATGATTTCCGCGGCACGTTCACCAAAGCAGTGAATACCGAGGATCTCTTTCGTCTCGCGATGGAACAGGATCTTCAGCGTACCCACGCTCATCCCCACAATTTGTGCGCGCGCCAGGTGTTTAAACTGGGCACGACCCACCTCGTAAGGCACCTTCATGGCCGTCAACTGCTGCTCGGTTTTGCCGACAGAACTGATTTCCGGGATGGTGTAGATGCCCGTCGGGATGTCCTCGATCAGATGCGCCGTCGCTTCACCTTTCACCAGCGCCTGTGCGGCGATGCGGCCCTGATCGTAAGCAGCGGAGGCCAGACTTGGGTAACCAATAACGTCGCCGACCGCGTAAACGTGCGGCAGCGCAGTCTGGTACATGCTGTTGACCTTGAGCTGACCGCGGCTGTCGGTTTCAAGCCCGATATTCTCCAGCTGCAATGAATCCGTGTTGCCGGTACGGCCGTTGGCATACAGCAGGCAGTCCGCCTTCAGCTTCTTACCAGATTTCAGGTGCATGATCACACCGTCGTCGCAGCCTTCGATTTTCTCGTACTCTTCGTTGTGGCGAATCACCACGCCACTGTTCCAGAAGTGGTAGGAGAGGGAATCTGACATCTCCTGATCGAGGAACGCCAGCAGCCGGTCGCGGGTGTTGATCAAATCAACTTTGACCTCCATTCCCCGGAAAATCGACGCATATTCACAGCCAATCACGCCCGCGCCATAGATGATCACATGGCGTGGCTCGTGGTGCAGGCTGAGGATGGAGTCGCTGTCGTAAATGCGTGGATGAGAGAAGTCCACGTCTGCCGGATGATATGGGCGCGATCCGCAGGCAATCACAAATTTTTCAGCGGTGAGCGTCTCAACCGAACCGTCGTGGCACTCCAGCGCCAGGGTGTGTTCATCCACAAAATGCGCGTTACCCTGCAGAATTTCACAGTGGTTGCGCTCATAGAAACCCTGACGCATGCGCGTCTGCTGGTTAATGACCGTGTCTGCGTGATTCAGGATATCGGCAAAAGAAGAACGAAGAAGTCGGGAGTGGTCGCTGTAAAGAGGGTTCTGGTTAAATTCGATAATGCGGCTAACGGCGTGGCGGAGGGCTTTCGAAGGGATGGTGCCCCAGTGGGTGCAACCGCCGCCGACATTATGGTAGCGCTCAATAACCGCTACTCTGGCTCCCTGTTTTACCAGACCCATAGCAGCACCTTCGCCGCCGGGGCCGGAACCAATAACTATTGCGTCGTAATCGTAGGAATGTGGCATGGCAAGGCTTACCTGTTCTTATACATAAAAGCAACAGAATCATAACATCATTGCCTGGGTAACCCAATTATCGTTGTGCTTTTTTCGGGCAGTGGAGCACAAACCGCGCGTAAACAATCATTCACAAAGCCAGGTAAACAGATTAATTTTATTCTCTGGTATAGTGCCAACGGGCCTTTGGAAGGATTCAACTATCGTGATGGGCGTAAGAGCACAACAAAAAGAGAAAACCCGGCGTTCGCTGGTGGAAGCCGCATTCAGTCAACTGAGTGCTGAGCGGAGTTTTGCCAGTTTAAGCCTGCGCGAAGTGGCGCGCGAGGCCGGGATTGCGCCAACGTCCTTCTATCGTCATTTCCGTGATGTGGATGAACTGGGCCTGACCATGGTCGACGAGAGCGGTTTGATGCTGCGCCAGCTTATGCGTCAGGCGCGTCAGCGTATTGCCAAAGGCGGCAGCGTGATCCGCACCTCCGTGTCGACATTTATGGAATTTATCGGCAATAACCCTAACGCGTTTCGCCTTTTGCTGCGCGAGCGCTCTGGCACGTCGGCGGCGTTTCGTGCCGCCGTCGCGCGTGAAATTCAGCATTTCATCGCGGAACTTGCCGACTATCTTGAACTCGAAAACCATATGCCGCGTGCGTTTACGGAAGCACAGGCCGAGGCGATGGTGACCATTGTTTTCAGCGCGGGTGCCGAAGCGCTGGATGTCAGCATTGAGCAACGTAAGCAACTCGAAGAGCGACTGGTATTGCAGCTGCGAATGATTTCTAAAGGTGCGTACTACTGGTATCGCCGTGAACAAGAGAAGTTGGCACATCAAAACGATGAGTGAAGGTGAGTAATGAAACAGTCAGGTCAGGATAAAGGAACGCTGTTGCTGGCATTGATCGCTGGCTTATCCATCAATGGTACGTTTGCGGCGGTTTTCAGCTCAATTGTACCGTTCTCGATTTTCCCGATTATCGCGCTGGTGCTGACGGTGTATTGCCTGCATCAACGTTATCTGAACCGCACCATGCCGGTTGGGTTACCGGGGCTGGCCGCAGCCTGTTTTATTCTGGGTGTACTGTTGTACAGCACCGTGGTGCGTGCAGAGTATCCGGATATCGGTTCTAACTTCCTGCCTGCGGTGCTGTCTGTGGCGCTGGTGTTCTGGATTGGCTCGCGCATGCGTAGCCGCAAGAGCCAGTTACCAGAGTAAAGGGTTTTGTCATTGTAGGCCGGATAAGCGAAGCGCCATCCGGCTTTTTTGGCAGGTGGCGCTTCGCTTACCTGCCCTACAAGGCCCACATTACTTCGCCGTGAGCAGTACGCCGCACTCCATATGGTGCGTATATGGGAACTGATCGAACAGCGCCAGACGTTCAACCTTGTGCGTCTGGCTTAATGTTTCCAGATTCTTGCACAGCGTCTCCGGGTTACAGGAGATGTACAAAATACGCGGGTACGCCTGCACCATCTTCTCGGTTTCGCTGTCCAGGCCACTGCGCGGCGGATCGACAAAAATTGTCTCACACTGGTAGCTCTTCAAATCAATCCCTTGCAGGCGGTTAAACTCACGTACGCCGTTCATCGCCTGGGTAAACTCTTCTGCCGCCATACGAATGATCTGCACATTATCAATATGGTTAGCGGCGATGTTGTACTGCGCGGCGGCCACCGACGGTTTGGCGATTTCCGTCGCCAGCACGCGTTCGAAGTTACGCGCCAGCGCCAGCGAGAAGTTGCCGTTACCGCAGTAGAGCTCCAGCAGATCGCCCGTCGACCCTTCCGTCGCATTCAGCGCCCACTCCAGCATCTGCACGTTCATTGCCGCATTCGGCTGGGTGAAGCTGTTCTCCACCTGACGGTAAACCATCTCTTTTCCTGCCACCGGCAAACGCTCGTCGATGTAATCCTGGTCCAGCATGATTTTGGTTTTGGTCGCGCGGCCAATCAGGTGCACGTTGATGTTCTGCGCGCGCAGCGCATCGCGCAGGGCTTCTGCCTGCTCGCGCCACTCGTCGGTCAGCGCTTTGTGATAGAGCAGAGAGACAATGGCCTGATTGCTTTGGGTGGTCAGGTAGTCAATCTGGAACAGCTTGTTGCGCAGCACCGGATTAGTGCGCACACCGTCGATCATCAGCGTCATTAGCTGGTTGATAAGCTCACTCGCCGCCGGGAAACTGTCTACGCGAATCCGGGATTTCGTCTGCTGATCGAAAATGATGTGGTACAGGTCATCGCCATCGTGCCAGATGCGAAACTCAGCGCGCATACGGTAGTGGCTGACCGGAGAACGAAACACCTCGGGAACGGGCGCGTTGAAAGGCGTCATCATACTTTGCAGGCGGACAACTTTTTCTGCCAGCTGTGCGTCGTACTGTTCTGTCGGGAGGTGTTCGGGGGTCATGATGCGTCCTGAGTGATAAAGAATTACGCGGGGATTGTAGGGATTGTGCAGTGGATGTCCAGATTTAATGGCTAATAGCTATCTGGACATCTATACGTGTCTAATTGTAGCATTCTGTTTCCGGTCTCCTGAGAGTGAAAAGGGAATCCAGTGCAAATCTGGAGCTGACGCGCAGCGGTAAAGACTGGCGGGATGAGAGTTGTAGACACTGTGAAAACGGGAAGTCTTCATCCGTATAACGCCACCCAGCCCGAAGACCTGCCGGGATCACGTCGCATTTGGTTTCATCATCGCGTGCTATCGATGAGGCCTGCGGCATCCTTCTTATATTGTGGATGCTTTAACAATGATTAAAAAAGTATCGCTGTTGACGGCGTTTTCCGTCACGGCATTTTCGGGCTGGGCGCAGGAAAGCGCCGACTCGTTGGTGGTGACAGCAAACCGTTTCGAACAACCTGAAAAATCTGTTCTGGCTGCGACTTCTGTCGTGACGCGGGCCGATATCGACCGCTGGCAATCCACCACGGTTCTGGATGTCATGCGTCGCCTGCCTGGCGTAGATACGGCACAAAATGGCGGGATGGGGCAGCTCTCTTCTCTCTTTATACGCGGTACGAACTCCAGCCATGTCCTGATTCTCGTCGATGGGATCCGCCTTAACCAGGCGGGCGTCACGGGGTCGTCCGATCTCAGCCAGTTTCCGATCTCCCTGGTGCAGCGCATCGAATATCTTCGTGGACCGCGTTCGGCGGTGTACGGCTCGGATGCGATCGGTGGTGTAGTCAACATTATCACTACGCGTGCGAAGGATGGCACAACGCTGAATGCTGGCGTTGGGACACACGGCTTCCAGAATTATGGTGGCAGCACCCAGCAAACATTGGGTGAAAGTACGCGCGTTACGCTGGCGGGGGATTACACCTACACAAAAGGCTTTGACGTCGTTGCTGACGGTAATAACGGCGGCCTTGCCCAGACCGATCGCGACGGCTTTATGAATAAAACGCTCTACGGCGCACTGGAGCATGCTTTCTCTGAGCAATGGAGCGGTTTCGTTCGCGGCTATGGTTACAGCAACCGTACCGCCTATGACGGCTATTACAGTTCATTCACCCCTGATGTGCTGGTTGATACCCGCCAACTCTATAGCCAGACCTGGGATGCCGGATTGCGGTTTAACCGGGATGTTTTCCATTCACAGTTGCTCTCCAGCTACAGTCACAGCAAAGACTACAATTACGATCCGCACCTTGGACGCTATGACTCCACAGCAACCCTGGATGAAATCAAACAGTACAATGTTCAGTGGACCAACTCAGTTGACGTGGGGCATGGCAACATCGGCGCGGGCGTTGACTGGCAGAAACAGAGCACCGAGCCGGGTACCAACTACGTAACCAACGCCTATGACCTGCGTAACACTGGCGTCTACCTGACTGGGTTGCAGCAGTTTGGAGATTTCACTCTGGAGGCGGCGGCCCGCAGCGATGACAACTCTCAGTTTGGTCGCCATGGTACCTGGCAAAGTAGCGCAGCCTGGGAGTTCGTTGACGGTTACCGCTTCATAGCCTCTTATGGCACGGCCTATAAAGCGCCGAATCTGGGTCAGCTCTATGGCTTCTACGGCAATACCCATCTTGATCCTGAAGAGAGCAAGCAGTGGGAAGGGGCGTTTGAAGGCCTGACGGCAGGCGTAAGCTGGCGCGTATCCGGCTATCGTAATGACGTTGATAATCTCATCGACTTCAGCAATAACCTGCAGCAATATTACAACGTCGGCAAAGCACGCATTAAAGGTGTAGAAGCGACAGCGTCGTTTGATACGGGTCCGTTGACGCATACTGTGGGCTACGACTATGTGGATGCCCGCAATGCGGCAACCAATCAACTTCTGGACCGTCGTGCTAAACAGCAGGTGAAATATCAGCTTGATACGCAGATCTATGATGTTGACTGGAGCCTGACGTATCACTATCTCGGCACGCGCTACGACACCGACTTTGGAACCTATCCGTCAGAGAAAGTTAAAATGGGCGGCGTCAGCCTGTGGGACGTCGCGGTTTCATATCCTGTCACCTCACATCTCACAGTTCGTGGTAAAATAGCCAACCTGTTCGATAAAGATTACGAGACAGTTTATGGCTACCAAACTGCAGGACGGGAATACACCTTGTCTGGCAGCTACACCTTCTGATCCGCGTCCCACCGTGCTGGTGTTTGATTCCGGCGTCGGTGGGCTTTCGGTCTATGATGAGATTCGGCAGCTCCTGCCGGATCTCCATTACATCTACGCCTTCGATAACGTCGCGTTCCCGTATGGGGAAAAGAGTGAAGACTTTATCGTTGAGCGTGTGATTGAAATCGTCACTGCGGTACAAAAGCGCTATCCCCTGGCGCTGGCGGTTATTGCCTGTAATACGGCAAGCACGGTCTCTCTTCCTGCCCTGCGCGAAAAATTCCCGTTCCCGGTTGTGGGCGTTGTCCCGGCAATCAAACCTGCGGCGCGTCTGACGGCGAACGGTATCGTGGGGTTGCTGGCGACACGCGGTACGGTAAAACGTCCTTATACGCGTGAGCTTATTGAGCGCTTTGCCAATGAATGCCAGATCGCCATGCTCGGCTCCGCGGAGCTGGTGGAAATGGCGGAAGCGAAACT
This sequence comes from Enterobacter cloacae complex sp.6700776, assembly GCF_048284255.1. NCBI lineage: Bacteria > Pseudomonadati > Pseudomonadota > Gammaproteobacteria > Enterobacterales > Enterobacteriaceae > Enterobacter > Enterobacter cloacae complex sp.6700776. The sequence continues at coordinate 812 of NZ_JBLVYK010000013.1, read as the reverse complement.
GCACGGCGAGACGGTATCGCTTGAAGAGCTGCGTCGCATTCTGCGTCCATGGCTGCGGATGCAGGAACCACCGGATACGGTTGTTCTCGGCTGCACCCATTTCCCGCTATTACAGGAAGAGCTGTTAAAGGTTTTGCCTGAAGGGACCCGGCTGGTGGATTCCGGTGCTGCGATTGCGCGTCGGACGGCCTGGCTACTGGAGCACGAGGCGCCGGATGCGAAATCAGCGGATGCGAACATCGCTTTCTGTATGGCGATAACAAAAGAAACCGAACAACTTTTGCCCGTTTTACGTCGTTATGGCTTCGAAACGCTCGAAAAACTGGCGCTGTAGCACGGTTTTGAGCAAAAAAGAGACGGTTGAACGTTTTTTTTCAAAGAGGGGTTGTCAACGTCTGAGAACTCCCTATAATGCGCCTCCACTGACACGGAACAACGGCTTACAAGCCGCCGGGACAGCGGGGTTCAGAGATGAACGCCAACAGAGAAAAGTGAAAATAATTGCTTGACTCTGAATGAGGAAAACGTAATATACGGGACCTCGCAACGATGAGCTGAAAGCCGCGTTGCAACTGCTCTTTAACAATTTATCAGACAATCTGTGTGGGCACTCAAAGTGACATGGATTCTTAATGTCTTCGGACACTAAATGAATACCAAGTCTCTGAGTGAACACGTAATTCATTACGAAGTTTAATTCACGAGCATCAAACTTAAATTGAAGAGTTTGATCATGGCTCAGATTGAACGCTGGCGGCAGGCCTAACACATGCAAGTCGAACGGTAACAGGAAGCAGCTTGCTGCTTTGCTG
>NZ_JBLVYK010000139.1:0-313 GCF_048284255.1 Enterobacter cloacae complex sp.6700776 | reverse complement strand
GCTTGGGGGATTGGAAGCTCGTGCGGGCATGATAGCGCAGGTGCGTGAGGCTATCGATGTGGCGATTGAACAGCGTCAACTTATCCCACTGGATGAGAAAAAAGGACTATTTACCTCGTCTATTCATTTGATGGACGAGCTGAAGCTACAACAAATTGCTACCGACATGAAGCAACATAACCGTACCATCAGTTTTCAGGCGCGGACAGAAACCCTCGCACCAGTCATGGAAAAAGTGGCAGATACGTTACCCAGTATTGCAATTGTCGCTAGTCAAGGACTCGGTAAAGCGCAACGAGACGGGGTATTAGAC
>NZ_JBLVYK010000138.1:0-314 GCF_048284255.1 Enterobacter cloacae complex sp.6700776 | reverse complement strand
GCCCGGGGGTGTACGAGGATTCTTTCGGTAAGTAATAATTTTCATTTGCCCACTCAACCACAGTTTGTGGGATGGGTATTTTTAGTACGGACAATCCGGTGGCTATCGCATGCTTAATATTAGCGATTTGTCGTTCTCTTGAAATCATCCATCCACCTGTCCACACCAGTTTCAGCGGCAGAGGCAATATTGGAGGCTTTCGCGATTTCCGTTTTCACAGCATCAAGATGCACAGGTGATATAATGTCTCTTATACACATCTCCGAGCCCACGAGACCAGGTATTTCATCTAGGGGGGGGGGTGGGGGAGGGGG
>NZ_JBLVYK010000137.1:0-314 GCF_048284255.1 Enterobacter cloacae complex sp.6700776 | reverse complement strand
ATATTGTCATCAGTCAGACGTCCACGCCCGCTGATATTGCGCAAAGTGCGCGATAGTCTGTCAGTTAAATTATCAAACATGTGTCTTAGCTCAATTCTGTTATGGGCCTATATGTAGCCTTATTTGGTTACTCGCGCGCTGTATTTCAAGGGCAAACTCAAGATAGCCACGGCACAATTCAACGCTGTGTTGGTCACCGATTGTATCACACTTGATGGGATTTCGCTGCTTCGTTTAGTTAGCCTAAATGAGCGATTATTAAAGAATATACAGCGATACGTCATACCAATAGTTGGAGCCTACACTTGCACGGG
>NZ_JBLVYK010000136.1:0-316 GCF_048284255.1 Enterobacter cloacae complex sp.6700776 | reverse complement strand
CCTGTAGGATGGTGAAAATCATTAGCTGTGAATTGGTATTCGCGATGTTCGGGAGAGAGCAAAATATCTAAGGCATCGAGTAAACTTGATTTCCCCCATGAGTTTTCCCCGATGAGAACGGTATTATTATTAAGTTCTAAAGAAAGTCGGTTGATCCCTCTAAATCCGTATATTTCCACACGTTCCAGATACATATCTCTCTCCTTGCTATCGAAAACTGAGTTTGATTGTAACATCTTGACCACTCAAGGATCCGTGAAACAACCTGAACTATCTCAAATAAAAGCTTACTCATTAAGCCAATTAATTACTATAC
>NZ_JBLVYK010000135.1:0-316 GCF_048284255.1 Enterobacter cloacae complex sp.6700776 | reverse complement strand
GATAATGGTAAAGATATTGAAGTGGAGTTTGGTAACGTTTCCATTAAATCCATTCAAGGTAATGCTCAAAAGAGACAAGTCAATTACCAAATCCAGTGTGAAGAAAACAAGAACAATTGGGCCATGTATTTAACATTAAATGGCGCAAAAAGTGCATTTGATACTAATGGGTTGAATACAGGAATTACCAATCTTGCGGTTAAATTTCAACTGGGCGATCAAACTTTAGATTTAGGCAAAAAATATTTAATTAACCCAAGTAACCCTGGGGTACTTTGGGCTGTATTGGTTCGTGATGGTAATAAAGAGCTGAAAA
>NZ_JBLVYK010000134.1:0-316 GCF_048284255.1 Enterobacter cloacae complex sp.6700776 | reverse complement strand
GTTCACCACGCGGGAAACGGTCTGATAAGAGACACCTGCATACTCTGCGACATCGTATAACGTTACTGGTTTCACATTCACCACCCTGAATTGACTCTCTTCCGGGCGCTATCATGCCATACCGCGAAAGGTTTTGCGCCATTCGATGGTGTCCGGGATCTCGACGCTCTCCCTTATGCGACTCCTGCATTAGGAAGCAGCCCAGTAGTAGGTTGAGGCCGTTGAGCACCGCCGCCGCAAGGAATGGTGCATGCAAGGAGCTGTCTCTTATACACATCTGACGCTGCCGACGACATCGCTCCAGTGTAGATCTCGG
>NZ_JBLVYK010000133.1:0-317 GCF_048284255.1 Enterobacter cloacae complex sp.6700776 | reverse complement strand
GTGCTATACTTTTAACAACAGGATGTCAGCAATGCGTATCTTTCAAACCAAATGGTTCGCCAGAGAGGCTAGCTCTCATGGCATTTCCGACGACGAGCTCTATCAGGCAATTCAATCTGCGCTTCAGGGCAAAGTGGTTGATTTAGGAGGAGGGGTTTATAAAAAGCGACTCAACAAGAATCGCGATCGCGCAATCATACTTACCAAAAGCGCAGAGTATTGGTTTTATACCTTTCTATATGCCAAACAGGATATGGCCAATATCAACCATCGCGAATTAATGGGGTTTCGTGAGTTAGCAAAACACTATGCCAATC
>NZ_JBLVYK010000132.1:0-317 GCF_048284255.1 Enterobacter cloacae complex sp.6700776 | reverse complement strand
AGCGCAAAGCTATATCGCCTTGCGCACCAGCCTTAGCGGGTAACTGTCTTCGTGGAAGTACCATTGCCTGAGTTATCGCCACTGTCGCTTGCCGCGACAACGGCTAACGTCGCTACGCCGGCAATCGCAGCGGTGGTGACAACAGCGGTTGTCCCAATCGCCCCTGCCGCCAGTCCCCCCGTAGTGCCAGCGGTAGTTCCCACCGTTGCTCCGGTTGTTGTTCCGGTTGTTGCTGCGCTGGTGCTACCTGCTTCGGTGGTAGCGCCTATAGCAGGCAGGGCAGTCGCCAGCGTGAGTGCCATCAGCACTGTACAAAG
>NZ_JBLVYK010000131.1:0-318 GCF_048284255.1 Enterobacter cloacae complex sp.6700776 | reverse complement strand
ATATGATGTTGAATAAAGTCAAATATGGCAGACCTGATCGTGACACCTTACAGGTTGGTGATGAAGTTGATGGTTGGCGAGTCATTAATATGGAACCAAATAAACAACTTAGCTTACTTTTTGGTATGAAAGCACCAGGTTTAGGTCGATTAACTTTCACTATTCATGATAGTGGAAACCTACGCTCCATTGATGTTCGTGCATGGTGGCATCCTGCGGGTTTCAGCGGATTACTCTATTGGTTTGCGATGATGCCAGCTCATCTGTCCATCTTTAAAGGCATGGCTAAGCGTATTAGTGAATTGGCTATTCAACGGG
>NZ_JBLVYK010000130.1:0-318 GCF_048284255.1 Enterobacter cloacae complex sp.6700776 | reverse complement strand
GTATCACTGCGGGTACAACAAATAAAAACAGCCCCCAAATCAGCTGTCTTAAGGATACACGTTCAAGCACCCATGTTTCTCCCTAATGGTTTCTCAATAGCGAACAGAGAAGCGGTAGCCAGTACCACGAACCGTTTGCACCATCTTATCATGCCCATCTAACTCTAACGCTTTTCTTAAACGACGAATATGCACATCCACCGTTCTGTCTTCCACATACACGTTTGCGCCCCAAACATAGTTGAGTAACTGTTCGCGGCTATATACTCGCTCTGGATGGGTCATAAAGAAGTGAAGTAACTTGTATTCGGTAGGCCC
>NZ_JBLVYK010000012.1:0-118195 GCF_048284255.1 Enterobacter cloacae complex sp.6700776 | reverse complement strand
GTATGTTCCCCTCACCCTAACCCTCTCCCCGGAGGGGCGAGGGGATTGCTCAGTGCTCGCATTAATTTGTGGGGAACCCTCAGCCCTGTGGGAGAGGGTTAGGGTGAGGGCATCAGCCCGCCCATTCCTTAAGCAGGCATCGCCTCGCGCGGAATAATCGCTCCGCGATACTGAATCACCGTGCTGGCCGTCAAGTGTCCGCGCTGCGCTGCCGCTTCTGGCGTACCTCCCGTCAAACGTACCGCCAGATACCCCGCGCTGAAAGAATCGCCCGCCGCAGTGGTATCAATCACTTTCTCTTTCGCCAGCTTCACCGCCGGCACCTCTGTCACGGCTTCACCCGCCACCGCCACCAGGCAAGACTCCGCCCCGCGCTTAATCACCACTTCGCTGACCCCAGCGGCCTGCGTCCGGGCGATGACCTCATCAACCGGCTTTTCACCCCACAGGGCATCTTCATCGTCCAGCGTCAGGAAGGCGATATCGGTGCATTCCAGCATCTGCTGATACACCTGCTGCGTCTCTTCACGGCTGGCCCAGAGGCGCGGACGGTAGTTGTTATCGAAAATCACCTTACCGCCGTTGGCACGGCATTCGCGCAGCAGTGACAGCAGCTTTTCACGGCTCTGCTGGCTCAGGATCGCCAGGCTGATCCCGCTCAGGTAGAGGTAATCGAAGGTGGCCAGCTCTTCGCAAATCGCAGCGGCGGCATCGCTTTCCAGCCAGAATTTGGCAGCCGCTTCATTACGCCAGTAATAGAAGGTGCGCTCGCCGGTACTGTCGGTTTCGATGTAGTACAAACCCGGCAGACGGTTTTCCATTCGCTGGATCAGCGAAGTTTCAACGTTTTCACCCTGCCAGGCCTCCAGCATCTGCTGGCTGAAGCTGTCCGTTCCCAGCGCGGTAACGTAGCTCACGCTCAGCGCGTCGGGGGCGACCTGACGGGCAATGTAAACGGAGGTGTTCAATGTATCGCCGCCAAAACCGCGGCTGACTTCCGCGCCTTTCTGGGACAGCTCAATCATGCATTCGCCAATCACGGCAATTTTCTTAGACATAGTCGTGAACCTGAACAGAGTAATTAAGGGTAGTGTGCGCTGTGTGTTTTTTACGGTCAACCATATTAAAACGACGTTCCATTATTTTTTTTGAGCCAGCGCGTGTTCCGGCATATTTCTGTCATCTTAATTTCATTTTCCCGTTGAATTGAACATAAAGTTCTCACCTGGCGGGCCGATAACTCAGTGACGAGTCCAGAAAGGCTATCCCATACAACAGGACATCCGAAATGAAGTCAGAGCAGGTTATCCAGCGGCTGAGCACTACGCCTGAGGCAAGTATTGAGAACTTGCAGGAGCATCGCTACTGGCTGCAATGTGAGCGAGCGTACACCTATCAGCCTATCTACCGTACTGACGGTCGGTTAATGGCAATTGAGGTGTTAACGGTCGTCACTCATCCATCGAACCCTTCGCAGCGTATCGCGCCGGACCGCTATTTTGCGGAGGTTGCCGTGCGTCAGCGCATCGACGTGCTGGAAGAGCAGTTGAGAATGCTGGCGACGAAGCAGGCGTTCTTCGAGCAGCACGGTATTCTGGCTTCGGTGAACGTGGATGGTCCAACCCTGATGGCGTTACGTCAGAATGCGACGCTGCAGGCGCTGATTGCCACCTTGCCGTGGATGCGCTTCGAGCTGGTGGAACATGTTCAGCTGCCGCAGGACTCCTCATTTGCCTCGATGTGTGAGTTTGGCCCGCTGTGGCTGGATGATTTCGGTACCGGTATGGCCAACTTCTCCGCCCTGAGCGAAGTGCGTTATGACTACATCAAAGTGGCCCGCGATCTGTTTATCATGCTGCGCCAGACACCGGAAGGACGGAACCTGTTTACGATGCTCCTGCAACTGATGAACCGCTATTGCCAGGGCGTCATTGTGGAAGGCGTAGAGACGCTGGAAGAGTGGCGCGACGTGCAAAATTCTCCGGCAGCGGCGGCACAGGGTTATTTCCTCTCTCGTCCTGTCCCCATGGATACCCTGGAAAAGGTGATAACCACCCTCTGATCTGCCCGCTTCCCTTTGTCTGAACTATAGTTTTAAAGGCAAGTTCATCAGGAAAGGGGACAACAATGACAAAAACAACCAGGGTGATTTCCTGGACAGCAGGGATTTTCTTGTTGCTGATCGTGGTCTTAATCATCATTATCGCCACGTTTGACTGGAACCGCCTCAAACCGACCATCAACCAGAAAGTCTCGACCGAGCTAAACCGCCCCTTCGCAATACGTGGCGATTTGGGGGTCGTGTGGGAGCGTCAGAAAGAGGAAACCGGCTGGCGAAGCTGGGTGCCCTGGCCGCACGTTCACGCTGACGACATCATTCTTGGCAACCCGCCGGACATCCCCGAAGTGACCATGATCCACCTGCCGCGCGTGGAAGCCACGCTGGCGCCGTTAGCCCTGTTAACCAAAACGGTGTATCTGCCGTGGATCAAACTTCAGCAGCCCGACGCGCGGCTGATTCGCCTGTCGGAGAAAACCAATAACTGGACGTTCGATCTCGCCAGCAGCGGCGATAAAGATCCGAATGCGCAGCCCTCTTCGTGGTCTTTCCGCCTCGACAATATTCTGTTCGATCGGGGGCGGATCGCCATTGACGATAAAGTGAGTAAGGCTGACGTGGAGATCCTCGTCGATCCGCTGGGCAAGCCGCTGCCGTTTAGCGAAGTGACGGGCAGCAAAGCCAAAGGCGATGACAGCAAAGCTGGCGATTACGTCTTCGGCCTGACAGCGAAAGGGCGCTACAACGGCCAGCCACTGACCGGTAAAGGCAAAATCGGCGGTATGCTGGCGCTCAGGAGCGAGGGTACGCCATTCCCGGTGCAGGCGGACTTCCGCTCGGGCAATACCCGCGTGGCGTTCGTGGGCACGGTTAACGACCCGATGAACATGGGCGGCGTCGACCTCCAGCTTAAGTTTGCCGGGGATTCGCTGGGTGAACTGTACGATCTCACCGGCGTGCTGCTGCCGGATACCCCGCCGTTTGAAACGGACGGGCGGCTGGTCGCAAAAATCGACGCTGAAAAATCGTCCGTCTTTGACTACCGGGGGTTCAACGGCCGCATCGGCGATAGCGATATACACGGCACGCTGACCTACACCACCGGAAAACCGCGCCCGAAACTGGAGGGGGACGTTGAATCCCGCCAGCTGCGTCTGGCCGATCTTGGTCCGCTGATTGGCGTAGATTCGGGTAAAGGCACGAAGTCAAAAGAGGTCAAAAAGGACGCTCAGCCTGCGGGTAAAGTGCTGCCCTATGACCGCTTCGAAACCGACAAGTGGGACGTAATGGATGCGGACGTGCGCTTCAAAGGACGTAAAATTGAGCATGGCAGCACGCTGCCGTTGAGCAACCTCTCGACCCATATCATCCTGAAAAACGCCGATCTGCGCCTGCAACCGCTGAAGTTTGGCATGGCCGGGGGAACCATTTCCTCGAATATCCACCTGGAGGGGGATAAAAAGCCGATGCAGGGAAGGGCGGAGATCCAGGCGCGTCGTCTGAAGCTGAAAGAGCTGATGCCGGACGTGGAGTTGATGCAGAAAACCCTCGGTGAGATGAACGGCGATGCGGATATTCGCGGCACGGGTAACTCTGTGGCCGCGCTGTTAGGCAGCGGAAACGGCAACCTGAAGCTGCTGATGAACGACGGGCTGGTGAGCCGTAACCTGATGGAGATCCTGGGGCTGAACGTCGGTAACTTCATCGTCGGACAAATCTTCGGAGACGATGAAGTGCGCGTGAACTGCGCGGCGGCAAACGTGGACCTGGTCAACGGTGTGGCGCGTCCGCAGATTTTCGCATTCGACACGGAAAACGCGGTTATCAACATCACCGGTACCGCCAGCATGGCGTCCGAGCAGCTGGATTTAACCATCGATCCGGAAAGTAAAGGCATTCGCATCATCACCCTGCGCTCGCCGCTCTACGTTCGCGGGACCTTCAAAGATCCGCAGGCGGGCGTGAAGGCCGGGCCGCTGATTGCGCGCGGTGCGGTTGCCGCCGCCCTCGCCACGCTGGTCACCCCTGCGGCGGCGCTGCTGGCGTTGATTTCGCCGTCAGAAGGCGAAGCGAATCAGTGTCGGACGATTTTGTCGCAGATGAAGAAGTAAGGTGTGGCCTGTTCTTGCCGGGTGACGCTGCGCTTACCCGGCCTACATGTGAATCGTAGGCCGGGTAAGGCGTAGCCGCCACCCGGCATTCGCTTACAGAGTCTGATGCTTAGTTTCGTGCGTCAGCAGCAGCGCAATCAGCGTCAACGCTGCCATGGCCGCCAGATAGACACCCACATAGAACAGACCATAGTTCGCCTGAAGCCACGTGGCGATATACGGGGCCACCGAGGCGCCCAGAATAGACGAAACGTTATAGGAGAACGACGCGCCGGTATAACGCACTTCAGTCGGGAACAGCTCCGGCAGCAGCGCGCCCATTGGGCCAAAGGTCAGCCCCATCAGGCTCAGACCAATCAGCAGATACGCCATCACCAGCGCAGGGCTACCTGAACCCAGCAGCGGCGGGAAGACAAACAGTGCGAACAGGATGATCAGCGAGGTGATGACGATCATGCTTGAACGACGGCCAAATTTATCCGCCAGCAGGCCCGCGATGGGCACCATCACGCCAAATCCAATAACCGCCATCATCAGCATCCACAGCACTTCGTTACGCGGCAGGCCCAGTCCGACCGGTACGGCGGCGGTACTGTAGGTCATGGAGTACACGGTCATGATATAGAACAGCGTGTAGGTCGCCAGCATGATGAACGTACCCAGCACGGTCACGCGGAGGTGTTTGGTCAGCAGCGTCCCCAGCGGAACTTTAACCTGCTTTTTCGCCGCGGCGACTTTAGCGAAGACCGGCGTCTCGTGCAGCGACACGCGCACGTACAGGCCAATCAGCACCAGCACGGCAGAGAAGACGAACGGAATACGCCAGCCCCAGCTCATGAACTGTTCATCGGTCAGCAGCCAGGAGAGGAGCAGGAAGGTGCCGTTCGCGAAGAAGAAGCCAATCGGCGCGCCCAGCTGTGGGAAAGAGCCATACAGGGCACGCTTACGCGCCGGGGCGTTCTCGGTCGCCAGTAGCGCCGCGCCGCCCCATTCCCCGCCCAGCCCCAGGCCCTGACCAAAGCGCGCCAGCGCCAGCAGCACAGGCGCCAGAATGCCGATAGTTTCATAGGTCGGCAGCAGGCCGATGGCGACGGTGGAGATCCCCATCGTCAGCAGCGAGGCAACCAGCGTCACTTTACGACCGACGCGATCGCCAAAGTGGCCAAAGACCGCTGAACCTATAGGACGCGCAACGAAGGCGATAGCAAAGGTAGCTAAAGACTGTAGCGTGGCTGCCGTCGGGTCGCCCTGTGGGAAGAAAATATGCGGAAAGACAATGACCGCAGCGGTGGCGTAAATATAAAAGTCGAAGAACTCAATGGCGGTGCCAATCAGCGATGCGACGACGACTTTATTGCGGGAGTTGACCGGAACGTGTTCCGCCCCTTCGTTAAGTGTGGTGGCTGTTGCTTGCATAATATTTTCTTATTTTTGGACGAACGAAGGGCCATATTAGGCACAGCAAAAGCGACATTTCAATCTGTAACAAAGGCGTGACATGGTCATAAAAGCAACAAAAAGCGGATAATTTTCAGGCCAGCGAAAACACTTCCATGAAATGCTTCACACATTTTAAATATCAGTCATTAAAACTGGTTTTGAGTTAAATAAAAGTTACGGTCTGGATTTATATGCTGAAATGATGAATCGGGCTGAAATATCAGCCCGACAGGACATCAGTGGTGGGTTTTTCCCGGCATGCGCGGGTCGTCTTTATACTCTGCGGTGGCGATCCACGCGGCACAGAACAGCGTCAGGCGTGCGAAGAAATAGAAGAAGGCCATCAGCCCCAGCACCGAACCAAAGGCCGCGCCGGAGGGGGACTTCACCAGCGATGGCAGCGTATAGGTCATCACAATTTTGATCACCTCAAAGCCAATGGCGGCAATCAACGTCCCACGGATCAGCGCCTTCTTGCGCGGCCGATGGCGGGGCAAACGCCAGAAGATCCAGAAGAACAGCAGGTAGTTAGCAAAGATGGAGATAGCAAGCCCTATACCGCGCCAGGCCGGTTTCAGCCATTCAATGTAGTCCAGATACAGCGCGGAGATAATCATCTGCTGCGCAGAACCGGCGACCGAGGTGATAGAGAGCGTGATGACCAGCGCCACCAGCAGACCAATCAGCGAGATAAAGTCGCGCAAATACTTCACCCATATCTTCTCCTGATCCTGCGGCGTACGCTCCCAGACGTCACGCGACTGGGCGCGAATGGCTTCACGCAGGTTGCCCATCCAGTTAACCCCGGAATAGAGCGCAATCAGCAACCCGACGATACCCACGGTGGTACGCTGCTGCACGGCGGTATTGATGGTGCTTTTGAGCGTCGTGGCGAGCGTCTGGTCGCTGACGTTGGTCAGGATCTTATTGAAGATGTCCTGCAACAGCGTCGGGTGAGACGCCAGAACAAAACCGGCGGCGGCAAACGATACCATCAGGATGGGGATCATCGACAGGAAAGAGAAGTAGGTGATCGCCGCGCCAAACTGATTTCCCATGCGGTCGTTAAAGCGCTCAGCGGCGCGGATCAGGTGAGCAATCGCGGGTATCTGCTGAATTTTTTCGGCTATGCCGGTCACGGTGCCCAGCGCTTTGCTGGTCGTTCCAGGCTCCTTCGGCGCTTCAGGCTCGTTATCCATCTTTTTGATGGGTTCATAATCTAAATGTTGAGTCGGTCGTTGCGGGTTATTTTCCGGCGTCACGCGCATTTTCCTTTTCGTTGAGCTGGATGTTACTGAATTATAGCTTGCGACTAGTCCACGTAACTTTTTGTGAGTTCGGTAAGCCACTCCATAAACACATGCACCCGACGGGAGAGGTTACGGCGGTGGGGATAAATGAGGGAGACGGGCATTGGTTCAGCCCGATATTGCGGCAGGATCTCAACGAGTTTTTTCGTGCGCAGGGCATCACGCACCCCGACGCGCGGGACCTGAATAATGCCAAGCCCGGCGATACAGGCGGCCTGGTAGGTTTCCGTGCTGTTAACCGTCAAAACGCCTCCCGTTTTTATCCACTGGGTCGCGCTGCCGTTGAAATACTCAAAACCCAGAGGACGGGTGCCCAGCGTGGCGGAGTAATGAATGAGGGCGTGTGAGCCCAAATCATCCAGCGTCTCAGGGTAGCCGAATCGCGTGAGATAATCCGGGCTGGCGCAGTTAATCACTGAAAGCTTCCCAAGCGGGCGGGCGATAAGCCCGGAGTCCTTCAAGTTTCCCACGCGAACCACGCAGTCAAATCCTTCGCGGATGACATCGACCAGACGATCGCTGCTGCTCAGCTCAAGCTCAATGCCGGGAAACTGTTGTAAAAATGCAGGCAGTTTCGGAATGACGACATTTCGTGCAATGGCAACGGGCATATCCACACGTAGCCGACCGCTGATGGTGGAAGGGTCGTGCAGAAACATGCCGTCCAGTTCGTCCAGATTCATCAGCAGATCTTTTGCGCGTTCGTAATAAACCATGCCGTCCTGCGTCAGGCTGACGCGGCGGGTAGTGCGGTGCAGCAGTTGAGTGCCAAGCGCGTTCTCCAGCGCCTGGATCTGCCGCGAGACACTCCCCTTCGGCAGGCTTAACGTCTCCGCCGCGCGGGTAAAACTCTCCAGTTCCGCGACGCGAAGGAAAAGCTGCATTGCGTATATTTTATCCATAGATATGGGTCATTGTTGTTTGAAATGAAACAGTGAAGCGTTGGCGGCACTATTTATTGATTTTCTACCATCTAATAAGCTCATTCTCAATCTTCATCGCAGTCGAAACGAGGTGAATTATGCGTGAACGTATTGCATTAGTGACGGGCGGTAGCCGCGGCCTGGGTAAAAATGCGGTTTTGAAGCTTGCTGCGGAAGGGACAGATATCATCCTGACCTGGAACAGCAGTCAGCAGGAGGCGCAGGACGTTGTGCGCGAAATCGAGGGAAAAGGTAGAAAAGCGGCAGCATTGCAGCTTAACGTCGGCGATACGGCAAGTTTTGCGCGCTTCGCTCAACAGGTGAAGGAAACCCTTACACACGTCTGGCAACGTGACACCTTTGACTATTTAGTGAACAACGCAGGTACAGGGTTATACGCACCCTATACCGAGACGACAGAAGCGCAGTTTGATGATGCGGTGAATATTCACTTCAAAGGTCCGTTTTTCCTCACGCAACAGCTGCTGCCGCTCATAAAAGACGGAGGACGGATCCTGAACGTCTCAAGCGGACTGGCCCGTTTTACTCAGCCAGGTTCAGGGACTTACGCGGCAATGAAAGGGGCGATGGAAGTGCTGACCCGCTATCAGGCAAAAGAGCTTGGCGTGCGCGGAATTTCCGTCAATATCATCGCGCCTGGCGCGATTGAAACCGACTTTGGAGGCGGACGCGTAAGGGATAATGCGGAGCTTAACCAGCTGCTGGCCTCGCAGACGGCGCTGGGACGGGTGGGCCTGCCCGATGATATCGGTGACGCCATTGCGGCGTTGCTCAGTGACAAACTGGGCTGGATGAATGCGCAACGTATTGAAGTTTCAGGCGGTATGTTCCTGTAATGTTCAGACTTAAGGGGGAGGGAACCCTCTTAAGGAAATCCTTAAAGCAGGTGTGTCTAAATGATGAAAGATATAAAGAGAGCTGGGTGAATTGTAACCTCTCCATTCATTGAGTTTTTTCTTAAAAAATGCCTCTGTAGAATCCCCCTTCGCTATTCTCAGAGGAGTAATACGATGCGAGTAATCATGTTTGACAGGCAGTCATTATTTATTCATGGAGCGAAGTGCAGTTTGCAGAAATTAATTCCGGAAATAGATTTGACAGGAACTCGTCAGACTGATGAATTATGGGCACACTTATCCGCGTCACCTTCCGCTATCGTCATGATAGATGGGTATTTAATTCATGATAACGGTGTGGCTTTACCGGAAGAGATTATGAATCGTTTTCCAACAGCGCGCGTGGTGTTGGTGTTAACGAAAAAAGAGCCTCGCTGGGTTGAGCAAATGCTACAGCGCAACGTGGTGGCAATAATCCCTCGTAATGCGAATCCCGAACGCCTTTCCGCCGTGCTGGATTCTGTATCGCGAGGGATGGTCTGTTTTCCCGGCGAGTGGATGAACCAGCACTCCTCTCATGATGAGCTGTCATTGTTAAGTGAGCGCCAGCGTGAGGTATTGAAATTACTGGCGGCCGGAGAGTCAAATAAAGAGATAGGTCGTAATCTCAATATCAGTGCGGCAACGGTAAAAGCCCATCTTGAGACGCTTTTCCGTCGTCTTGATGTCAAAAACCGGACGCAGGCCGCGATGTACTATACCCGGGCGACGGCCTGAAGGATCTTCTCTGGCAGAGGGGAATCTTCCCCAAAACTGAAGAGCGTTAATACCAGTGCATCATGCTGCTGTTGGGTTAATGGGCGTTTGTTCATTTCCCGCAGCAGCGACTCACATAAATGAATATCATTGAAAAGCAAATTCTCCGCCTCAGTCGGCGTGATGAGGCCGTTAAATTTTTCCCACTGGCGAATCACGTGACCGTAACCTATAACCCATATTCCCTTTTCGTCACGGTATTTCTCCAGGGAAAGACCCTGCTGTTTTTTAATTAATGCGATTGCAGCAGAAGATATCTGCATTGCATAACCCGTCATAAGCGTTTCCTCTTTATGGCGGAACTATAAAGGGAAAACAGCCCGGGGAATATCCGCCAAATGGCCGTTGATCAGGTTTTACTGAACGGATATTCCTTTTTCAGTAAACCGAATAGCCAGTCGTTATGCCATTGCCCTGAAAGGAAATAACTCTCGCGCAACTCACCTTCCAGCTGAAAACCTGTTTTTTCCAGCAGTCGCCTTGAGGCGATATTTCCCGCCGTCACGGTCGCGGTGAGCCGACGGATATTGCCCTGGGTCAGCGCGAAATCACACACCGCCCGCAGAGATTCAAAGCCGTAACCTTTCCCCTGCGCAGAGGGCGCAAAGAGAAAACCGACTTCGGCACAATCTGCTTCCCGGTGCACATAGCCGGTTACGCCCAGCGGCGTCTGGCTGGCCGTCTCACGCACCACAAGGCAGAGCCAGTGCGAGCTGCCCGGTGCCCACGGCAACAGACGAGACTCAAAGGCCTCCCGAATGTCAGCCTCGCTACGCTCAGGGGCGACAAAACGCATCACGTCAGGATTTTGCTGTAGCGACAGAAAAAAGGGCCAGTCTTGCTCTTGCAGCGGCAAGCAGGTGAGACGCGCGGTGGTTAAGGCGGGCATGACGATCCTCCGGAGACATTGCAAATGATTATAGGGTTGTCACTTTATTTCAACAGAAAGTCAGGTATGTTTAACCTCCTATAAATAAAAAGAAAAACGACTTTTAATGCCGCTTTGGCGGTACTCATTGTCTCTCAAGGAAAACAATGATGATTAGCTCATCGCATCATACCCGCGAACAGTTTGAACACTGTCTGGCGGCGATCCGCCAGGCGTCTGTTGAAATCTTACTTCTGTTGAATGTACATGTTTCTGAAGGAAAAGATCCACGCTGGTTTCTGGAACAACTGGATAGCGCCCGCCTGGGGCTGGGCGGGTGGGGCGCCGTAGCCAGAAAGCTGAACCTGAATGATGCGGAAATGACAGCCTTTACGCTGCAATTACGCTTGCTTCAGCAGCGCGTTCCCCAGTATGAAAGCGGGCAGGATGTCAGCGAAAACCAGCTGATTGCGGCGATGCGCTTCGTCACATCCCTTGAATATCTGCGTCTGCAACAGCCCCTTCTGACCTACGATACCGGGAGGGTGCCAGACAAGGCGAGCCAGCTCCAGGCGCAGAAACAGGTGCGTGCCATTGAGCTGATGATAAAAGGATTGATACAGCAGGCATGGCCCGATCCGGTGCGGCTGAATAATCATCTTAAGACCTTGTTTAATGCTGAACGTGTGCGTCGCTGGCTGAAAAACGGTGAAATTAATGATGTTCTGAGCGGCATGTTATTTAGTGAGCTGGCCCAGCTGCTGGTGGATAAGAAAGAATTTAGCCGCTACTACACGTCGCTGTTTAACGCCCCGGACATGCTGACGCTGCTGGTAGAACCCCGCAAAACCCTGCAAACCTTCCTCGAAGATATCCGTCAAATCCGCAACAGCATCACCGTGCAGCAGCCGTTGAGCGGGGCGCAAATCCAGCTGCTCGACAGCTATTACATGCAGATCACCCGCTCCGTTCAGCGCGCGTTTGAGGAAGGGCGGACACGCGTTAACCCGGCGGCGCTGATGGCGGTGGATGAAAGCGAGCTGCATGCATTCTGGGAAAAGGCGCAAAAAATAGACCGCACAACAGGCGGCGATCTGTTTGAAGTGCGTGACAGCATAGAGAAACCGACTCAGCGCGCCGCGCGTACGCCAGAGCAGCGCGAACAGCTGATTTCCGGCGTGCTGTGGGGAGCGGTTGGCATGATGGTTATCGCGATTGTCGTGGGAGGAGCCTGGCTGGTAACCAGCAGTAAACCGCAGCCGACTGTGGCCAGCACGGCATCTCCCGCGCCGGTGCAGGAGATGCGCGAAACGCCTTCCTCGCGAGAAACGCTGACGCGGATGGGTGTCACCTGGGATGAAAACAACTTCCGTTCAGCGATTAGCCGCAATGATACCCGCGTGGCGCTCCTGTTCTTGCAGGGTGGCATGGACTGGAAAATGTCATGGACGGAGGAGGCATTGTCGGCAGGCTACGATGACGTGCTGGAAGTGATGTTGCGCTACCGCCTGCAAATGACAGAGCAAAAGCCCTGCCGACGCTTTATTAATACGCTTAGCCATGCGATGGCGAACGGCGAATCGCTGACGTCTATGCGTAAGCAGTACCTGAAAGCATTCTGTACCGTCCCGGCGGTAGTGAAACGTCAGCAGCACGACGCCGATATGGCAACGCGCCGCGCGAAGACGCAGCCCGATGCCAGTACAAAAAAATGGCAGTCCATCCAGACTGCCATTTATGAGGTGATTCGTTAACTTTTCCCTCTCCCCTCAGGGGAGAGGGTTAGGGTGAGGGGCAAGGCTCAAGGTTCACCATATAACCCAATCAACCGCCGCACCACCCCATTCGTCCAGCCGAAGCCATCCTGCAACGGATACTCCCCCCCGCCACCTTCGCGTGGCGTGCTGCTGGCGATATGGTACTTCTCAATCAGCTTATGATGGGTTTTGTAGTAATGGTTTACCGTGTGCAGCCAGCTCCAGGCGATCTCATCCCCCAGCGAGTCGTTGCCGTACTGCTTGAACCCCTGGATCGCCATCCATTGTAGCGGTGCCCAGCCGTTCGGCTTATCCCATTGCTCACCTGTTTCATATTCGGTGGCGAGAATACCGCCCGGCGTGAGCAGACGGGCTTTAACGGCATCGGACAGCCGTTCAGCCTGCTCATGCGTCGCCATGCCCACATACAGCGGCACAATGCTGGCCGCAGAGAACAGCGCCAGGGCTTCACGGCGCCAGTCGTAATCACGATAACAGCCGTTCTCTTCGTCCCACAGATAGCGGTTCACCGCCGCGCGCCGGTCGCTGGCTTTCTGGCGGAATAGTTCAGCCGTCTCTTTATCCCCTTTCGACGCTGAGATATTGGCGATAGCGCTCTCCAGTTTGAACAGGAATGCGTTCAAATCGATGGGGATAAATTGCGTCGTGCGGATACTGGCCAGCCGCGCAGGATCGCGCAGCCAGCGGGACGAGTAATCCCATCCTGAGGCTGCCCCGGCGCGCAGGTCGCGATACACCTCGTTCGGCGGGCGACCGGAATGACGGGCGGTTTCAACGTCCTCAATCCAGGATTCATCCCGTGGCGTATCACGATCGTCCCAGTAGCGGTTGAGCAATGAGCCATCCGGCATGCGCACCGCACTGCGATAGGCCTGGTTGAGCAGCAGCGATTCCGCCCCGTCCATCCAGAAGGCGTACTCCATCTTGAGATGCTCAAGATAGCGCTTC
Organism: Enterobacter cloacae complex sp.6700776; assembly: GCF_048284255.1. Classification (NCBI taxonomy): domain Bacteria; kingdom Pseudomonadati; phylum Pseudomonadota; class Gammaproteobacteria; order Enterobacterales; family Enterobacteriaceae; genus Enterobacter; species Enterobacter cloacae complex sp.6700776. Next base: position 105,085 of record NZ_JBLVYK010000012.1, on the reverse strand, counting down.
GCCCCGCGCACGCCGTCCTCTTCAAACAGCTCCACCATCAGGGCAAAAACCGGCGGCTGGGAGCGGCTGAGGTAGTAGGTGCGGTTGCCGTTCGGGATATGTCCGTAGCGCTCAATCAGCCAGGCGAAGTTATCGGCCATGCATTTCAGCAGATCGTTACGACCGCTTTCTGCCAGCCCCAGCATGGAGAAATAAGAATCCCAGTAGTAGGTCTCGCTGAATCGCCCGCCGGGCACAATATAGGCCTGCGGCAGAGCCAGCAGCGACGACCACGGGATGTGATCCTGCGGCTCGCGCGTCAGCACCGGCCACAGGTTATCAATGTGTTCTTTCAGGGAGAAGCCGGGATCGGAGACGTACTCTTTGCTGTAATCCTCCGGCAGCCAGAAGTGATTCTCCACAAAGCGCGCCAGGTCGAAATCACGGTGACGACGCACCTTGCGGTAGCGGATCAGGATATCCAGCGGGTCCATTTTCGGCGCGCAGTCTGGGAAAGTTTTGCTGTCCGCAAACAGCCGTGTCGACTGCACATGTTCGAACAGTTCAAGATAACGATCGGCAGGCGTCAGGGCATCGGAGGCAGGTAGCCCCTCGATCATTTCGGGTTCCGGCTCCGCCTCAATCATTTCATCCAGTTTCAACTCGCAGGGATCGGTCTCGTAGCGCAGCTCTTCTGCAATCTCGAACTCGATGTTCTCGGTAGCCTGTAGTTTCTGGTTGAACATGGTGATAAGGACCTCCGGTTGTGTGTTCTAAAAGACAGGTTTTTCCGGGCGTCTTATAAGCGTAGACATTCGCTTCGGTGGATGTGGAGGGATATGTGCGGTAGATCACGATTTTCGGAGCATTCGTTTTGCAACGATTTATGAATGTTAAAAAAATGCCCCTTTGAAGAGGGGCATCAATATCAACGCATTGTTACAAACTCTTCTGCCGCAGTGGGGTGGATCGCCACGGTGTTATCGAAGTCTTTTTTCGTTGCGCCCATCTTCAGCGCCACCGCAAAGCCCTGCAGGATCTCGTCCATGCCAAAGCCTATGCCGTGGATGCCGACGATCTTCTCGTCCGGGCCCACACAGACCAGCTTCATGCGGCACGGCTGACGGTGCGAGGTGACCGCGGTATACATCGCGGTAAACGCCGATTTATACACTTTCACCTGATCGTCGCCGTACTGCTCACGCGCCTGCGGCTCGGTTAAGCCGACGGTGCCGATTGGCGGGTGGCTGAAGACCACGGTCGGGATGTTGCTGTAATCCAGATGTTCGTCCGGCTTGTTGTTAAACAGACGCTCGGAAAGACGACGCCCCGCGGCCACGGCAACCGGCGTCAGTTCTACGGCACCTGTGTTATCACCAACGGCATAAATGCCCGGTACACTGGTGTTCTGGAACTTATCAACGACGATGTAGCCTTTTTCATTGGTTTTCACCCCGGTTGCGGCCAGGTTGAAGTTGTCGGTGGCCGGTTCACGACCAATCGCCCAGATCAGGCAATCAACGGTCTGGCTGCGGCCATCTTCCAGCTCCAGGGTCAGGCTACCGTCCGCATTTTTAACCACCGCTTTTGGCACGGCGTTGGTGTGCAGGGTTGGGCCTTCGGCGTTCATCACCTCGACCAGCGTGTCGACGATTAGCGGATCAAAGCTACGCAGCGGCGCGTGTTTACGCACAAACAGGTGCGCTTCCGCCCCAAGGCCGTTAATCACGCCGGCCAGCTCAACCGCGATGTAACCCGCGCCTACAATAGCAACGCGCTCTGGCAGAGCAGGCAGCTCGAAGAACCCGTCGGAGTCGATACCGTATTCCGCGCCCGGAATGTTCGGATGGCTCGGACGGCCACCGGTGGCGATCAGGATGTGATCGGCAGTGATCGTCTCGCCGTTCACTTCGATCGTCTTCGCATCCACGAAACGGGCGAAGCCGCGGATCACGTCGACGTTATTCTTGCCCAGCACGTTATCGTACGAGGTGTGAATACGGTCGATATAGGCGGTACGGCTGGCGATCAGCTTATCCCAGTCGAAGTGGTTGATGGTGGTGTCAAAGCCGTAGTCCGGGCCATACATATGGATAGCTTCACGGATTTGCGCGGCATGCCACATCACTTTCTTCGGTACACAACCCACGTTTACGCAGGTGCCGCCGAGTTCTTTGGCTTCAATCAGCGCACACTTCTGGCCGTACATGGCCGCACGGTTGATGGAGGCGATGCCGCCGCTGCCGCCGCCGATTGCGATGTAGTCATAATGCTTAGTCATAGCTTTTGTCCTTAATCGTGAATTGCCGCGATTGTATACCTGAAATCAATAGGTTCCACCGATGGCTGCGATTACTCCGGCACGATCCAGCTTACGGTGGCGTGGCCCGTACCGGCTGGCACCAGCGTTTTGTGCAGCCACGGCAGCACGTTGTTCATCTGCGCTTCGAGCTTCCACGGCGGGTTAATCACAATCATGCCGGACGCGGTCATGCCGCGCTGGTCGCTGTCGGGGCGCACCGCCAGCTCAATCTGCAGGATTTTGCGGATGCCGGTCGCCTCCAGATCCTTGATCATCCGTTTAATTTGCGCGCGTAGCACTACCGGATACCACAGGGCATAGGTTCCGGTCGCAAAGCGTTTGTAACCTTCGTTGATACCGGTCACCACCGCCTGATAGTCGGTTTTGATTTCGTACGGCGGGTCGATCAGCACCAGGCCGCGACGCGAAACCGGCGGTAGTTTGGCTTTTAGCTGCTGGTAGCCATCGGCTTTGTCCACGCGGGCGCGGTTATCTTTCTGAAACTCAGCGCGCAGCAGCGGGAAGTCGCTTGGGTGCAGCTCGGTCAACTGGAGGCTGTCCTGCTCGCGCAGCAGCTGGCGGGCAATCAGCGGAGAGCCAGGGTAATAGCGCAGCTGGCCGTTGCGGTTGAAATGATTCACCACGCCGATGTACGGCTCCAGTTCGGCAGGCAGATCGTCCTGCTGCCAGATACGGGCGATGCCTTCCAGATATTCACCGGTACGCTCGGCATGTTCGCCGCTCAGCTGATAACGGCCCGCCCCCGCGTGGGTGTCCAGGTAGAGAAACGGCTTGTCTTTCTCTTTAAGCGCTTCAATGATCAGGCTCTGAACGGTGTGTTTAAGGACGTCGGCGTGGTTGCCAGCGTGGAAGCTGTGGCGATAACTGAGCATGGGTAATGATTTTCCGCTGAATTGACGATTTTCCACAGTTTACAGCAGAACGGCACAGATTACCCGTAGGCCCGGTAAGCGCAGCGCCACAGGGCGTTTTTCGACAACCTCCGGCATTGAAATCCTCTACACTTAACCCCATTACAGAAAACAATATGCACAGCGCCGGATGCGCGCTTCATTCATCTATTTCAACAGGACAGCGTTTATGACCAATCCATTACTGACGCCTTTTTCGTTGCCACCGTTTTCTAAAATCCTCCCTGAGCATGTGGTTCCAGCCGTTACCCAGTCGCTGGAAAACTGCCGCGCGGCGGTAGAGAACGTGGTCGCGCAGGGCGCGCCGTACACCTGGGAAAATCTGTGTCAGCCGCTGGCCGAAGTGGACGACGTGCTGGGGCGCATTTTCTCCCCGGTGAGCCACCTGAACTCGGTGAAAAACAGCCCGGAGCTGCGCGAAGCCTACGAACAGACCCTGCCGCTGCTCTCCGAGTACAGCACCTGGGTCGGCCAGCACGAGGGGCTCTACAAAGCCTACCGCGACCTGCGCGACGGCGATCACTACGCCGAGCTGAATACCGCCCAGAAAAAATCGGTCGATAACGCGCTGCGTGATTTCGAACTGTCCGGGATTGGCCTGCCAAAAGAAAAACAGGTTCGCTACGGCGAAATCGCTGCGCGCCTGTCCGAGCTGGGCAACCAGTACAGCAACAACGTCCTCGACGCCACCATGGGCTGGACGAAGCTGATTACCGATGAATCCGAACTGGCCGGTATGCCGGAAAGTGCGCTGGCGGCGGCAAAAGCCCAGGCCGAAGCGAAAGAGCAGGAAGGCTTCCTGTTAACGCTGGATATCCCAAGCTATCTGCCAGTGATGACCTACTGCGACAACCAGGCCCTGCGCGAAGAGATGTATCGGGCCTACAGCACCCGCGCCTCCGATCAGGGACCGAATGCGGGCAAATGGGATAACAGCCCGGTGATGGCGGAAATCCTCTCCCTGCGCCACGAGCTGGCACAGCTGCTGGGCTTCGACAGCTACGCGGATAAATCCCTCGCCACCAAAATGGCCGAGAACCCACAGCAGGTGCTCGACTTCCTGACCGATCTGGCGAAACGCGCCCGTCCTCAGGGTGAAAAAGAGTTAGCTCAGCTGCGCGCCTTTGCGAAAGCGGAGTTCGGCGTGGACGAGCTTCAGCCGTGGGATATCGCATACTACAGCGAAAAACAGAAACAGCACCTCTACAGCATCAGCGACGAACAACTGCGTCCGTACTTCCCGGAAAACAAAGCCGTCAACGGTCTGTTCGAGGTAGTGAAGCGCATCTACGGCATTACCGCGAAAGAGCGTACCGACATCGACGTCTGGCATCCGGACGTGCGCTTCTTCGAGCTGTATGACGAGAACAACGAGCTGCGCGGCAGCTTCTATCTCGATCTCTACGCGCGTGAGAACAAGCGCGGCGGGGCGTGGATGGACGACTGCGTGGGCCAGATGCGTAAAGCGGATGGTTCCCTGCAAAAACCTGTTGCCTACCTGACCTGTAACTTCAACCGTCCGGTGAGCGGCAAACCTGCGCTGTTTACCCACGATGAAGTGATCACCCTGTTCCACGAGTTCGGTCACGGCCTGCACCATATGCTGACCCGCATCGAAACCGCTGGTGTCGCTGGTATCAGCGGTGTGCCATGGGATGCGGTCGAGCTGCCAAGCCAGTTTATGGAGAACTGGTGCTGGGAGCCGGACGCGCTGGCGTTTATTTCCGGTCATTACGAAACGGGCGAACCGCTGCCGAAAGAACTGCTGGATAAAATGCTGGCGGCGAAAAACTACCAGGCGGCGATGTTTATCCTGCGTCAGCTGGAGTTCGGCCTGTTCGACTTCCGCCTGCACGCCGAGTTCAGCCCGGAGCAGGGGGCGAAAATCCTCGAAACCCTGGCTGAGATTAAAAAGCAGGTTGCCGTCATTCCAGGCCCGACCTGGGGACGCTTCCCGCACGCGTTCAGCCATATCTTTGCAGGCGGGTACGCCGCAGGCTACTACAGCTACCTGTGGGCCGACGTGCTGGCGGCGGATGCCTTCTCGCGCTTCGAAGAAGAGGGGATTTTCAACCGCGAAACAGGTCAGTCGTTCCTCGACAACATCCTGACCCGCGGCGGTTCAGAAGAGCCTATGGAGCTGTTCAAACGCTTCCGTGGCCGCGAGCCGCAGCTGGATGCGATGCTGGAGCATTACGGAATCAAAGGCTGATTGCTACGTGAAGATCTGCTTAGTAGATGAAACAGGCGCCGGTGACGGCGCCTTATCTGTTCTGGCGGCCCGCTGGGAGCTGGAACATGATGAAGAGAACCTGATGGCGCTGGTGATGACGCCGGAACATCTGGAGCTGCGCAAGCGCGATGAGCCAAAGCTTGGCGGGATTTTTGTCGATTTTGTCGGCGGCGCGATGGCGCACCGGCGTAAGTTCGGCGGCGGTCGCGGCGAAGCGGTGGCCAAGGCGGTTGGCATTAAAGGGAGCTATCTTCCGGACGTGGTGGACGCCACGGCGGGGCTGGGGCGCGATGCGTTTGTGCTGGCCTCGGTGGGCTGCCGTGTGCGGATGCTGGAGCGTAATCCGGTTGTCGCCGCGCTGCTCGACGACGGGCTGACGCGAGGCTATGCGGACCCGGAAATCGGCTCGTGGTTACAGGAACGTTTGCAACTTATTCATGCCTCCAGCCTGACGGCGCTGACCGATATCACCCCGCGCCCGCAGGTGGTCTATCTCGACCCCATGTTCCCGCATAAGCAGAAAAGCGCGCTGGTGAAGAAAGAGATGCGGGTGTTTCAGTCGCTGGTGGGGCCAGATTTAGATGCCGATGGCCTGCTGGAGCCGGCTCGTCAACTGGCGACGAAGCGGGTGGTGGTGAAACGTCCTGACTATGCGCCGCCGCTGGCGGACGTTGCGACCACTAACGCGGTGACCACCAAAGGGCATCGCTTTGATATCTACTCAGGTACACCGGAATAAAAAAAGCCGGGTGGCGGCTTCGCCTTACCCGGCCTACATTCAGTGCCGCTTGTAGGCCCGGTATGCGTTAGCGCCACCGGGCTTTTTTGCACTTACTCGTCTTCTTCGTCACGCAGTGGAACAATCAGCATATCCACGTGTACGGTGTTAATCAGCTGACGTGCGGAAGACATCAGTTTGCTCCAGAAGTCCTGATGGTGACCACATACCACCAGGTCCATATCGTATTTCTTAATCGCATCAACCAGCACCTGGCCCAGATCGCCGCTACCGCTTAAGGTTTCAGTAATTGGATAGCCCGCGTTGGTAGAAAGCTCGCTCAGCGCGTGGTGAGTCTCTTCGGAGATGCGTTTCTGCATATCGCCGAGATTCACGTCGATCAGACCGGTGTAGAGGTCGGAGTAATTCACATCAACATGAATCAGCGAAACTTTCGCGTTGTAGGGACGTGCCATGGATACTGCTTTATCAACCAGCACTTTACTCTCCGGGGAGAGGTCTACCGCGATAAGAATGTGTTTGTAAGCCATAGTGTTACTCCTTCCTTAAGTTATCGATGACTAAATGGGAAAGCCGTCGTCTGATGCTTTCATTACGGCCCAGTTAAACATATTTTTCAAGCTTTGGTGTTGATAACGATTAACCTTGTGGCAAAAAAATTAACGGATCTCCTACACTATTTAATGAGCCGTTCGGATATTAAAACGCGAACCGGATCGACTTTTAGTCATTCTTTCACTGAACTGTCTGTCAGGGCATTGGGGTGCGGTAGCTCAGGAGCCTTGCTTCGTGGGTGGACGCCGGGGAGGATGTATGATTAGCACCGTCGCATTGTTTTGGGCGTTATGCGTGGTTTGCATAGTGAATATGGCGCGCTACTTCTCATCGTTACGTGCGCTGTTAGTGGTACTTCGTGGTTGCGATCCGTTGCTTTATCAATATGTGGACGGTGGAGGGTTCTTCACCTCGCACGGACAGCCCAGCAAGCAGATGCGTCTGGTGGGGTATATCTACTACCAGCGCTACCGCGATCACCACGATGAAGAGTTTATCCGTCGCTGCGAGCGCCTGCGTCGTCAGTTCATTTTGACCAGCGCCCTGTGTGGTCTGGTTGTGGTGAGTATGATTGCGCTGATGATATGGCACTGAGCATAAAAAAAGCGGGCCAGTTTCCTGACCCGCTTTTTTGTCGCCTTCAGCCGATTAAATTAGCTTCAGCGAAATCCAGTACAGACCGCCAGACAGCAGGATGGACGCCGGGAGGGTGAACACCCAGGCCATCAGAATGTTGGTCACGGTTTTACGCTGCAAACCGCCGCCGTCAACAATCATGGTACCTGCCACGGACGAAGAGAGTACGTGGGTAGTGGAGACTGGCATACCGGTGTAGCTCGCCAGACCGATAGACACTGCCGCCGTCATCTGCGCGGACATGCCCTGAGCATAGGTCATGCCTTTCTTACCGATCTTCTCACCGATGGTGGTCGCCACACGACGCCAGCCAATCATCGTACCGATACCCAGCGCCAACGCGACCGCCATGATGATCCAGATTGGCGCGTACTCAATGGTGTTGAGCATATCGCCTTTCAGTTTCTTCAGCAGACGCTTATCGTCAGCATTGACCTCTGGCAGCTTCGCGACTTTATCGGTCACGTCGGAGATGCAGAGCATGATACGACGCAGCTGACCACGCTGTTCTACAGCCAGTTTGTCATAGCTTTCGATATCGGCCAGCATGCCTTTCGCTCGTTCCAGCGCGTTAATCGCGTTTGCCGGGTGGCAATGGAACTCGCCCGGTGCAGTCAGTGCGCCAGAGTCAGGAGAAGGGATCAGCTGGTCTACGCCGGTCGCTTTCTTCAGCAAATCAGGATGCTGCTGGAAGTAAGTCTCAACGTTGTTTACCGCATCACGGGTACGGGTGATCTCATAGCCAGAGGCGTTCATGTTAACCACGAAGCCTGCCGGTGCGACGCCAATCAGAACCAGCATCACCAGACCGATACCTTTCTGACCATCGTTCGCGCCATGAGAGAAGGCGACGCCGATAGCGGAAATGATCAGCGCGATACGCGTCCAGAACGGCGGCTTTTTCTTGCCGTCTTTCTTCTCACGCTCTGCTGGCGTCAGGTGGATACGTGCACGTTTCTTCGTGTTGCTCCAGTAGCGACGCAGGATGAAAATCAATCCACCTGCTACCACCAGACCGACGATAGGGGAGATGATCAGAGAGCCGAAAATACCCAGTACTTTAGGAAGGTTCAGCGCATCAACAACCGATGTACCGGTCATCAGGGCGTTAGTTAAACCGATACCGATAATCGCGCCGATAAGGGTGTGAGAGCTGGATGCCGGCAGGCCGAAATACCAGGTACCGAGGTTCCAGATAATCGCAGCAAGCAGCATTGAGAACACCATGGCCAGGCCATGACCGGAACTCACGTTAAGCAGCAGATCCGTTGGCAGCATATGCACAATGGCATAGGCAACGCTCAGTCCGCCCAGGAGGACACCAAAAAAGTTAAATACCGCCGCCATAACGACCGCAAGCTGCGATCGCATTGCGCGAGTGTAGATAACCGTTGCAACTGCGTTTGCAGTGTCGTGGAAGCCATTGATCGCTTCGTAAAACAGCACAAAAACCAGAGCAAGCAATAATAAAAGCCCGGTATGTAAATCCAGGCCGGCAAACAAATGTAGCATAGGACGTTACGCCATTTTGAGGACATGAACGCGGCGCATTATCCAGGACAAATGCGCAACGGGCAAAGTGAAATATAGACTTTTTTTGACATACCACCTGATTTGAGAAATGTGCCTGAATAGATAATCTTTAAATATCAATGAAATGGCTTTGTAATATCTTTTTACGCTGGTGCGACCACTGAGGAAACTTTACAATCCGCGGCAGTTAACGAAGAGGATTTTGACGTGGAAAGGTTTGATGCCGTAGTAATTGGCGCCGGTGCGGCGGGTATGTTTTGTGCGGCAATGGCCGGACAAGCGGGTCGTCGTGTGCTGCTGCTGGATAACGGAAAAAAGCCTGGCCGCAAGATCCTGATGTCCGGTGGCGGGCGCTGCAATTTCACTAATCTTTATGTCGAGCCTGCGGCCTATTTGAGCCAGAACCGTCATTTTTGTAAATCTGCGCTGGCGCGCTACACGCAGTGGGATTTCATCGAACTGGTGGGTAAACACGGTATCGCGTGGCATGAGAAGACGCTGGGACAGCTGTTCTGCGACGACTCCGCCCAGCAAATCGTGGATATGCTGGTGGCCGAGTGCGAGAAAGGCGGCGTAGTCATGCGCCTGCGCACTGAAGTGCTGGACGTCGCCCGTAACGAGCAAGGGTACACGCTGCAACTCAACGGCGAAACCGTCAGCGCCGATAACCTGGTGATCGCCAGCGGCGGCCTCTCGATGCCGGGGCTGGGTGCCTCACCGTTCGGCTACAAAATCGCCGAGCAGTTTGGCCTGAAAGTATTACCCACGCGCGCCGGGCTGGTGCCGTTCACGCTGCATAAGCCGCTGCTGGAACAGCTTCAGACGCTCTCCGGCGTGTCTGTGCCGTCGGTCATTACGGCCGAAGACGGCACGGTGTTCCGCGAAAACCTGCTCTTTACCCATCGCGGTCTCTCGGGGCCAGCGGTATTGCAGATCTCCAGCTACTGGCAGCCGGGGGAGTTTGTCTCCGTAAACCTGGTGCCGGACTGCGATCTGGACGCCTTCCTCAATGAGCAACGCGCCGCGCACCCGAATCAAAGCCTGAAAAATACCCTGGCGATGCAGCTGCCGAAGCGTCTCGTGGAGTGCTTGCAGGTGTTAGAGCAAATTCCGGATGTTGCGCTTAAGCAGCTCAACAGCCGCGAGCAGGACACGCTGGTGGAGACGCTGACGAACTGGCGCGTGCAGCCAAACGGCACCGAAGGCTACCGCACGGCGGAAGTGACGCTGGGCGGCGTGGATACAAACGAACTCTCATCCCGCACGATGGAAGCCCGCAACGTGCCGGGTCTTTATTTCATTGGTGAAGTGATGGACGTGACCGGCTGGCTCGGCGGGTATAACTTCCAGTGGGCGTGGGCCAGTGCCTGGGCATGCGCGCAGGCGCTGGCTGAGGGTAAATGACAAGCGGGCGCGGTCATTCATCATTGCATTTCAGGGGCTGACGGCGACGTCAGCCAGGTGTACAACGTCCAGAATATTGCTGGCGGCCACGGTTCCCATCTTGATGTATGACGCTGCGCTGACGCCGCCAATATGCGGCGAAATGATGACGTTATCGACGGTCTGCCACAGGTTCGGGGCGGTCAGTGGCTCGCTGTTAAAGCTGTCGAGTGCTGCGCTGTGCAAGGTTCCATCCTTCAGCGCGTGTAACAGGGCTTCATCGTTAATTAACCCGCCGCGCGCTGTGTTCACCAGAATCGCGTTACGTTTACAGTGCGCGAGCGTGTCTGCGTTGATCATTCCTCTGTTGTCGTCAGTGAGCGGACAATGCAATGAGATAACATCGGCACGGGATAAAAGGTCGGGTAAGGTGTTTGCCCGTTCACAACCAGATGGCATCGTTTTAGCGTAAGGATCATACGCCACAATCTGCATGCCGAATGCCTGCCCCACCAGCGCAACCCGCGAGCCAATCGCCCCCAGACCGATAAGCCCCAGCGTCATGCCTTCCAGCTCGATCGATTTGTGCGTGGCTTTATCCCAGTGCCCGTCGCGCAGGCGTTTATCAAGGGTGACCACCGATTTGGCACAGGCAAGAATCAATGCCCAGGTATGTTCTGCAACCGCTGCCGCATTGGCGCCGGGGGCGGAACGAACGGCGATATTACGCGCCGCTGCCGCTGGCTGGTCTATCACGTCAATGCCGCTTCCGTGTTTCGATATAACCTGTAATGCAGGGGCTGCATCCATGATCCTTGCGGTTATTTTGCCGTAACGCACCAGGATGGCCACAGGATTGTGCCGTTCGCACAGCGTAACCAGCTGATCTTCTGTAGGCTGGTGACCGGCATACACCACGTCAAAGTCTCGCAGCATGTTGACAGCCTGGTCCGCCAGGTCGCATCCCGTGACCAGTACAACGCGTTTGTCTTCCATTACAGCGTCTCCCCGTCAGATAACATGCCTGCCTTACGCAGCGCGTCGTTAAGCCAGTGTGGACGTAAATCGCCCTCACGAATAGCAGCAAGACGTCGGGTCTCTGTTTCGAGTTTCCCTTTGGCCATGGCGATAACGGCCTGCACTTCATCACGCGGGATCACCACCACGCCGTCGATATCCGCGACCACCAGATCCCCGGCTCGTACCGTTGCACCAGCGATAGAGATGGGGTGATTAACCCGGCCAGGAATGGATTTTGTCGGGCCACAGGGGTTAAGACCGGCGGCGAAGACGGGGTAGTGCCCTTTACTCAGGGTATCGGCATCACGTACCGCCCCGTCAATGATGATGCCCGCAATACCGCTTGCCTGGGCCTGCGTCGCCATAATCTCACCGAGCAGCGCACAGGTCAGGTCGCCTTTCCCGTCAACAACCAACACATCGCCAGGCTGTGCTACGGCCATTGCGGCATGGATGGCCAGATTATCTCCCGGGCGCACCTCCACGGTGACTGCCGGGCCCGCAACGGCCATGTGAGGCGCGAGCGGTTTGATACGACCATGGAGTGTACCGCGGCGACCGGCAACATCCGCCAGAATGGCGGCCTGATACTCGGCAGCCTGGTGAACCTGTTCAGCCGATACGCGTTCGACCTGACGATTAATCAATGATTTTTCAGAAACGGACATATATGCCTCCATATTGTTTTACTGTGTACAATGCAGGTGTACAATACAAAACAACTATAGCGGTGTTACTTTCCCATTAGCCAGATCTGCGATGGCGTTTGTGATGTAAACACGAAGTGACTCACAAAAATTGAGGTACACTCACTGCCGAGCAGAAAAGGAGATGATGATGGGTAACGAAGGCGTTGTAGCGGTCGAAAAGGCGCTGGCTTTACTGGATTGCTTCCGTCCCGGCGATGAGAGCCTGACGCTGACCGCGCTGGCGCAGCTATCGGGTTATCACAAAACCACGGTTTACCGGTTAATGAATTCGCTTGAGCGAATGAACTATGTCGTCAGGCATGATGACGGCAATTATGCGCTTGGCCCACGTCTGCTTTACCTTGGCAAACTTTATGAACAATCTTTCCATCTTTCCCGGGTGGTGCAGCCTGAGCTTCAGGCGTTATCACAGGCCTCTCAGGAGAGCGCCAGCTGGTATGTGTTAGAAGGCGGGCAACGTCTGTGCCTGTTCCGGGCAGAAGCATCGCACGGGTTGCGTCACAGCAATCTGCCGGGTACTCAGTTTCCGCTGGACGATTCTGCCATCAGTAAAGTGCTTCGCCACTGGGGCCTTAATGACGCGCTGCCAGAGGGGGAGCCCGCTGTTCCGCTCTATACCGCAGGCGCCCGTGACCCGCATACTGCGGCGTTCGCAATGCCCGTCTTCGGCGTCAATGACAAGCTGATTGCGGCGCTGGCGTTGACCGGGCCCATCTCCAGACTGACTGAAGATCGCCGTGAACAGGGGATCAGCCAGCTAATGCATGCCACCGCCAGCCGCCTGTCACAGAAAATGGGGGCCAGTAAGCCTTTTTGCCAGCAGTTTTATGGGGAAACGCAGGATACTGCGGAAGAGAGTCTCTAAGCATAAAGCGGGACGTGCGTCCCGCTTTTGTTATGTCTAATGGGTGACCTGCTTTTCATGCAACTGAGCATTGCTGGCCTGGCGTCCCATCACCAATACCGCGATACCCCCCGTGACGCATAACGCCGCCAGAGGAAGCATGGCCAGCGTGTGGCTACCCGTCCGTTCGTTGATAATACCGTAAGCGTTGACCATCACCGCACCGCCGATAAGGTTAGCGATGGCGCCAATTGCAGCCAGGCCCGCAGCCGCCGACGTGCTGCTCATCCAGCCTGACGCCAGCGCCCAGAAAGGCCCCTTCATTGAATACGCCCCTATCAGCATGATGCTCAGGATAACAATGGTGGCGGAAAGAGAGACGCTGACAAAGGCGGCAAATACGCCTGCGGCAATAATGAAAAGGGTCAGAGCGGTATGCCAGCGGCGTTCGTTGGTTCGGTCCGAACTGCGTCCCCACACAATCATCAGTACGGATGCCAGACCGTAAGGAATGGCGTTGAACAGACCCGTCTCCAGATTATCCAGGTGGAACGATTTCAGCAGCTGCGGTGACCAGACGCTGATGGTGGTGCCCGCTGATGACGCGCCTGCGTAAATCAGCGCCAGCAGCCAGATTTGACGATGCCTGAGCAGCTGCCATGTCGTCTGGTGTCCGATATTTTTTTGCTGTTGACGCTCGGTTTCAAGCGTCGTTTCCAGCCATTTTTTCTGTTCCGCGTTAAGCCAGTTAGCCTGGTGCGGACGATCGCGAAGAACAAACCAGGCGGCAATACCCAGCAGGACGGCGGGTAAACCTTCAATGATAAACAGCAGATGCCAGCCGCGCAGACCCAGCCATCCATCCAGCGACAGAATCAACCCGGACAGCGGCGAGCCAATAAAATTGGCCAGCGGGATCGCGACCATAAAGGACGCGATAATTCGCGCACGGTAGCGGGAAGGGATCCACCAGGTCAGAAAGAGTACGACGCCGGGGAAGAAGCCCGCCTCCGCGGCACCCAGCAGAAAACGCACGATATAAAGCGACGTCGTGTTTTGTACCAGTGCCATACACATGGATACCACCCCCCAGCTGATCATAATGCGGGGGATCCACAGACGTGCGCCAACTTTCTGCATTGCCAGATTGCTTGGAACTTCAAACAGAAAATACGCCACGAAATAGAGGCTACTGGCGAAGCCAAACGCCGCTTTGCTGAGACCGAGATCCTCATTCATCTGTAGCGAAGCCATGCCGATATTGCCGCGATCGATAATGGAGACCAGATAACTGACTATCAGAAACGGGAGGATACGCCAGATCACCTTGCGCATAGTCTCTCTTTCTATGTCCTCAGTGGCGGCAATGCCATTACGAATATGTTCTGTCATGTGTTCCTCGCAGGGTCTGTTCTTGGTTTTATCAGGTACAACTCGGTTTTATTAAACAAAACCACTATAGCGTCGGCGCCTTCTTTTTATCCAGTTAATGGAAGGTTTAAATGATGTAAATAAGACGTGACTCACAGTTAACGGGCTTTACCTCGTGAGCCTAAACGACAGATGCGCCACCCCCCGTTGTGAGGTAAAGTACACACCTTGCGCAGCCAAAGCGCTGCGGTTTTGTGGGGTATAGGCGAATAACACGCTCCCCCATTCTCACTTCTGGTTTACGCCAGCCTGCATGGTGTTGTGTTTTGTCTTCTTAAAAGGGTTGTCTATGTCTGCTGCTCATCTCGGTTTCCCGACGGAAACCGTTGTTGTCTTTGTGGTGATGGCCGTTGGGGCGATGTTTATCGACCTCTTCATGCACCGTCACGATAAACCGATCTCGCTGAAAAGCGCGGCCATGTGGTCCATCTTCTGGGTCATGATGGCGATGGCGTTTGCTGGCTTCTTATACGTGCACCACGGCGCGGAGATGGCCAGTCTGTTCCTCACCGGCTATGCACTGGAAGAGGTGCTCTCCGTCGACAACCTGTTTGTGATGATGGCGATCTTCGCCTGGTTCGGCGTGCCGGATAAGTATCGTCACCGCGTGCTCTACTGGGGCGTGCTGGGGGCGATTGTGTTCCGCGGTATTTTTGTTGCCATCGGCACCAGCCTGCTAAGCCTGGGGCCATACGTTGAGGTGATTTTTGCGCTGGTCGTCGGCTGGACCGCGGTGATGATGCTGAAACGCAATGAAGAGAGTGATGAAGTCGAGGATTACTCCAACCATCTGGCGTACCGCCTGGTAAAACGCTTCTATCCGGTCTGGCCAAAAATCAGCAGCCACGCGTTTATCCTGACCCAAAAAGAGGTGGACGCCGAGCTGGAGAAGCCTGAAAACAAGGATGTGATGGTAGGTCGTGTGAAGAAGGCGAAGCGCTACGCGACGCCGCTGCTGCTCTGCGTGGCGGTGGTAGAGCTGTCCGACGTGATGTTCGCCTTCGACTCCGTTCCCGCGATCATTGCCGTCAGCCGCGAGCCGCTGATTATCTACAGCGCCATGATGTTCGCAATCCTCGGCCTGCGTACCCTCTACTTCGTGCTGGAAGCGCTGAAGCAGTATCTGGTGCATCTTGAGAAAGCGGTAGTGTTACTGCTGTTCTTCGTGGCGTTCAAGCTGGGGCTGAATGCGACCGATCACTTCTGGCATCACGGTTATAACATCGGTGCCACGGCAAGCCTGTTTGTGGTGCTGGGGGTACTGGCGCTGGGGATTATTGCGAGCGTGATGTTCCCGGGGAAACGTGAGGCCTGATGTATCGCCCGGTGGCGCTTCGCTTACCGGGCCTACGACTGGGATGTAGGCCGGGTAAGGCGCAACCGCCACCCGGCAAAAGGCTACTTTATTATCGGTGAGTTTCGGCGCTTGCGCGGATGATGGAAATGGCGCCAGTGCGGATCCTGCGCCGCCGCCAGCAGCTCGTGGTCGCCACGCGTGTCGCCCCAGGCGCGCAGGTGATATGCGTTCAGATCGCCATACACCTTTTCCAGCCTCGCCACTTTCTGCGCGCAGCGGCAGTTGTTGCCGGTGATCCGCCCGGTCAGCTTGCCGTCTTTCACTTCCAGCTGCGTGCCAATCAGCTTAATGCCGAGCTTATCGGCCCACGGCTGCAATACCAGCGCCGGGGAGGCGGAGCAAATCGTCACTTCCGCACCGGAATTAACTTCGTTGGCGACAGCCATGACCCCTTCCGGGCGCATCAGCTTGTTCCAGTATTTTTCACAGAAGGCCTCTGCCTGCTGACGTAACCAGTGCTCATCCACCCCCGTCAGGAAGGTTTTGATCAACACCTCTTTCAGCTCATCACGCGTCAGCTTGCGACGCACGCAGTGCAGCGTAGGCAGGGCCATGCGCACCAGGCGACCCGCAAAGTAGCGCTTGCCAAAGGCAAAGCGCAGGAACGGAATAAAACTGTCGTGGTGCGTCAACGTACCATCAAAGTCAAAGACAGAGAGCACGCTGGACTTTGCCACGGCTTCGTCGGCAATCATATTGGTCATAAATACGTCTTAGCTGAAATACACATTCTGTTCACTAGTTTACCTGCTTTATCTTCACAGTCCTTCTATCCGATCTCATTTTTTCTCGAACCTGTGGGCTGACGGGTCAAACTATGTCATCCACCACGCCACCGTCAACGCGCAGCGCCGCGCCGGAAGTCGCGGAGGCCTGCATGGAACAGACATACACCACCATATTCGCCACTTCTTCTACCGTTGCGGCGCGCTGAATAACCGAGCTGGGGCGATTCTCCATCACGAACGCTTTCGCCAGCTGCTCCAGCGATTTGCCGGTTCTCTCCATCTCGTCTTTCATCATTGCGGCAAAACCGTCCGACATTGTCGGGCCCGGCAGCACGCTGTTCACCGTGACGCCGCTGCCTGCCACGAACTTCGCCAGACCGCGCGCCAGCGAAAGCTGGGCGGTTTTTGTCACGCCATAGTGGATCATATCCGCAGGAATATTGCAGGCCGATTCTGACGAGATAAACACTACCCGACCCCAGCCTTTTTGTACCATACCGGGAAGCAGGGCACGGGAGAGGCGCACGCCGGACATCACGTTGGTTTGCCAGTAGCGTTCCCAGGTCTCGTCGTCGGTGGAATAAAAATCCTGCTGGCCATAGATCCCGGCGTTATTCACCAGAATATCGACGTGCGTGGCGACCCTGAGCAGTTCGTCAACGCCCTCCTGCGAGCTCAGGTCGGCGATGGCGGCACGGACCTGTACGCCTGGCACCACCTGCTGGAGCGCCTGAATGCCTTTGTTCACCGAGTCGATGCTGCGCCCGTTGACGATCACTTCCGCACCGCTCTCCGCCAGTCCGCGGGCGATGGCAAACCCAATACCGCCGGTGGACGCGGTCACCAGCGCTACTTTCCCCGTTAAATCGATTTTCATCGTTCACTCCTTGTCGTTTTATGGTTCAAAACTTAAAGCGTAGCAGTTGACGATGACGGCTCCTGTTTAAAAAGGCGCAACAGCGTCTCAACCTGCTCGTCCAGCGGGCTGAGGGAGCGTTTAACGATGAGGTGCAGCGGCGTGGCGCGTCGAACGCCGTGGCTGAGGGGCAGGATTTTGAGGATGCCCTGCTGGAGCGGGGTCTGAATGCGTTCTTCCGGTAACCAGCCATATCCAACCTGATACATCACTGCTTCGATCGCGGCATCGATGGTGGAGAATGTCCACGACTCCCCGGTGGGGCGAACGGTGGGCTGGCTGTCTGCGATCTGAATGCGCGGCCACGGTCGAAGCATCTCGTCGTTAAGCGGTGTATCCAGCGCAAACAGCGGGTGCGCGTGATGCGCGACGGCAACAAAATCGATATTCATCAGCCATTCGCCCAGGCCGGTAATGTCCTGGCGGCGGGTTAAGACCATCACGTCGGCCTCATCATTGAGCGCATCTGCGCGGCTGTTTTCCAGCACCTCGGTAAGCCGCACCTGCGTTTGCGGGTACAGCTGCTGAAACTGGCGCAAAATCGCGAACAGCCGGCTGCGCGGAAAAATACTGTCTACCATCAGGTCGATACGGGTTCGCATCCCGCTGCGCAGGGTCGCAGCGCGCGTTTCAACATAGGCGAAGGCTTTCAGCAGCGGTTTAACCTGGTTCAGCAACAGCTCACCCGCCGGGGTCAGCACGGCACGGCGTCCCTCTGTCATCAGGAGCGCTACGCCCAGCCGCTCCTGCAAAAGCGACAGGTTATAGCTGACCGAGGACTGGCTGCGATGGGTCTCTTCCGCCGCCTTAGCGAAGCTGCCAGCCTCGATGACTCTTTCCAGCAAGGCCCACTGTTCGAGCGTCGTCTTGTGCATGATTAATCTAAATTTTGGATGAATTTGATTCAAACATAGCGTTATTCATTCATTTTTTGAAGGGGTACGATCGTCTCATCAAAACAAAGGAGACATCTTATGAGCACCTTCGATAAACATGATTTAAGCGGCTTCGTCGGCAAACATCTGGTATATACCTACGACAATGGCTGGAACTACGAAATTTACGTTAAAAACGAGAACACGCTCGACTACCGTATTCACAGTGGTCTGGTGGGCAATCGTTGGGTGAAAGATCAGCAGGCCTACATTGTCCGCGTCGGGGAAAGCATCTATAAAATTTCCTGGACGGAGCCAACCGGTACCGACGTGAGCCTGATTGTGAACCTGGGCGACCGCCTGTTCCACGGCACCATCTTCTTCCCACGCTGGGTCATGAATAATCCGGAAAAAACCGTCTGCTTCCAGAACGATCACATTCCGCTGATGAACAGCTACCGTGATGCCGGGCCAGCGTATCCAACCGAAGTGATTGATGAATTTGCGACGATTACTTTTGTTCGCGACTGCGGTGCGAATGACGATAGCGTTATTGCGTGTGCTGCCAGCGAGTTGCCAAAAAACTTTCCTGATAATTTAAAATAAGCTTAGCAACGCGTTAAATGCGCATCGGCCATTTCGGTTTTAACCGGAATGGCCGTTTTTTATGCCGCAGAAATACCGGAGTAAGTCACCGATTCTGCCGTTAAGGTGAAAGGCGTAGGAGTACAGACCGCCAGGCTCAGCGAGCCGAAGCGAAGCTGGCTGACCGGGAGCGACTGGGCGGTGCTGTCAATGCTGACAATCTGCCACGCGCTGCCGCCACGCTGTTTGACGATCGCCTCTTTGCGCGTCCAGATGCGCCAGAATGCGGAAAGCTGTTCTTCCGGCGCTTCACGCTCCAGCTCGTCATGCTCGGTGAGGCTGAAAACGGCATTCGCCAGCGCCTGCCAGTTCTCCCGCGGGCGGATCACTTCGATATCGCAGCCAACCTCGCCTTCATCGCTTATCAGCATGGCAATGTCGTCCCCGCTGTGGCTCAGGTTAAACCACAGCGGATGGCCGTTAGCGAAGGCCGGTTTTCCCTGCTCGCCGTAGATTATCTCGGGAAGCGGTGAGGGGGATAAAGTTCTGGCGAGCAGCGTCCGGCCTGCAAGCCAGGAAGCGTATCGCGCACCCTGAGGTGCCATGTCTGCGAGCGTTGACGCCAGCGGGTCCGCGCTAAGGGTGGAGATCTTTCCCAGTACAAACTGGTACATAGTTACGCCCAGCGTTTAATGATTATCGAGGTATTAATGCCGCCAAAGGCAAAGTTATTGCTCTGAATAAATTCGCAATCAATCGGGCGGGTTTCCCCCATAATATAATCTAAAGCGCCGCATTGCTCATCCGGTTGTCTTAAATTGAGCGTCGGCGTGAACCAGCCCTCCCGCATCATATGCAGACTCAGCAAGGCTTCCAGCGCGCCGCAGGCACCCAGGGTATGGCCGAAATAGCTCTTTAAGGATGAGATGGGCACGCTGTCGCCGAAAATAGCGGCGGTCGCCTGACTCTCGGCTATATCCCCGCGATCGGTTGCCGTGCCGTGGGCAGAAATGTAGCCAATGTCCTGCGGGCTAAGACCCGCCATCGCCAGCGACTGCTCCATACACACCTGCATGGTTTCACGCTGGGGCTGGGTGATGTGCGCCGCATCGCAGTTGGTGGCAAAGCCCACGATCTCGCCATAGATTGTCGCCCCGCGTGCTCTGGCGTGATCCAGCGCTTCCAGCACCAGCGTGCCCGCCCCTTCGCCAATCACCAGGCCATCGCGCTGAACGTCAAACGGCGACGGCGTGGTTTTGGGCGCGTCGTTACGCTGGCTGGTGGCAAACAGGGTATCGAAAACCGCCGCTTCCGACGGGCACAGCTCTTCCGCGCCGCCTGCCACCATCACGGTCTGGTAGCCGTGACGAATCGCTTCCCAGGCGTAGCCAATCGCCTGGCTGCCAGAGGTACAGGCGCTTGAGGTGGGGATCACCCGTCCGCGCAGGCCAAAGAACAGTCCGGTATTCACCGCCGTGGTGTGCGGCATCATCTGCACGTAGGTGGTGCCGGTGATGTTGTGGGTGTGCTTTTCGGTGAGCATGGAGGCAAACTCGCTGACCGGCCCGGTGCTGCCCGTCGACGAGCCGTAGGCGATGCCGGTCTGACCGTTGGTCAGCACCGCGTTGTCGATCAGTCCCGCCTGCTCCAGCGCCAGCTCGGTGGCGCGGGTTGAGAGCAGCGACACGCGGCCCATGGCGCGAATGCGCTTACGGGTATAGTGAGCGGGGAGGGTGAAATCTTCAATCGGCGCGGCGAGCAGGGTTTGCAGGCCGTCATACGCCTGCCACTCCGTCATGGTACGCACCGCATTTTCATACTCGCGCAGACGGCGCGAGATGGTCGGCCAGTCCTCGCCGAATGCGGTGATGCCGCCCATGCCCGTAATCACTACCCGGCGGGTCATAGCATGCCTCCGTTGATCGATATCACCTGTCGCGTCACATAGCCTGCTTTATCCGACATCAGGTAGCTCGCCAGCCCGGCCACTTCCTCGGCCTGGCCCATACGCTGCATCGGGATCATCGACATCGCCGCGTTCAGCGCGGCTTCATCCATCTCGATCATACCGGTATCAATCAGCCCCGGCGCGATGCAGTTGACGGTGATTTTGCGTTTTGCCAGCTCGGTGGCGAGCGCTTTGGTGGCGCCGATGATCCCGGCTTTCGCCGCGCTGTAGTTCACCTGCCCACGGTTGCCCATAATGCCTGACACCGACGACAGGGTGATGATCCGCCCGCCCTTGCGGGTGCCGATCATCGGCATAATGCAGGGATGAATGACGTTATAAAAACTGTCGAGATTGGTGTGGATCACGCTGTCCCAGTCATCGTCGCTGAGCGCCGGAAATGCGCCGTCGCGGGTAATACCGGCGTTACTGACCACGCCATACCACGCGCCGTGGTCAGCGATCGCCTGTTCCAGCACCGTACGGCACTGCTCGCGGTTGCCCACGTCAAAGGTGAGTAAACGGCCCGCGCCGCCTGCCTGAACAATCGCCTCCAGCGTCTCCTGCGCGCCCGCTTCATCACGATGGTAATGCACGCCGACGGTGAAACCGTCCGCCGCAAGCTGAAGGGCGATAGCGCGGCCAATGCCTTTGCTGGCGCCGGTGACCAGTACGGATCTCATGATGGTGTTCCCTGGTTGAAAAGTGTGGTTAATTCTTCCTCGCTCGGCTGGAAGGTATTCACGCGGCCCGTGGCGAGGGAAATATTATCCGCATGAATGGTGCACTCGAAGCTGCCAAAGCGCTCATCCTGCATCAGACGTTCGATGGTGATGATCAGCGTGCTGCCTGCGGCAAAATGCCCTGCGTCGCACACCAGCTCGCGCGCGCCCAGCACCATACCCAGCGCACAGTGCGGCAGCCCTTTTTGCATCCGGTGCCATTCAGACCAGACGCCCACGGTCTGAGCCATCAGCTCCAGCGCAAACCAGCCGGGCAGGTTGCCGCCTGCGTCCAGAAACGGCGCCAGAACGCCCCGATCGTTCACCGTCACGTTGCAAACGGCGCGGTCATCGGTGACGCTTTCCACGCTCTCAAGCAGCAGCATCGGCGTGTCGTGAGGAAGATAATCCCCGGGTGGTAAGTAGCGCATCATACTCTCCCCAGCAGAAGGCTGGCGTTGTTGCCGCCAAACGCGAAGGAGTTTGACAGGATCACTGGTTTATTCAGCGGTGCGCTCTGGTGCAGTAGGCCGAAGGCGGGCAGGGTGTCGTCCGGCGCGTAGCGGGAAAAATCCTGCGGCGGCAGCGGCAGGTCTCGGGTCAGGATCAGCCAGCTCAGGGCGGCCTCGGTGATCCCGGCGGCGCCCAGCGTGTGGCCGGTAAGATGTTTCGTGGAGCTGCACGGCACGCGGTCGCCAAAGAGATCGTGGATCACCTGCGCCTCAATGCGATCGTTCAGCGGCGTGGCGGTGCCGTGCAGGTTGATATAACCGACGTCCGCCGCCGTCATGCCCGCCTCGTTCAGCGCCTGGGTGATGGCGCGGATCGCCCCTTCGCCCTGCGGATGTGGGGCGGAAATATGGTACGCATCGCTGGATTCCCCCGCGCCCAGGAGCGCAATCTCGCCCGGCTCGCGGGTCAGTACCATCAGTGCTGCCGCTTCGCCAATGGTGATCCCCCGACGGTTGCGGCCAAACGGTTCGCACAGGGTGGGGGAGAAGGATTCCAGGCTGTTGAAGCCGTTGACCGGCATTCGGCTCAGGCTGTCGGCCCCGCCGACGATGGCGACGTCCACCAGACCGGCGTCGATCAGGCGTCGACCGCTGATGATCGCCCGTGCGCTGGAGGAGCAGGCGGTCGAGATGGTATACGCCGGGCCGTCCAGCGCAAGCCAACTGGCGAGAAAGCGCGACGGATCGCCCAGCTCCTGCTGCGGATATTGCCACTGCGGACTGCGCTCGCCGTTCTGCGCGCGGCGCACGTACTCATCACCCTCGTCCAGTCCGGAGGTGCTGGTGCCCAGCACCACCGCCACGCGGTCGCGCCCCACGCGCGCAATGGCCGCATCGACGGCGGGCCGGATTTGCGCCAGCGCCGCCAGCAGCAGCTGGTTGTTGCGACTTCGATGCGCAGAAAAAGACCCGGGAACAGGGGGAAGATCACCCTCCACCCCGCCCAGCACGGCCTCGGGTAAGCCCTGTAGCCAGCCCGCACGCTGGCGCATCCCGGGGGCCACGCCAGCGTTCAGGTTTACCGCTATTTCATCAGCCGAGTTGCCGAGCGCGTTGACCATGCCAACGGCAGAAAGGTAAATCATCTCAGTCACCCAGATATTGAATGGTGATGTGGTAGTGAAAAGCGTGCTGCACAATGCTAATCGGTTCGCGCCTGCCGTTACGGTTCAGGTAGGCAATTTCCGTGACCAGTTTGCCATCGGGGTTGCGCAGTTCGCGTCTGGTGTCAGTATCGTTCAGCGTCCAGCCTTTCGGCAACTGCGGCTGCCAGGCGCTGAGCGGCCAGTGGCTGAGCATCACGTCGGCCAGCACCTGGCTGGCGGGCGGCAGCTGCGGCATCACAACCGACTGCTCGGTGTGGATCCCGGTGTCGTCGTAGGTGGCGAGGAACAGGCGGATCCCGACGGAGGAGAGGCCGGCAAGCGTCACTTTATCGCCATCGGCGTTCAGCATCACCAGCAGCGACTGGGTCTGGCCTTTAAAACTGCCGGTAAGCAACTGCTGCGCGCGGATGGCAGGCGTGATGCCCGGCGGTGGCAGCGTGACGCGGGTGCCGGGCTGGAGCCAGGCCTGAGGGCGCGCGTCATCGCGGTTCGTCGTATGGCTACACCCCGCCAGCAACAGGGCCATCATCACTGCCGCCAGGCGAATGAAACGGGTCATGGTAAGTTCTCTTTGTTAGTCGGCATCGCCAGCGGGGCGAGCAGGAACGCGGTGAAGATACCGCTCACCAGCACAATGCCAAAGCTGCTGATGGCCTGAGTGGTGCTGAACACCAGCATCCCCAGCGTCAGTAGGGTGGTCATCATGGCGAGGGTAATCGCCAGCATGGAGGTCAGCGGCGTGCCGCGCGGGTTGCTGAAAAACAGCGTGTAGTTGATGCCAATGCCGAGGACCAGCACCAGCGCCAGCAGGGAAAACAGGTTCACCGGATGGCCCGTCACGGCCAGCGCCGCCAGCCCGCCGCCCAGCGACAGCACGGACGGCACCAGCGCCACCAGCCCTTTTCGCCAGCCGAGGCGCACCACCGCGCCGCAGGCTATCACCGCCAGCGCCACGCCCAGCAGCCCCGTCAGCAGCGCGCGGTAGAGTGCAAACAGGCTGTCGAAGCTGGCCTTACGGTCAACCCAGACGACTCCGGGATGGCGGGCGGCCAGCTCACCGAGCGCAGCGCTGTTTCTGACGCCATCGACCGGGACCAGCACACCGCTTTTGCCATCCGGCAGCGTCAGCCACAGCAAACGCCAGCCCTCGCTGGCCGGACTGGCGAGCCACGCCTCCACGCTGACAGGCATGGCGTTCAGATTCGGGGCGACGGCATTCAGCCCCGTGCTTTGCAGCATTTTCGTCACCGTCGGCGCGGCGTTACGCAGAAGTTGCAGATCGCTGTTCTGCCGCGCCAGCGAGTTCAGCGGCAGGGTGCGCCAGCGGGTTAATTCTCCGGCTTTTTGCGCCAGCGCCAGCGCCGGGGCAAACGCCTCCAGCCGCTCCAGCGTTTCCTGAGCCGACGCGCCATACACCACGAACCACTTCTGATCGACATTTTGCCCGGTCAGGGCGGTGATGGTTTTTTCCTGCGCCAGAATGTCCTGCGGCAGCGCCTGAAGTCGGGCGATATCGTCATCCACCCGCAGGCTGGCGATCCCGATGGCGGAGAGCAGCGCCAGTGCTACCGGCAGCCCGACGGAGAGGGCTTTGCTGTCGCGCCAGGCGTTCAGCCAGCGCTGCATCATCCCTCTCAGGGGGATCGGGCGAACCGGCATGCCACGGCACAACCACGGGTGCCAGAAAATTACCGTCAGGCACGAGGCGCTCAGCCCTGCGGCGGCGAACACCGCCATCTGACGAATGCCGGGGAAGGGGGCCAGCATCATGAAGAGATACGCCACGACGGTAGTCAGCAGCGCCAGCAGCAGCGCGTTACGCACTTTTGCCAGGCTTTGCCAGGGTGAGTGTTCCGCGCCGTGCACCATCCGCTCCGTGAGGTAGTAAATCGTATAGTCCGCCGAGATGCCGATGATGCTCATGCTCATCACCAGCGTCATCAGGTGCAGCTCACCGAACAGCAGGAGCGTCACGACCGTCCCCGCCAGTGCGCCGATGGCAATGGAGAGCAGGCTCAGCAGCAGCGGACGCACGGAGCGAAACACCGACACAATCAGCAGGATCACCCCGAGCACCGTGGCGACGCCGAGCGTGGAAATATCTTTTTTAGCCTGCTGGCTGGCGTAATCGCTGTAGAACACCGTCCCGCGCGAGAGCAGCTGCGCCTGTGGATACTGGCTTTTCAGCGTCTGCTGCAACGCGTTGAGGGTGGTCACCAGCTGGTGGGTTTGCTGCATGTCAAACGACGAGCCCGCCAGCTCGCCGTGCAGCAGATACCAGTAGTTCCCGGCCGCATCTTTTGTCACCAGCCAGCCGTCCATCAGCTGCATCTTCTGGCTGTTCTTCGCCAGCGCGAGCTGCGCGCCGCGCATCAGCATCAGCGGATCGTTTTGCAGCTCCTTGCCGCTCACGCCGGAAAAGGCGGAGTAAAGTTGGGACAGGATCCACTGAGCCTGCGCTTCACCGCCGTTTTGCAGGCGGGCGCGGGTGGCCGGATCGACCAGGCCATTGCGGTGCTGCCAGAAGAAATCTCCCCAGGCCTGTTGCCCGGCGGCGTCCAGCGGACCTTTTACGACACTCAGCGCCTGGCTGCGTTGCAGCAGGGTTAACCACTGCTGCGCCACGCGCGGGTCCGGCTGTTTACCGGGGCTGACCAGCCAGATGAGCTGGCGGTCGAGGCGCTGCATAAATCCGTCGTTGAGGGCGGGAGGGATCGCGCCGAGCGTTTGTTTCGGCAGCATGGCGAGCACGCTGCTGTTCAGCCGCGCGCCGGGCAGCAGCGACAGCAGCACGCCCAGCAGGATCAGGCATACCGCGGCCCACAGCAGCGCCGGGCGCAGGGCGTTACGGTGCGGCAAAGCGCTGGCGTTCTGCATCGGTCAGGCGGGCGGGCGTCAGTTGGTGGCGGGAGAGGGCGATATCCGTCGTGTCGCCTTGCTTATCGTTCAGGCGAATGGATTCCAGATAGATCGCGCCCTTCAAATCAAGGGTGGAGAAAATCTTGTCCAGCGGCGTGGTAACGGGCGTCAGCACCAGCGACCAGCGGCCTTCGCCCAGGTCTTTGAAATCGATGCGGAAGTTCTCTTCCAGCACCTTGCGGTCGGCCTGGAACAGCGCCCGCAGCAGATGGTTGAACTGGAACATCTGCGGGTTAGTGTCGGCGGTAATGGTCTGCGGCGGCTGACCGTTGACGATTTGCACCATCCGTTTGTCATCCAGCAGCAGCGTCATCGGGAACGGCGCTTTTTGATCCCACAGCAGGCCATTGTCACGGGCGATCAGCATCTCCCCCTGCGAGCGCAGGGGCTGAGGCATGTCCTTGATCGTGCGGATCTGTTCGAAGTGTGCGCGCACCACCGGTTGCTCTGCAAACCGCTGTTGCAGTTCATCCAGCGTGACCGCGTTCACCAGCGGGCTTACCAGCAGCGCGAGTAGCGTTATCCACTTCATGGCGCGATCCCCATGCGTTCGAACAGAATGGCCGGGCTGACAAAGCACATCTCCCGGCTTGCTTCCTCCACGGCCACCTGAATGGTGTAGCCGGTGGTGGTGCGTTTCCCGGTTTGCGCGTCGAAGATTTGATAGGCGATGCGCAGACGGTTTTCAACCTCTTCAATATGGGCGCGGACGCGAATGCGCTGCTCGAAGGTCACCGCGTCGCGGTATTTCACCCGGGTATCCACCACCGGCCAGACGTAGCCGGACGCTTTCATCTGGCGATAGCCGTAATCAAACTGGTTGAGCAGCGCTTCGCGGGCAATCTCAAAATAGCGGAAATAGTTGCCGTGCCACACCACGCCCATCATATCGACGTCGTGGAACGGAACGGTGATTTCAACTTCAGCCGTAAAGCGGGGATCGGTCAGCACCCTTTACTCCTTCTCGTTGACCTCTGGCAGCTGCCAGAAATCGAAAAAATTAAACCAGTCGAGAGGCGACAAGAGCGCGTAATGCTCCAGCCGCTGCGCATAGCGATCGACGGTCTGCTGTAGCGCCTGCTGGCGTTCGCCGCGCGGCAGCAGCAGCGGGTCGGCAAACGGCTCGCAGTGCAGGGTCAGCTTTCCCTGCTGGCAGAGGGCAAAAATCAGCACCACCGGGCAGCGCAATAGGGACGCCAGGATAAACGGTCCCTGCGGGAACGGCGCGGGCTGGCCCATAAATTCGCTCCATATCACCCGCCAGCTGCCGCCGCGCTGCGGGGTGACGGAGATCCGATCGCCCACGATCGCCACCCATTCGCCGCGATCCAGCTTCTCTTTAATGAGGATGGCGGTCTCCGGGCCAATGTCGGTGACCGGCATCAGGTGAATGCCCGCCTGCGGCGCCATCTCCTCCATCACCTGTTTAAAACGCTGAGCATTGTCGCTAAAGACCAGCGCGTTGATGGTTTTCGCCCCTTCGCGCTGGGCCAGCGCCCGGCAGGCTTCCACATCGCCAAGATGCGACGCGAGCAGCAGTTTGCCCTGAGGATCGTCAAGACCCAGCGCCTCCTGCGCGCCTGGCGCAAAGACCAGATCGCGATGAAGCTTCATTTCGCCGCGCCAGCTGGCCACTTTGTTCAGCATGGCATGACCGAAGCGCAGGAAGTGGGAAAAACTGTTAAGCCGTGCGGGTTGCGGCATTTGCCGCTGTGCCATCACCGTTTTAACCCGCGTCAGCCACTGCTGCGACGCCTGACGCGCAGCGCGGGCGGTCAGCCAGTAGACGGCCGTAACCGGCCACAGCAGGATGGTAAACGCCTTTCGCCCCAGCAACTGCCAGACGCGCAGCATCAGGCGCATGCCCCATAATCCTTTCACCTCCTGCTGCTGCGCCCAGTGCTGCGAGCGGCGACGCATCAGCAGGGAAGGAATGCGCGGCAGCATGCCGAGAAACAGACGGGTATGCATCAACGAGATGCGCACGTTGTCTTTCAGGGCATCGAAATGGGATACCCCGTCCGGCGGATAGGTCACGCGGGTGGGCAGAAAATAGCTGGTGTTGCCCTGCCAGTAGAGGCGCACCATCACTTCAGTATCAAAATCCATCCGCCTGCCGAGCGGCGTGCCCGCCGCCAGGCGCATTACCGGCGCTATCGGGTAAACGCGAAACCCGCACATGCTGTCTTTCAGTTGCAGGGAGAGGGTTTCAATCCAGACCCAGACGTGTGTTATCCAGCGCCCGTACAGGCGCGAACGGGGGATCGAGTCATCATAAACGGGCTGACCGGAAATGAGCGCATCGGGATGGCGTTCGGCCAGCGCCAGCAGTTTGGGGATGTCTTCAATAGCGTGCTGGCCGTCAGCGTCCACCTGAACGGCGTGGGTGAAGCCGCGATCGGCACAGGCTTTCAGCCCCTGCATCACCGCCGCGCCTTTGCCGCTGTTTTCGGCGAGGCGCAGCAGCGTGACCTGCGGACGATCCGCCGCCAGCGCTTCAAGCGTGCGGCGCGTGGTTTCATCGCTGCCGTCGTCCACCACCAGACAGGGCAGATCGAAAGGCGCCAGGCGCGCCAGCACCGAAGCCATCATCGCCCCGTGGTTGTAGCACGGGATCAGGACGCAGGGACGGAAGGTTACTGACATAAGCGAATCTTCCCGCTGCTGGCGGTGTGACGCTCGTTACCCGCATGGCGCTGGTAGCTAAAGGTCAGCATCTGGCGTTCGGGCTGCCAGGCAAGGAGCAGCGTGACCGTGTTCTCCGGCAACAGCGGGGCGGCGAACTTTACGTTCTGAATACTGTGAAAACGGTAGCCCGGCGCCAGCGCGGCGGCGTAATGCATCACCCGGTCGAGCTGGGCTACGCCCGGCAGCAGCGGCTGTACGGCGAAATGTCCCTTAAACCAGAGCAGGTCAGGATCAAGATAAAGGGTTATCTCCAGATACCCGGGTCCAGGCTCGCGGCGTTCGATTTCAGGGATTTTCATGAAACAACTCCTGTAGCTGCGCAGTTACGCGCTTGTTCATGCTGTTGACCGGAATTTCATCAACGATCCGCCAGTAGCGCGGCACGGCAACCGGTTCAAGCCAGGGGCGAAGGGCGCGACGCCAGGCGAGCTCCTGCGCTTTTTTGCTCTGTTCGTGTTGCTGACGCACCGCTTCATTCAGCACCAGCAATACGCCAATACCCTGGCGCCCGCCGCGCGTCACCGTCAGCGCGGCGGCTTCGCGGATGCCGTCCAGCGCCAGCAGGCGGCGCTCAATGTCATCGAGCGAAATGCGCTTATCTTCAATTTTGACCACCCGACCGCGGCGCCCGACGAGGCTGAACTGCCCGTCAGCCGTGAAGTGCAGGATATCATCCAGCAGGACCCCCTCCGCCTCGGGGATCAGCGGAGACGTCACGCGATCGCCGTGAAACGTCACGCCGGGGAAAGGCTGCCAGCGGATGCTTTCCTCCTGACGGTAGCGCCAGGCCATAACCCCCGTTTCTGTGCTGCCATATATTTCATCCGGCCAGACGTTGAGCCAGGCCTGAACCGCGGCGACCTCCTGCCAGGGCAGCGCGCCGCCAGCGGAGAAGAGCAGGCTGACGGGGGGCGGCGTCAGTGACGCGTCCAGCCGCTTGAGAAACGCCGGACTGCTGATGAAAAGATAGCGTTTATTGTCGGGAAGGGCAGAGAGCTGCTCGGCATAGTTGAGCAGGCTGGCGTGCAGCGGCAGGCCGAGCGCCATGGGTAAGACGACACGAAACGTCAGGCCATACAGGTGGTGCAGCACCACGGAAGCGACGACGTGACAGCCTGCCAGACGATCGCCAAAATGTTCCGCCAGCAGACGAGCCTCACGATCCAGGCTGACCACCGGCTTACTCACCCGCTGCGGCGTGCCGGTCGAGCCGGAGGTGTAAAGCTCGATCGTGCGCATCTCATCGATGGCAGGCAGCGGTGAAAAGGGATGGCCTGCCCGCTGAAGGGAAGCCACCCGCAGCTGTCGCCCCTGAAAATCGAGCGTGGTGTCGCTCAGGACGCCGCTGAACAGCGCCCGCTGTTCGTTAAGCTGTGCCGCCCGGCTGTGCCCGGGGAGGACCGGCGTTTTACCCGCATGCAGCGTCGCCAGCAGCGCGACAATAAACAGATAGCCGTTTTCGATGCACAGCGCCCAGCGCTCGCCTTCTTCATCACGCAGCGTGTCGACCAGCTGAGTGACATCGTGGCGCAGATCGCCAAGCGTCCAGAGATGGTTGTCCTGCCAGGCGACAGGGGTGTCGTCAGGGCGGGGGGCACTGAGCCACTGGCTAAGCGGGAGAGGGTTAAGCATCGTTTTTCATCACCCGTTGTCGCACCAGCCACTCGCCGGCCATCAGCGTGCCCATCAGGAGATAGGCAATCATCCCGTTCCACAGCGTCCACAGACGGATATCGGCGTGTAATACGGTAAACAGCGCGATCGCCCCGTTAATAATAAAAAAGCCGCACCAGACCTGGGTAACCCGGCGCGTGTAACGTACCCCGACGGGGGAGAGATCCGGTTCACGCAGGCGCGCCAGCCGTTCAACGACAGGCATTGCCGTCCACAGCGAACCGCCAAACACCGCCAGCATCACCAGATTCACCACCACCGGATAAAACAGCACCCACTGGTGCGCGTGCAGGACGTAGCTCGCCGCGCAAAGCGCTATGCCAGCCAGCGCCACGCTCACGAAAAGATAACGCAGGGGACCGCCCTGCCGACGGGCCTGGCAGACGCGTAACAGCAGCACCAGCGCCATCACGGGCAGTATCCCGTGCAGGCTATTATTTGCCAGCCCAAAGCCGATCAAAAACGGCCATGCCAGCAGCATCAGCCCCGTCAGGGCGGGAAGAACTGGAATCGAACGCACGTTACGCGTCGCGCTGAAGCTGTTCCACAACGTCCACGACGTCCTGCACCGTGCGCACCGCTTTGAAGGTTTCGGGCTTGATTTTATGGCCCGTTTTCTTTTGCAGGTGCACTACCATATCGACGGCATCAATGCTGTCGAGATCCAGATCCTCGTAAAGCCGTGCCTCAGGGGTAATATCCTCCGGGGCGACTTCAAACAGCGTAATAAGAAGCGCAGAGACTTCCTGATAAATCGTTTGTTGTTCTGTCATAGCGGTCATTCTCAGGCGCGTTGTTGATGAATAAAAGCCGCGAGCGTGGCAACGGAATAGAAGTGCTGACGCATCTCGTCACTTTCGGCAGAAAGCACTACGCCGTACTGATTTTTTACCGCCAGCCCCAGCTCAAGGGCGTCGATTGAGTCCAGACCGAGGCCGTCGCCAAAGAGCGCGGCGTCTGTATCAATATCCTCTGGGGTAAGTTCTTCCAGATTCAGCGTAGAGATAATGAGATTCTTAATTTCAAGATAGAGAGCTTGCATCTTTCGTTCCTGACAAAGATTGAAGACCGGTTGTTAACTGATGCTGCATATGCCGGTTTAACTGCCTTGCTGCCAGCGCGGGTTCGTGCTGACTCGCATCATAAAAATCATGAATGTTGATGCGTTCGCGAACATCCACGGTGAAAACAGGTTTGTTGGGGGGCACGTTATACCAGCTGCTCTGTTTATCCAGCATCCGTTCGCTACAGTGGATCACCACCACGCGCACGGCGCTGTTGCAGCGAACGGCGATATTCGCCGCCCCACGTTGCAGGGTAATGGCTTCCCCCACCCGGGTGCGGGTGCCTTCAGGGAAGATAAGCAGGGTGTCGCCCTGGGCCAGACGCTGCTGGCTTGCGGCAAGCAGCGTGTCGGCTTCGCTGTTAATCAGATAGTCCGCCGCGCGGATCACGCCGCTGACGAACGGGTTACGCAGCAACGCGCTTTTCACCAGACAGTCGGTTTCGTTCATCACCGACGCCAGCAGAACGTAGTCCAGCAGCGAGGGATGGTTCGCAATCACCAGACAGCCCCGCTCGGCGCGCAAAACGTCCAGGTTGTTGAAACGGTAATCCAGTACCCCTGCACCGCGTACCACCGCGAGGAACAGGCGAAAACTGGCAGAAATAGTGCGGCGTGCCAGGCGGCGACGTTGGGTGCGGTCGCGCTGGAAAATCAGCAGCAGGTTAAACCACACCAGCGACAGCGTCAGCCCGCCGAGGCCGAACAGGGCGAAGCACAATCCGGTCATCAGCATGCGCCATACCCGATCGAGGCGGGAACGTAACCCTCTCATTGGCGCGTCCATTGCCACAGCAGGCGCTCGCCCGGCAGGGTAAACTGGCGCTCGTCCCGCAGGTAATGGCGCAGGAACTGCAGGCTTTGCGGCAGCGCCGGCTCTTCAGGCCTGCGGTTGGCGTGCGTTTCACAGCTGAGCGTATTTCCGGCCTCAATTACCAGCGCCAGCGCGTAGGGCCAGACGGGCATCTGCGGCGGCAGCCCGGCGTGATAAAACTCCGGCAGCAGACCGTCGAAATCTACCAATAACACGCGTGAGTAGCCCGCATGCAGCAGGCTCAGCACCTCGCATAAGCTCTGCTGGAAGGTATCCATACCGGCGGAAACCGACGAAGAGACAACCGGCTGACGCGCGGCGATAGTGAGATTGCCGACCGCCGAGTTGTGTACCGACATGGCAAAATCGGTGGGGGAAACGGGCTGATCTGCCGCCAGGGCCTGGAGAATACGAAAATTGCGTTCCAGCTCCCCGTGACGGCTGCTGTAGACGACGGCGTCGATGCGGTGTTTGCGCAGCATCATCAGGCCAAGATCAACGGCCAGCTTGCTGCCTGAATTCAGGCGGCGGGCGGTCATCATCGGCAGATCGGTCAGTTTCGCCAGCGGTGCATCAGGATCGATGGCGTCAGACCGGCGTGACCATGCCTGCCATTCGTCGGCATCGCTGAGTCCTGGCGCTCTTGCCTGCCAGTCGATAAGGGTAAGTGTAAATTTCATCTACGCGCGTCCGCGATAAACCTGTTTCTGTGACTTTTTCTTCGCCAGCGCGATTTGCTGCGCACATCGTACAATGTTGTCGTCGCGCTGGCGAATAAACGTCACTTTTAACCCTTTCCACCCGGTTATCCCGGCAAACGGCTTTTTGGCCGACCCGGACCCAGCAGAATGGCGAGTTTACTGCCTCCTTTCGTGGTTTCCATCCAGATTTTACAGACGCTGGTGAGCGGCACGGAGAGCAGCATGCCCACCGGTCCCAGCAGCCATCCCCAGATCAGTAACGATAAAAACACCACCATCGTCGACATGCCCAGACGGTGACCCATCATGCGCGGTTCGAGAATATTGCCCAGCACCATATGCACGACGAGGAACAGCGCTCCTACCAGCATGCACTCATAAAAACCGTTAAACAGGAACGCCTGGATCATCGGCGGAACGGCAGAAAGCACCGCGCCGATATTGGGCACGTAGTTCAGTAAAAACGCCAGCACGCCCCACATCAGCGCGAACTGCACGTCCAGCAGCACCAGCCCCAGCCAGACGATCACGCCGGTCCACAGGCTTAACAGCGTTTTCAGCGCCAGATATTTGGACACACCCTTCAGCGCGCGATGCAAGCCGGCAATGTGGATCTGCGGATTGTTCAGGGCAAAACGCAGCTTATACGGCACGTGGCGCACTTCGAACAGCATAAACACCACCGTCATCACCAGCAGCAGAATGCTGGCCATTGCCCCGGAAAGCCCGGTCATCAACGTGGTGGCGTAGGTCATCACCTTCTCGGAATCCATCCGGCGCAGCATCCGTTCCGGTGAGATATGCAGATTAACGAACGGCAACATGCGCTGGAGATCGACCAGCTTGCGCGTCAGCTCTTTATTGTACTGCGGCAGCATGGTGGAAAATTCGCTCAGCGAGGCGGCGAGCACGCCGAACAGCGCCGTCAGGACAACCAGCATCACCATCACCACAATGGTAATCGCGACCGGGCGGCTGATGCCCCGGCGTAAAAACCACGTCACCAGCGGGTTGAGGACGATGGCGAAAAACAGCGCCAGCAGAAGCTGAACAATGATATCCGCCGCCGCATGGATACCCGCAAGGATAACCACCAGGCAGGCGAGTTTTAATAAAATATGAAGTCCGGCTTTGTCGGGCGGGCTGGCAGTCATAAGAATTCCTTTTTCCGGGGGGCTTGCTAATTGTAGTGCGCCGGATTCGCTTCGTCTGGAGCGTTAGTCTTAAAGTCATGGAAAAAAAATGGCCCCCGGCGCAAGCGACGGAGGCCACGTCATCCTGGTGAACGATTACTGGATCACGAGGGTGTTAATGATGTTTTCAGCGGTTGCCTGCGCTTTTTGCTGATTATCTGCAGGCAGAGTGATCTGCATGGTCAGCAGTTTATTATCTACCTTGCCGAGAACCACGGAGGAGTAAGCGGTCTGGCCTTTGGCGGAGATGATGCTGTCCAGCTGTTGCAGCGTGTGGCCTTTCAGCTCGATAGACTTATTGGTCACCACCTGAAGCTGCGGGTCGCGGCTGCGCTGCTGATCTTCCAGACGTTTGGACAGCACACCCAGATCTTCGCTGGTATCGTCACCGACAATCACAATGACTGCTTTTTGCCCGGTGGCATCGGAGTAGACGTGCATGTTGTTCGCCTGGGTGCCCAGCTTACCGCTCTGATCGGTCATGTCCGCGGGCAGAGAGAAACTGAGTTTGCCATCCATCAGGCTCACCGGCTGACCGGTGGCGTTGCTTTCTGCTGACGCGCCCTGAGCAGGCGTTTTGGTGTCGCTGTTATCACAGGCTGCAAGGCCAACAACCAGCAGGCCAATCCCGACATATTTAACCAGATTGCGCATTGACTTCTTCCTTTCGATAAACGGCCATAGCGGCTCATTCGTTCATCTTATCACAACTGATAAAGCGAACCCTTAACCTGCCTGCAATGCGGAGATTTCAGATTTATCTGCCAGTCTTTTCAGCAGCATATTCAACAGCACGCCGTACATCGGCAGGAAGAAGACCAGGCTGATAAGCACCTTAAAGGCGTAGTCCACCAGAGCGATTTCCATCCAGTGTTCTGCCATGAAGGCGTCCGGGCTGCGCCAGAAGGCAATGAAGAAGAAGGCCAGCGTATCGCTCACGTTACCGAACAGCGTGGAAGCCGTTGGTGCCATCCACCAGCGATGGTTCTGACGCAGGCGGTTAAACACGTGGACATCGAGGATCTGCCCCAGGGCATAGGCCATAAAGCTGGCGGCGGCAATACGCGCGACGAACAGGTTGAAGTGCGTCAGCGCTTCGAAGCCCTGCCAGCTGCCCATGTAAAACAGCGAGGAGATGGCGTAGGAGACAAACAGTGCCGGGATCATCACCGCAAAAATAATCCGCCGCGCCAGCGGTGCGCCAAAAATACGCACGGTTAAATCCGTCGCAAGGAAAATAAACGGGAAACTGAACGCGCCCCAGGTGGTATGGAAACCAAAAATGGAGATGGGGAGCTGTACCAGATAGTTACTGGAGATGATCACCAGCAGATGAAATAGCGAAAGCCAGAACAACGCCTTGACGCGCTGCGATTGTGTAAAGGAGTTCATATTGTACCTTTTTGATTAATATTTGGGGTGAGGGAACCCAATAAAGCCGCCGCATGATACTGCTTTGACGACACTTTGCAATGGCTAATTTTCACGCAATCGTTAACCTGGTTTGCATTGGCGATAGCGGGGCGTAAACTACAGCCGTTTTTACCTGAACGAGAAGAACATGACCGACCTGTTTTCCAGCCCAGACCACACGCTTGATGCTCAGGGCCTCCGTTGCCCGGAGCCGGTAATGATGGTGCGTAAGACCGTCCGTAACATGCAGAGCGGCGAAACGCTGCTGATCGTCGCCGATGACCCGGCTACCACCCGTGATATCCCCGGCTTTTGTACCTTTATGGAACATGAGCTGGTGGCGCAGCAAACCGAGACCTTGCCGTACCGGTATTTGATTCGTAAGGGGTAAGTGCGGCCTGACGCCCGGCGGCGCTTCGCTTGCACGGGCCTACGGGTGTAGTAGGTCGGGTAAGGCGCAGCCGCCACCCGACAAGTACTCATCACAATTTCGAACCATCGTTTCAAAATTTCGCGCTTTTTGTGAGGCGCTTCACCCTCCTTTTTCCAGCCGTAGTCTAATTTTTAAACGTCAAAAACTAAAACATCGTTTTAACGCTTATTTCACTACCCTGGAGTTGACTCAATGAAAACGACCCTCAAGCCGTTACTGGCTGCTCTGTGCCTGTCTGCTTTTGCCTGCACCGTTTCTGCCCAGACCATCAAAGCCGCCGATGTGCATCCTGAAGGCTACCCGAACGTGGTGGCGGTTCAGCAGATGGGTGAAAAACTCAAACAACAAACCGATGGCAAGCTGGAGATTAAGGTCTTCCCCGGCGGCGTGCTGGGGGATGAAAAGCAGATGATTGAGCAGGCGCAGATGGGGGCGATAGACATGATCCGCGTCTCTATGGCGCCGGTTGCCGCCATCCTGCCGGATATCGAAGTGTTTACGCTGCCCTACGTATTCCGCGATGAAGACCACATGCACAAGGTGATCGACGGGGATATCGGCAAGCAGATTGGCGACAAGCTGACCGC
The DNA here is from genome assembly GCF_048284255.1 of Enterobacter cloacae complex sp.6700776. Taxonomy (NCBI): domain Bacteria; kingdom Pseudomonadati; phylum Pseudomonadota; class Gammaproteobacteria; order Enterobacterales; family Enterobacteriaceae; genus Enterobacter; species Enterobacter cloacae complex sp.6700776. The sequence continues at coordinate 68,554 of NZ_JBLVYK010000012.1, read as the reverse complement.
CAACCCGAAATCGCGCCTGGTCTTCCTCGGCTGGATGGATTCCGGCACCCGCAACCTGATCACCAAAGAGCCAATCGTTAAACCGGAAGACCTGAAAGGGAAGAAGATCCGCGTTCAGGGTAGCCCGGTGGCGCTGGCCACGCTGAAAGCGATGGGGGCGAACTCGGTGGCGATGGGCGTCAGCGAGGTTTACAGCGGCATGCAGACCGGGGTGATCGATGGCGCGGAGAACAACCCGCCAACCTTTATCGCCCACAACTACATGCCGATCGCCAAAAACTACACGCTGAGCGGCCACTTTATCACTCCGGAAATGCTGCTCTACTCCAAAGTGAAATGGGACAAGCTCAGCGCTGACGAACAGCAAAAGATCCTGACGCTGGCCCGCGAAGCGCAGTTCGAGCAGCGCAAGCTGTGGAATGCGTATAACGACCAGGCGCTGGCGAAAATGAAGGCCGGCGGCGTGAAGTTCCACGATATCGACAAAACGGTGTTCATCAAAGCCACTGAGCCGGTGCGCGCGCAGTATGGCGACAAGCATCAGGATCTGATGAAAGCCATCGCTGACGTTCAGTAATCCGGAGTACGTATGTCCGAACTCTACCTGAAGTGGATGGATCGTCTGTACCTGCTCGCCATGGCGGTGGCGGGTCTCTCGCTGCTGGTGATGACGATTGTCATCCCCATCGGCATCTTCTCACGCTACGTGCTCAATCGCGGCGAATCCTGGCCGGAACCGATCGCCATTATCTGCATGGTGACGTTTACCTTCATCGGCGCGGCGGTGAGCTACCGCGCCGGGTCGCATATAGCGGTCAACATGCTTACCGACCGCCTGCCCGCGTCGCTGCAAAGGCTGTGCGCGCGGGTAGTGGATCTGCTGATGCTGCTGATTTCTGGCCTGATGTGCTGGTACAGCTACTGGCTGTGCGTCGAGCTGTGGGAGCAGCCGGTGGCGGAGTTTCCGCTCCTGACCTCCGGCGAAAGCTATCTGCCTCTGCCTGTCGGGTCGGCCATATTGATCCTGTTTGTGCTTGAACGCCTGCTGTTTGGCTCGCAGGAAAACCGTCCGGTCGTGCTGATCGGCAATCACAGTTAAGGGGTGAACAATGGATGCTTTTGTTTTGTTATTCACCCTCGCCATTTTGCTGGCGCTGGGGATGCCTGTGGCCTTCGCCGTCGGCTTAAGCGCCGTGGCGGGCGCGCTGTGGATTGACCTGCCGCTGGAGGCGCTGATGATCCAGATCACCAGCGGGGTCAATAAATTTACCCTGCTGGCAATCCCGTTCTTCATTCTTGCCGGGGCGATCATGGCGGAAGGGGGCATTGCCCGACGGCTGGTGAATTTCGCCTACGTGTTCGTCGGCTTTATCCGCGGTGGGCTGTCGCTGGTGAACATTGTCGCCTCGACGTTCTTCGGCGCGATTTCCGGCTCGTCGGTGGCGGATACGGCGTCTATCGGCAGCGTGATGATCCCGGAGATGGAGAAGAAGGGTTATCCGCGCGAATACGCGGCGGCGGTGACGGCCAGCGGGTCGGTGCAGGCGATTCTGATCCCGCCCAGCCACAACTCGGTGATTTACTCCCTGGCGGCGGGGGGAACGGTCTCCATCGCCACGCTGTTTATCGCGGGCGTGCTGCCGGGCCTGCTGCTGGGCGTGAGCCTGATGGTGCTCTGCCTGTGCTTCGCCCGCAAGCGCGGCTACCCGAAGGGGGACAAAATCCCGTTCAGGCAGGCGCTGAAAATTATGCTCGATGCCCTGTGGGGGCTGATGACGGTGGTGATTATCCTCGGCGGGATCTTGTCCGGGATTTTTACCGCCACCGAATCTGCCGCCGTGGCCTGCTTGTGGGCGTTCTTCGTCACCATGTTTATCTACCGCGACTACAAGTGGAGCGAACTGCCGAAGCTGATGTGCCGCACGGTGAAAACCGTCACCATCGTGATGATTTTAATCGGCTTTGCCGCGGCGTTTGGGGCGGTGATGACCTACATGCAACTGCCGATGCGCATCACCGAATTCTTCACATCGCTCTCCGATAACAAGTACGTGATCCTCATGTACCTCAACATCATGCTGCTGCTGATTGGCACGCTGATGGACATGGCGCCTATCATCCTGATCCTGACGCCGGTGCTGCTGCCGGTGACCAATGCACTGGGTATCGACCCGGTGCATTTTGGGATGATCATGATGGTTAACCTGGGGATTGGGCTGATCACGCCGCCGGTCGGGTCGGTGCTGTTCGTGGCGAGCGCGGTGAGTAAGCAGAAGATCGAACACGTGGTGCGGGCGATGCTGCCGTTTTACGGTATGTTGCTGGTCGTGCTGGGGATGGTGACGTACATTCCGGCGATTTCATTGTGGTTGCCGGGGCTGTTAGGGATGCAGTGACGCGTGCGGCCTGATGCCCTCACCCCGGCCCTCTCCCGCGGGGAGAGGGGGCAAACACGAGAAACGGCAACCCGGTTGCCGTTTCACTTTTACCTTTGACGCAACAGCCGCAACGCGTTCGCCGTAACCAGCACCGTCGCCCCCGTATCCGCCAGTACCGCCAGCCACAGTCCGGTCATGCCGAGCAGCGTGGTGACCAGGAAAATCCCCTTCAGACCCAGCGCAATGGCGATGTTCTGCCGAATATTGGCGCGCGTTGCCCGCGCAAGTTCTATCATCTGCGCCAGCCCGGTCAGGCGGTTGTGCGTCAGCGCCGCGTCGGCGGTCTCCAGTGCCACGTCGGTGCCGCTGCCCATCGCAATGCCGATGCTGGAAGCTTTCATTGCCGGGGCATCGTTTATTCCGTCCCCGACCATCGCCAGCGGGGCGTTGCTGTTCAGCCCGGTTACCGCGCTGACTTTATCCGCAGGCAACAATCCGGCCTTAAACTCCAGCCCCAGCTCGCCTGCAATCGCCGCCGCCGCGCGCGGATTATCGCCGGTCAGGATCACGCCCTGTACTCCCAGCCTGTGCAGTGCGTCGACGGCCTCTTTCGCATCGTCACGCAGGGTGTCGCGCAGCGCCAGCATGCCCATCGACACACCGTCCTGCATCACGGTAACGACCGTCTGCCCGGCCTGCTCCAGCGCCTCAACCTGTGGAGTAGAGCGCGCGTCCGCCGCGGCGATCAGCACTTTTTTGCCTTCGACCACAGCTTCAATCCCTGACCCGACCAGCGCTCGCTGGGCCGTTGCCGGAGGGATGTTCAGCCCGCGGCCCTTCGCTTCACGCACAATCGCCTGCGCCAGAGGGTGGGTGGAGCCCTGCTCCACGGCAGCGGCCAGCGTCAGCAGGGCGTCTTCACTGATGTCCTGCGGATACACGCCGGTCACCTGCGGCTTGCCGACGGTCAGCGTGCCGGTTTTATCGAAGGCGATGTGCTGGACCTGACTCAGTTGCTCCAGCGCCGCGCCGCCCTTAATCAGCGCCCCGCGACGTGCCGCCGCCGCCAGCCCGGAGGTAATCGCCGCCGGGGTGGAGATCACCAGCGCACACGGACAGCCGATCAGCAGCAGCGTCAGCCCTTTGTAAATCCAGCCCTCCCACGGTGCGCCGAAGAACAGCGGCGGGACGACGGTGACCAGCAGCGCCACCAGCATGATGGCGGGGGTGTAAATCCGGCTGAAGCGATCGATAAAGCGTTCTACCGGCGCGCGGCGCTCCTCGGCCTCTTCAATCAGTCTGAGGATGCGGTCGATGGCGCTGTCGCCCGGTTCGGAAAGGACCGTCAACTGCACCAGTCGGTCGACGCTGGTGGCGCCCGCAGGCACCTTTTCACCCGCCGCGCGCGCTACCGGGATGGATTCCCCGGTCAGGGCACTTTCGTCAAAACTTGCGGTGGCGGTAACGAGGGCCCCATCGGCTGGCAGACGTCCGCCTGCGGGCACTTCAATCACGTCACCCGGTCGCAGGGTGTTGATGGCGACCGTTTCACGCTGACCATCAATAACCCGCGTGGCGGTTTCCGGCTTTAGCGCCATCAGCGCGCTCACCCCTTTACGCGCCCGGCTCGCCGCCCAGCCCTCAAGGCGTTCGCCAATTAAGAACAGCAGCAGCACCATCGCCGCTTCCGCCGTCGCGCCAATAAACAGCGCCCCGATAGCCGCCACGCTCATCAGCGTTTCGATGGCAAACCAGCTGCCGCTTCTCATCAGACGCAGCGCCTGACGGGCAATCGGGAACAGGCCAACCAGCGTGGTGGCGATAAACGCCAGGTTGCCGAACGGGTGGTTGATCTGCTCCAGCCCCCAGCTCAGGGCCATCATCATGATGAGGGTGATAAGGGGCAGGTTTTCTTTTAGCGGGGACGTTTTTTCTGCGGGCGCCGTTTCGCTGCGCAGGGTATAACCCGCTTTGCTGACGGCGGCTTCAACCTGTCTGCTGACGTCGTTTTCGGCGCTGACCAGCAGCTTTTCGGTAGCGAACAGCACCTGAACGTGGCTCACGCCCGGCACCTGCTTCACCGCGTTTTTCACTTTGCGGGCGCAGGCCGCGCAGTCCATGCCGTTGACGACCCAGCTGTAGTGATTGCCGCTTTCAGGCAGCGTTTGAGTTTGCGTTTCGCATGCGCCCTCGCAGCAGCAGTCCTCTTTTGGCGGAACCGGGCTGAGCTTAAGTGCCGAGAATTTGGGAACTTTTTTAGGTATTTCTGGAGTCGACATGGCAGTCTCCGGTAATGATAATTTTCTCATTAACCGCAGCATACACTCTGGAGTCGACTCCAGAGTCAAGCGTTATTTAGATATACAGTGAACGCACAATCAGGAAGTGTCCGGCAAAGTAACAGGCGGCAGAAATCGCATTATCCGCACGGAAGCGGCGGCGATAGTGGCTGCCCAGCCAGACGATGTTACCCAACAGCAACAGTACGGCACCGAAGAACGCGGACATCGCAGGCGCTGTCGGACGGAAGAACCACAGCTCGCCCGCCAGCCACACCATCACCAGCGTCATGGCGATAAACGTACACACCGGCAGACGCATCTCTTCCAGACGCGACCAGATCACCGCGATCAGCAGGGCGCCAATCACCAGCAGCACCAGCGGCAGCGGCCAGAAGATGGAGAGCGTCATCTGGCTGGCAAAGTAGATGGTATAGAGCAGATGCGACAGGAAGAATGCCCCCACGGCGTACAGCAGACGCTGGCGCGGCAGCAGGGTTAAGGCATCGCCAATCAGGGACGCACACAGCCCCGCGAGGACAAGATAGCTGATGGCGTTAAACATCGGTGCCTGCCAGGCAAGCAACAGCAGGAGCAATAGCGTGACGGGTTTAAACAACCAGCGCTGCCAGGCTGGGCCACGGTAAGACGCATCGACGTAAAGCCATGCGGAAAAACAGACAGCGATAAATGACCAAAGCATATTAACTCCCTGTAACTGTTGAGGCTGAATGATCAGTTTCTGATCCAGTGTAGTGACGCGAGCGGGCGTTTGGCAATGCCGGGGCAGGCGAGGTATCCTGAATTCCGCATAATCTGATGGGATTTTTCAATGAGCAAGATGCCGCTGTTTTTTATTGTCGTGCTGGCGATTATCGTCATTGCCGCCTCGTTTCGCTTCGTGCAGCAGCGCCGTGAGAAGGCCGACAACGATGCCGCACCGCTGATGCAAAAGCGCGTGGTGGTGACGAACAAGCGCGAGAAACCGCTTAATGACCGCCGATCCCGCCAGCAGCAGGTGACGCCTGCGGGCACAACGATGCGCTATGAAGCGAGCTTTAAGCCGGAAACCGGCGGGCTGGAGATGACCTTCCGACTGGAGGCGCAGCAGTACCACCAGCTGACGGTGGGGGAGAAAGGCACGCTGAGCTACAAAGGGTCGCGGTTTGAAGGGTTTGAACCGGAGCAGTAATTTTCCCCTCACCCCGGCCCTCTCCCCGAAGGGGAGAGGGTGTAAGCGTCCCCTCTCCCCTTCGGGGAGAGGGTTAGGGTGAGGGGGTTACTTCTTCACCTGCGCCTTAAACTTCTTCATCCACACCAGCAGCTCAAATACGCCGAAAATAAACACCCGCAGCTGCTGCCAGCCGGTCATCGGTGGGCTATCTTTCGGCAGTCCGTTTTTCAGCATCACCATCTGTAAGGCATGCATAAACGCGGTAAAAATCAGCGCCACGTTAATGAAGATATTCAGCGGACGCGGGAACGGGTGCACCAGATTCAAAATCAAAAAAGCCCAGACGCCCAGCATCAGCAAGCGCCCTACGTTAATCAGTACTGGCATCGGATCCTCCTTGTGCCTGACGGTGATATAGACGATAAGCCACCTGGCCGGCGACCTTCTCGCGGTGCAGATCCCAGTGAACGGGAACGGGCGGCAGACCATTTTCCACTTCGCTTTCAACGTAAATCAGCGCGTCGTCCGCCAACCAGCCATTTTGCTCCAGCAGGGATAGTGTCTCTTCCAGCAGCCCTTTACGGAACGGCGGGTCAACAAACACCACGTTGAACGGCGTCCCCTGTTGCGCGAGGAAGCTCAGCGTGTTGGTATTCACCACTTTGGCGTTGGTTGCTTTCAGCGTAGCCAAATTTTGCTGCAACGTCTGCGCGACGCCGCGCTCCATCTCCAGCAGCGTGGCGCTCGCAGCATAGCGCGACAGCGCTTCCAGCCCTAATGCACCGCTTCCGGCGAAGCAGTCCAGGCAATGGGCGTCTACCATTGACGGGGCGAGCCAGTTAAACAGCGTCTCGCGAACGCGGTCCGTGGTAGGGCGTAAACCGGGGCTGTCCGGCACCGGTAATTTCCGGCCTCGCCACTGACCGCCGATAATGCGAATTTGTCCGGCCGGGGCGCGGGTGGGTTTCTTCATCTCAGGAAAGCTCTGTTAACAATGCCCTGCGATTGCGGGCGGTGATGTCAATTAAGTAAAGTGTTAGACTATTTCATCATTTTTTTAGCTTCCCTGTATATAGCGCCGCGAGGAGTGTAGTCGCAGATGGCAAAACAAAAAAAACGTGGCTTCTTTTCCTGGTTGGGTTTCGGTGAAAAAGAGCAAGAAACAGAACAGAAAACCGAAGAACAGCAGGTTGTAGAAGAGCAGTCACAGCCTGAAACGCCTGTCGAAACCGCTGCGGTTGTCGAAGCGGAAGAGCCAGCCCACAGCAAAGAAGAGATTGAATCCTTTGCCGAAGAGGTGGTTGAGGTTACCGAACAGGTTCAGGAGAGCGAAAAACCAGAGCCGGTTATCGTTGAAACCCTTACCGAAGCGCCGCAGGCCGCTATCGAACACGAAGCGCTGCCGGAAGAGGTGAAAGCTGAAGAGGTTTCTGCCGAAGAGTGGCAGGCCGAAGCGGAAACCGTTGAAATTGTTGAGGCGGTGGAAGAAGAAGCGGCCCTTGAGCCTGAGCTGACCGACGAAGAGCTGGAGGCCCAGGCGCTGGCGGCGGAAGCGGCTGAAGAAGCGGTCATCGTCGTGCCGGTGGAAGAGCAGGCCGAAGAAGAGATCGTTCAGGAGCAGGAAAAACCGACCAAAGAAGGTTTCTTCGCGCGCCTGAAGCGCAGCCTGCTCAAAACCAAAGAAAACTTAGGTTCCGGATTTATCAGTCTGTTCCGCGGCAAGAAGATCGACGACGATCTGTTTGAGGAGCTGGAAGAGCAACTGCTGATTGCGGACGTGGGCGTGGAAACCACCCGGAAAATCATCGCCAACCTGACCGAAGGGGCGAACCGCAAACAGCTGCGTGACGCCGAGGCGCTGTACGGCCTGCTGAAAGACGAGATGGGTGAAATTCTCGCAAAAGTTGACGAACCGCTTAATATTGAAGGCAAAATGCCCTTTGTTATTCTGATGGTTGGCGTCAACGGCGTGGGTAAAACCACCACCATCGGCAAGCTGGCGCGCCAGTTTGAGCAGCAGGGCAAATCGGTGATGCTGGCGGCGGGCGATACCTTCCGTGCGGCAGCGGTGGAACAGCTCCAGGTGTGGGGCCAGCGCAACAATATTCCGGTCATTGCCCAGCACACCGGCGCGGATTCCGCGTCCGTGATTTTCGATGCCATCCAGGCGGCGAAGTCGCGTAACGTGGACGTGCTGATTGCAGATACCGCAGGGCGTTTGCAGAACAAATCGCACCTGATGGAAGAGCTGAAGAAAATCGTTCGCGTCATGAAGAAGCTGGACGAAGATGCACCGCATGAAATTATGCTGACTATCGACGCCAGCACCGGACAGAACGCCATCAGCCAGGCGAAGCTGTTCAATGAAGCGGTAGGACTGACCGGGATCACGCTGACCAAGCTGGACGGCACCGCGAAAGGCGGGGTGATCTTCTCCGTGGCCGACCAGTTCGGCATTCCTATCCGTTATATCGGTGTGGGCGAGCGTATTGAGGATTTACGTCCGTTTAAAGCGGACGACTTTATTGAGGCACTATTTGCCCGAGAGGACTAACAATGATTCGCTTTGAACACGTCAGCAAGGCCTATCTCGGCGGGAGACAAGCGCTGCAGGGGGTTACATTCCACCTCCAGCCAGGCGAGATGGCATTCCTGACCGGCCATTCCGGCGCGGGGAAAAGTACCCTGCTCAAGCTGATCTGTGGGATCGAGCGGCCAAGTGCCGGGAAAATCTGGTTCAGCGGCCATGAAATTAGCCGTCTTAAGAACCGTGAAGTGCCGTTCCTGCGTCGTCAGATTGGCATGATTTTCCAGGATCACCACCTGCTGATGGATCGCACGGTTTTCGATAACGTCGCGATCCCGCTGATTATTGCCGGCGCCAGTTACGATGATATCCGCCGTCGCGTTTCGGCGGCGCTGGATAAGGTCGGGCTGCTGGACAAAGCGAAGAACTTCCCGATCCAGCTCTCCGGCGGTGAGCAGCAGCGCGTGGGCATCGCCCGTGCGGTGGTGAACAAGCCTGCCGTCTTGCTGGCGGATGAACCGACCGGTAACCTGGACGATGCCCTCTCTGAAGGGATCCTGCGTCTGTTTGAGGAATTTAACCGCGTGGGGGTCACGGTACTGATGGCGACGCACGACATGGGGCTTATCTCACGCCGTTCGTACCGCATGCTGACCCTGAGCGACGGGCATTTGCACGGAGGCCACGGTGAATAAGCGTGATGCAATGAACCAGATACGGCAGTTCAGCAACCGGTTTGACCGTTTCCGCAAGCCTCAGGGCGGCGGAGACGGCAATCGCCATGCGCCTAAGCGTGCCAAAGCGACACCGAAACCGAACTCCCGTAAAACCAACGTCTTCAACGAACAGGTGCGCTACGCCTTCCAGGGCGCGTTGCAGGATCTAAAAAGCAAACCGCTGGCGACGTTCCTGACGGTGATGGTGATTGCCATCTCCCTGACGCTGCCGAGCGTCTGCTACATGGTTTACAAAAACGTGAACCAGGCGGCGTCCCAGTACTATCCGTCGCCGCAGATTACCGTTTATCTGGATAAAGCCCTCGACGATAACGCGGCGGCTCAGGTAGTGGGGCAGATTCAGGCCGAGCAGGGCGTGGAGAAGGTGAACTATCTTTCCCGCGATGAAGCGCTGGGCGAATTCCGCAACTGGTCCGGGTTCGGCGGCGCGCTGGATATGCTGGAAGAGAACCCGCTGCCCGCCGTGGCGGTGGTGATCCCGAAGCTCGATTTCCAGGGCACCGATTCGCTCAACACCCTGCGCGACCGCATTACCCGCATCAATGGGATTGATGAAGTGCGCATGGACGACAGCTGGTTTGCCCGTCTTGCCGCCCTGACCGGGCTGGTGGGGCGCGTATCGGCGATGATCGGCGTGCTGATGGTGGCGGCGGTGTTCCTCGTCATCGGTAACAGCGTGCGCCTGAGCATCTTCGCCCGTCGCGATACCATCAACGTGCAGAAACTGATTGGCGCAACGGATGGTTTCATCCTCCGCCCGTTCCTCTATGGCGGCGCGTTATTAGGTTTTTCTGGTGCATTTCTTTCATTGATTTTGTCAGAAATTTTGGTGATGCGGCTGTCCTCTGCCGTCACCGAGGTGGCGCAGGTTTTCGGAACGAAGTTTGATATCAGTGGCTTAGGGTTCGATGAGTGCCTGCTGTTGCTGCTGGTCTGCTCCATGATCGGCTGGGTGGCGGCATGGCTGGCAACGGTTCAACATTTACGCCACTTTACTCCCGACTAATAAAAGCGTGATATAATCTTTCCCTGCACCGAGATGTTCGCTTGCAGGGAAAGCGTCCCTGTTGTCTCTTCCCCTGTAATCAACTTCATGTCACATTTTGTGCGTAATTTATTCACTGTTGCACCTGGAACTTGTGGATAAAATCACTGTCTGATAAAAGAGTGAATGCTAATCTCGTTGCTCAAACGCTTTGGCATGGTTGTTGCCTGACGGGGACAACCTGGACCAGAAGAAACATTGAGAGGAATGAATGACCAAAGAAATGCAAACTTTAGCTTTAGCCCCTGTTGGTAACCTGGAATCTTACATCCGGGCTGCGAACACCTGGCCGATGTTAACGGCTGAGGAAGAAAAGGAGCTTGCTGAAAAGCTGCATTACCAGGGCGATCTGGAAGCAGCTAAAACGCTGATCCTGTCTCACCTGCGCTTTGTTGTTCACGTTGCTCGTAATTATGCGGGCTACGGCCTGCCGCAGGCGGACCTGATTCAGGAAGGTAACATTGGCCTGATGAAGGCGGTACGTCGCTTCAACCCGGAAGTGGGTGTGCGACTCGTCTCCTTCGCCGTGCACTGGATCAAAGCGGAAATTCACGAATACGTCCTGCGTAACTGGCGTATTGTGAAAGTCGCTACGACGAAAGCGCAGCGCAAACTGTTCTTCAACCTGCGTAAAACCAAGCAGCGTCTGGGCTGGTTCAATCAGGATGAAGTGGAAATGGTGGCGCGCGAGCTGGGCGTTTCCAGCAAAGACGTCCGCGAGATGGAATCCCGTATGGCCGCGCAGGACATGACGTTTGATATGTCTGCCGACGACGATGCCTCCGACAGCCAGCCGATGGCCCCGGTCCTGTATCTGCAGGATAAAACCTCTAACTTTGCTGACGGCATTGAAGAGGATAACTGGGAAGACCAGGCGGCAAACAAGCTGACCTTCGCGATGGAAGGCCTCGACGAGCGTAGCCAGGATATCATCCGTGCCCGCTGGCTGGACGAAGATAACAAGTCCACGTTGCAGGAACTGGCCGACCGCTACGGCGTCTCCGCTGAACGTGTGCGTCAGCTTGAGAAGAACGCCATGAAAAAACTTCGCGCCGCTATCGAAGCGTAATTTCCGCGAAGTACACCGAGAACCCCTGGATGAGAGTCTGGGGGTTTTGTTTTTTTAGCGCCCGCTCTGGCGAATTTCTTCCCCCTGGCAAACACTTACTGGTGCGCTAAGCAGGCGACATTCAGAGGGTGACAGGGTGAAAAATAACGAACTGAACGACCGGCGTTTACAGGCAACGCCGCGCGGTATCGGCGTCATGTGTAACTTCTATGCCGATAAAGCCGAAAACGCCACGGTGTGGGACGTAGAAGGTAACGAGTATATTGATTTTGCCGCCGGGATCGCCGTGCTGAATACCGGGCATCGCCATCCTAAAGTTATCGCCGCCATCGAAAAACAGCTTCATGCCTTTACCCATACCGCTTACCAGATCGTCCCCTATGAAGGTTATGTGGCGCTTGCCGAGCGCATCAACCAGCGCGTACCCATAGAGGGGCCAGCCAAAACCGCCTTCTTCTCAACGGGTGCAGAAGCGGTCGAAAACGCGGTGAAAATTGCCCGGGCGTACACCAGACGTCCCGGCCTTATCACCTTCGGCGGCGCGTTCCACGGCCGTACCTTTATGACCATGGCGCTGACCGGCAAAGTGGCGCCCTATAAGCTCGGCTTCGGCCCGTTCCCCGGCTCGGTGTACCACGCGCAATTCCCCAACAACCTGCACGGCGTCAGTACCGCCGAAGCGTTAAAAAGCCTGGAGCGCATCTTCAAAGCCGATATCGCGCCCGATCAGGTGGCGGCAATCATTATTGAACCGGTTCAGGGCGAGGGCGGATTCAACGTCGCGCCCGCTGATTTTATGCAGGCGCTGCGTGCCCTGTGCGATACCCACGGGATTTTACTGATTGCCGACGAAGTGCAAACCGGCTTCGCCCGTACCGGCAAGCTATTCTCCATGGAAAACCACTGCGTGAAGCCCGATCTGATCACCATGGCGAAAAGCCTGGCGGGCGGAATGCCGCTCTCTGCCGTCTCTGGCCGGGCAGAGGTGATGGACGCGCCCGCTCCGGGCGGACTGGGCGGCACCTACGCGGGTAACCCGCTGGCGATTGCGGCGGCCCATGCGGTGCTGGACGTGATTGACGAGGAAGATCTCTGCACGCGCGCGTCTCATCTCGGCCATCATCTTGTCGAGGTGCTGAATAAAGCGAAGGATGGCTGTCCCTGGATCGCCGATATCCGTGGGCAGGGCTCGATGGTGGCGGTGGAATTTACCGATCCGCAAACCGGACTGCCGTCGCCGGAATTTACCCGTCAGGTTCAGGAACGCGCGTTAAACGAAGGGCTGCTGCTTTTGAGTTGCGGCGTCTACGGCAACGTTATCCGCTTCCTCTACCCGCTCACCATCCCCGAAGCGCAGTTCCGTAAAGCGCTGGATATTATTTCCGCCTCGCTGACACGATAAAGCCAAAAGCCCGGCTCAAATGACAGTCGGGCTTATCATATTTTCATTTCAAATTAGCTATTCCAAAATCATAAAAATGGGGTATGTTTTAGCAGAGTATGCTGAAAAAGCGCGAACAGCACGCCTATAATTGAAATAAAGCGCTACACAACAACATCACAACAATCGTTATAACCATAATAATGGGGAATCTCAGGATGAACATGAAGGGTAAAGCGTTACTGGCAGGATGTATCGCGTTGGCATTCAGCACTATGGCGCAGGCCGATATTAAAGTGGCCGTGGTGGGCGCGATGTCCGGTCCGGTAGCACAGTACGGCGACCAGGAATTTACGGGCGCGGAACAGGCGGTTGCAGACATTAATGCTAAGGGCGGCATCAAGGGCGAAAAGCTGCAAATCGTAAAATATGACGATGCCTGTGACCCGAAACAGGCGGTCGCGGTGGCGAACAAAGTGGTAAACGACGGGATCAAATACGTTATCGGTCACCTGTGCTCCTCTTCCACCCAGCCCGCGTCTGACATCTACGAAGACGAAGGCATTCTGATGATCACGCCGGCTGCGACGGCACCAGAGCTGACCGCGCGCGGCTATAAGCTGATCCTGCGTACCACCGGTCTGGACTCCGATCAGGGGCCAACCGCCGCGAAATACATCGTGGAAAAAGTGAAGCCGCAGCGCATCGCGATTGTTCATGACAAACAGCAGTACGGCGAAGGCCTGGCCCGTGCGGTGCAGGATAACCTGAAAAAAGCGAATGCCAACGTGGTGTTCTTTGACGGTATCACCGCCGGTGAGAAAGACTTCTCGACTCTGGTAGCGCGTCTGAAGAAAGAGAATATCGATTTCGTTTATTACGGCGGCTACCACCCGGAAATGGGGCAGATCCTGCGTCAGGCGCGTGCGGCGGGTCTGAAGACACAGTTCATGGGGCCAGAAGGCGTGGCGAACGTTTCCCTGTCTAACATCGCGGGTGAGTCTGCTGAAGGGCTGCTGGTGACCAAACCGAAAAACTACGACCAGGTGCCTGCGAACAAACCTGTTGTAGATGCCATCAAGGCGAAGAAACAGGATCCAAGCGGTGCGTTCGTCTGGACCACTTACGCAGCGTTGCAGTCTCTGCAAGCGGGCCTGAACCAGTCAGCCGATCCGGCGGAGATTGCCACCTGGCTGAAAGCGAACTCGGTGGAAACCGTGATGGGGCCGCTGTCCTGGGATGAGAAGGGTGACCTGAAGGGCTTCGAGTTCGGCGTGTTTGACTGGCATGCCAACGGCACGGCGACAGACGCCAAATAAAAGCAAAAAGGCAACGTAAGTTGCCTTTTTTAATGTTTTCTCCCTCTCCCCGTGGGAGAGGGCCGGGGTGAGGGCATCAGGCCGCAGAGCCCCGCTTTTGCCCGGTGGCGCTTCGCTTACCGAGCCTACAATGAGCACCTCGCAGCCGCCACCCGGCTTTCTTTTAGCGCTTCTCCCACCCGTTCGCCTGCGCCGTAAACCCTAACGCCTGCATAAACGCCGCCATTACGCCGCGATCCTCTACGCCCACGTCGGCCATCCACCAGGAGGTCACGCTCGGGTTTTCGCGGATCACCTCTTCAATCAAATACTGCCCGACCCCGCGACGACGGGTCACGTCGCGCACGCGCAGGGAGTCCAGCGCCCCTTCCGTGCCGCTCAGCGTTACGCGGACGGCGGCCAGCAGGCGCTCGTTAAAGCGCGCGGCATAGATGCGGTGGTTCTCATCGACGGCCAGCGATGAAGAGGAATATTCCGGCCAGATCTTGCCCAGGTCGATATGATCCTGGTCGCTAAAGGTCACCAGACGCACGATAGTCAGTTTCATTAGCTGCTTGTCCAAATCAAAAAGAGTACGGCCAGTGTACTCAATTTAATTGCTCAGGCACTTTCTCTTTTTCTTCCCATTTACCAGGTGATTAGTTTTTTGGCAACGCGATGGGCAGTTTGAAAACACATGGATCGAAAAATAAGCAGAATTTTAACCTGAATGGTAGTGATTTATTCGGCGCTTTGTACCGTTATTTTATGCTGCAAACTGCGCTTTTATTTGTTTATCTCCGTCTGATTTCAGAATATTATCTTTGCTTAATCGCCTGAAAAATAGAGATATTAGTCTGGTTTTTGTTAAAAACCTGCGCTAAACCATTAAAGGCACTGGTAAAAATAGCGTTGTTCATTAAAAGTACAGAATGCTTTTTAACCATAATAAAACAAAATATAAACATCACTTCACGAATGGGGATTCTGAGATGAAAAGGAACGCGAAGACGTTAATCGCGGGGATGGTCGCACTGTCGATCTCGCATGCCGCTATGGCAGACGACATTAAAGTTGCGGTAGTGGGTGCGATGTCCGGCCCCGTTGCCCAGTGGGGCGATATGGAGTTCAACGGCGCGCGTCAGGCCATCAAAGATATCAATGCTAAAGGCGGCATCAAAGGCGACAAGCTGGTGGGCGTGGAGTATGACGACGCCTGCGATCCAAAACAGGCCGTCGCGGTCGCCAACAAAATCGTTAACGACGGTATCCAGTACGTCATCGGGCACCTGTGTTCCTCCTCCACGCAGCCTGCGTCTGATATCTACGAAGACGAAGGCATCCTGATGATCACCCCGGGCGCCACCAACCCGGAACTGACCCAGCGGGGTTACCAGCACATTATGCGTACCGCCGGTCTGGACTCCTCGCAGGGGCCAACCGCCGCCAAATACATCCTCGAAACCGTTAAGCCACAGCGCATTGCCATCATTCATGACAAACAGCAGTACGGTGAAGGCCTGGCGCGCTCCGTACAGGACGGCCTGAAAAAAGGCGGGGCGAATATCGTCTTCTTCGACGGCATTACCGCCGGTGAGAAAGACTTCTCCGCGCTGATCGCCCGCCTGCAAAAAGAGAATATCGACTTCGTTTACTACGGCGGCTACTACCCGGAAATGGGGCAGATGTTGCGCCAGGCGCGCGCCACCGGTCTGAAAACCCAGTTTATGGGGCCTGAGGGCGTCGGTAATGCCTCCCTGTCGAACATCGCGGGCGATTCTGCCGAAGGCATGCTGGTGACGATGCCAAAACGCTATGACCAGGATCCGGCGAATAAAGCTATCGTGGATGCGCTCAAGGCACAGAAGAAAGATCCGAGTGGCCCATACGTCTGGATCACCTACGCGGCCGTGCAGTCGCTGGCCACGGCCATGGATCGCACCGGCAGCAAAGAGCCGCTGGATCTGGTGAAAGATTTAAAAGCACACGGGGCGAACACCGTGATTGGGCCGCTGAACTGGGATGAGAAAGGCGATCTGAAGGGATTTGAATTTGGTGTCTTTAAGTGGCACGCCGACGGTTCGTCCTCGGTCGCCAAATAATAATCCCACCGCCCGGTTTACCGGGCGGATATAAAAAGGTTTGCATATGTCCGAGCAGTTTCTCTACTTTTTGCAGCAGATGTTTAACGGCGTCACGCTGGGAAGCACCTACGCGCTGATCGCCATCGGCTACACGATGGTTTACGGCATTATCGGCATGATCAACTTCGCCCACGGCGAGGTGTACATGATCGGTAGCTACGTCTCCTTTATGATCATCGCCGCGCTGATGATGATGGGCATCGACAGCAGCTGGCTGCTGGTGGCCGCCGGGTTTGTCGGCGCGATTGTGATTGCCAGCGCCTACGGCTGGAGCATCGAACGGGTGGCCTACCGGCCGGTGCGCAGCTCCAAGCGCCTGATCGCGCTGATCTCCGCCATCGGTATGTCCATTTTCCTGCAAAACTACGTCAGCCTGTCCGAAGGTTCACGCGACGTAGCGCTGCCAAGCCTGTTTAACGGCCAGTGGATTGTGGGGGCCAGCGAAAACTTCTCTGCCACCATCACCACCATGCAGCTGGTTATCTGGGTTGTGACCTTTATTGCCATGCTGGCCCTGACCCTGTTCATCCGCTACTCCCGCATGGGACGCGCCTGCCGCGCCTGCGCGGAAGACCTGAAGATGGCGAGCTTGCTCGGGATCAACACCGACCGCGTGATTGCCCTGACCTTCGTGATCGGTGCAGCGATGGCGGCGGTGGCGGGCGTGTTGCTCGGCCAGTTCTACGGCGTAATCAACCCGTACATCGGCTTTATGGCCGGGATGAAAGCCTTCACCGCCGCGGTACTGGGCGGTATCGGCAGCATTCCGGGCGCGATGATTGGCGGCCTGATTTTGGGCGTGGCCGAAGCGCTCTCCTCGGCGTACCTGAGCACCGAATATAAAGATGTGGTGTCGTTTGCCCTGCTGATTCTGGTTCTGCTGGTGATGCCTACCGGTATTCTTGGCCGTCCGGAGGTAGAGAAAGTATGAAACCGATGCATTTTGCGATGGCGCTGCTTTCTGCCGCCATGTTCTTCGTCCTGGCGGGCGTCTTTATGGGCGTCCAGTTAGGGCTGGACGGCACGAAGCTGGTGGTGGATACCGCCCCCGATATCCGCTGGCAGTGGGTGTTTATCGGTACTGGCGTGGTGTTCCTGTTCCAGCTGCTGCGTCCGCTGTTCCAGAAGACGCTGAAGAACGTCTCCGGGCCGAAATTCGTCCTGCCGGCGATCGACGGTACAACCGTGAAGCAGAAGCTGTTCCTTGTGGCGCTGCTGGTGGCTGCCGTGGCGTGGCCGTTTATGGTATCGCGCGGGACGGTGGATATTGCCACCCTGACCATGATCTACGTGATTCTGGGGCTGGGTCTGAACGTGGTGGTGGGGCTGTCTGGCCTGCTGGTGCTGGGCTACGGCGGGTTCTACGCCATCGGCGCGTACACCTTCGCGCTGCTGAACCATTATTACGGCCTCGGCTTCTGGACCTGTTTGCCGCTGGCGGGGCTGGTCTCTGCCGCCGCGGGCTTCCTGCTCGGCTTCCCGGTGCTGCGCCTGCGCGGTGACTACCTGGCGATTGTGACCTTAGGCTTCGGCGAAATCGTCCGTATCCTGCTGCTCAACAATACCGAAGTGACCGGCGGTCCGAACGGCATCAGCCAGATCCCGAAACCGACCTTCTTCGGCCTGGAGTTCAGCCGTACCGCCCGCGAAGGCGGCTGGGATACCTTCAGCAACTTCTTTGGCATCAAATACGACCCGTCCGACCGCGTGATCTGGCTCTACCTGGTGGCGCTGCTGCTGGTGGTGATTACCCTGTTTGTGATCAACCGTCTGCTGCGCATGCCGCTGGGCCGCGCATGGGAAGCGCTGCGTGAGGATGAGATCGCCTGCCGCTCCCTGGGCCTGAATCCGACCCGTATCAAGCTGACCGCGTTTACCATCAGCGCCGCGTTTGCCGGTTTCGCCGGAACGCTGTTTGCCGCGCGTCAGGGCTTCGTCAGCCCGGAATCGTTCACCTTTGCCGAATCGGCCTTCGTGCTGGCGATTGTGGTGCTCGGCGGGATGGGTTCCCAGTTCGCCGTGATCCTCGCGGCCATCCTGCTGGTGGTCTCGCGCGAGCTGATGCGCGACTTTAACGAATACAGCATGCTGATGCTGGGTGGCTTGATGGTGCTGATGATGATCTGGCGTCCGCAGGGCCTGCTGCCGATGACGCGTCCACAGCTGAAGCTTAAGAGCGCGGAAGCGAAAGGAGAGCAGGCATGAGTCAGCCATTATTATCCGTTAACGGTCTGATGATGCGTTTTGGTGGCCTGCTGGCGGTCAACAATGTGAATCTGGATCTGCACAAGAAAGAGATTGTCTCCCTGATTGGCCCGAACGGCGCAGGGAAAACCACAGTATTCAACTGCCTGACCGGTTTTTACAAGCCGACAGGTGGCACCATCATGCTGCGCGACCAGCACCTCGAAGGGCTGCCGGGCCAGCAGATTGCCCGCATGGGCGTGGTGCGTACCTTCCAGCACGTGCGTCTGTTCCGGGAGATGACGGTGATTGAGAACCTGCTGGTGGCGCAACATCAGCAACTCAAAACCGGCCTCTTTTCCGGCCTGCTGAAAACCCCGGCCTTCCGCCGCGCGCAGGAGGAGGCGCTCGATCGCGCCGCCACCTGGCTCGACCGTATCGGCCTGCTCCAGCACGCCAACCGTCAGGCGAGCAACCTCGCCTACGGTGACCAGCGTCGCCTTGAGATCGTGCGCTGCATGGTGACCCAGCCGGAGATCCTGATGCTCGACGAACCGGCGGCGGGCCTTAACCCGAAAGAGACCAAAGAGCTGGACGAGCTGATTGCCGAGCTTCGCGATCATCACGACACCACCATCCTGCTGATTGAGCACGACATGAAGCTGGTGATGGGCATTTCGGACCGTATCTACGTGGTAAACCAGGGCACGCCGCTGGCAAACGGCACGCCGGAAGAGATCCGCAGCAACCCGGACGTGATCCGCGCATACCTTGGTGAGGCATAAGATGGAAAAAGCGATGTTAACGTTCGACAAGGTCAATGCGCACTACGGTAAGATCCAGGCGCTGCACGACGTCAGCCTGCATATCAATCAGGGCGAAATCGTCACCCTGATTGGCGCCAACGGCGCGGGGAAAACCACGCTGCTCGGCACCTTGTGCGGCGATCCGCGCGCCACCAGCGGGCGGATTGTGTTTGACGGCAAAGATATTACCGACTGGCAGACGGCTAAAATTATGCGTGAAGCGGTAGCGATCGTCCCGGAAGGGCGTCGCGTGTTCTCGCGCATGACGGTCGAAGAGAACCTGGCGATGGGCGGTTTCTTCGCCCACCGGGATGAATACCAGACCCGCATCAAATGGGTATACGAACTCTTCCCGCGCCTGTGGGAGCGGCGAATTCAGCGCGCGGGCACCATGTCCGGCGGGGAGCAACAGATGCTGGCGATTGGCCGCGCGCTGATGAGCCAGCCGCGTCTGCTGCTGCTGGATGAACCGTCGCTCGGGCTGGCGCCTATCATCATTCAGCAGATTTTCGACACCATCGAGCAGCTGCGCAAAGAGGGGATGACCATCTTCCTCGTCGAGCAGAACGCCAACCAGGCGCTGAAGCTCGCTGACCGTGGCTACGTGCTGGAGAACGGCCGCGTGGTGCTCTCCGATACCGGCGATGCGCTGCTGGCGAACGAAGCGGTGCGGAGCGCGTATTTGGGCGGCTAAGCCGTCTGTATCGCCCGGTGGCGCTGCGCTTACCGGGCCTACGGATACCATGTAGGCCGGGTAAGGCGAAGCCGCCACCCGGCTTTTTTTCATATTAACCCCTTCACACAACCATCATCCCTCTGACGCCTGGCTGTCACCTATCTGTAAACAAACAGTTATTTTTCTGTCATTCGAGCATGTCATGTTACCTCGCGAGCACAAAACGCGTGATATCGCGCATCCGGCATAATAAGAGAGATGACAATGACATCGTTACGACACACAGCTTTGGGTCTGGCAATCGGTCTGGCTTTTGCGATGAACGCAATGGCTGTGACCACCATTCCGTTCTGGCATTCTATGGAAGGGGAGTTGGGTAAAGAGGTTGACTCCCTGGCGCAACGTTTCAACGACACCCACCCGGATTACAAAATTGTGCCGGTGTACAAAGGTAACTACGAGCAGAGCCTGAGCGCGGGCATCGCCGCCTTCCGTACCGGCAATGCGCCAGCCCTGTTACAGGTTTATGAAGTCGGCACCGCGACCATGATGGCCTCCAAAGCCATCAAGCCGGTCTATGAAGTGTTCAAAGACGCGGGCATCAACTTTGACGAATCCCAGTTCGTGCCGACCGTCTCCGGTTACTACACCGATTCCAAAACCGGCCACCTGCTGTCCCAACCGTTTAACAGCTCCACGCCGGTGCTGTACTACAACAAAGATGCCTTCAAAAAAGCCGGTTTAGATCCGGAACAGCCGCCAAAAACCTGGCAGGATCTGGCGGAGTACACCGCGAAGCTGAAAGCGGCGGGGATGAAGTGCGGCTACGCCAGCGGCTGGCAGGGCTGGATCCAGATTGAAAACTTCAGCGCCTGGCACGGCCTGCCGGTTGCCACCAAAAACAACGGCTTCGATGGCACCGACGCGGTTCTGGAATTTAACAAGCCGGAGCAGGTGAAGCACATCGCGCTGCTGGCCGATCTGAACAAGAAGGGCGACTTCAGCTATTTCGGGCGCAAAGACGAATCCACCGAGAAGTTCTACAACGGTGACTGCGCCATTACTACCGCGTCTTCCGGTTCGCTGGCGGACATCCGTCACTACGCCAAATTCAACTACGGCGTGGGCATGATGCCGTACGACGCTGATGTAAAAGGCGCGCCGCAGAACGCCATCATCGGCGGGGCGAGCCTGTGGGTGATGCAGGGTAAAGACAACGGCACCTACAAAGGCGTGGCCGAGTTCCTCGACTTCCTGGCCAAGCCGGAAAACGCCGCCGAGTGGCACCAGAAGACCGGCTACCTGCCGATCACCAAAGCCGCGTACGACCTGACCCGGGAGCAGGGCTTCTACAGCAAGAACCCGGGCGCGGACATCGCGACGCGTCAGATGCTGAACAAGCCGCCGTTGCCGTTCACCAAAGGCCTGCGTCTGGGCAACATGCCGCAGATCCGCACCATCGTGGATGAAGAGCTGGAAAGCGTGTGGACCGGGAAGAAAACCCCGCAGCAGGCGCTGGACTCTGCGGTAGAGCGCGGCAATCAGCTGCTGCGCCGCTTTGAGCAGTCGACGAAATCGTAATCGCTGAAACGCCCGGTGGCGCTTCGCTTACCGGGCCTACGATGTGCCCCATGTAGGCCGGGTAAGGCACAGCCGCCACCCGGCATTGTTCAGGAATCAAATCTCCATGTCCTCATCCCGTCCGGTGTTCCGTTCCCGCTGGCTGCCGTACCTGCTGGTCGCGCCGCAGCTGGTCATCACCGTTATCTTCTTTATCTGGCCTGCGGGCGAAGCGCTGTGGTACTCGGTACAAAGCGTCGATCCGTTCGGGCTTTCCAGCCAGTTTGTCGGGCTGGACAACTTTACCGCGCTGTTCCATGACAGCTACTACCTGGACTCCTTCTGGACGACGATCAAATTCAGCGCGCTGGTCACCGTCAGCGGTCTTGTCGCGTCGCTGTTCTTCGCCGCGCTGGTGGATTACGTAGTGCGCGGCAGCCGTCTGTATCAGACCCTGATGCTGCTGCCTTACGCTGTGGCTCCCGCCGTGGCCGCCGTGCTGTGGATCTTCTTGTTTAACCCGGGGCGCGGGCTGATTACCCACTTCCTGGGCGAGTTTGGCTATGACTGGAACCACGCCCAGAACAGCGGTCAGGCCATGTTCCTGGTGGTGTTCGCCTCGGTGTGGAAGCAGATCAGCTATAACTTCCTGTTTTTCTTCGCCGCGCTACAGTCTATCCCGCGTTCGCTGGTGGAGGCCGCCGCGATTGACGGCGCAGGGCCAGTGCGCCGCTTCTTCCGGCTGTCGCTGCCGCTGATCGCCCCGGTGAGTTTCTTCCTGCTGGTGGTAAACCTGGTGTACGCCTTCTTCGACACCTTCCCGGTGATCGATGCCGCCACTGCGGGCGGTCCGGTACAGGCGACGACCACGCTGATTTATAAAATTTACCGCGAAGGCTTTGCCGGGCTTGATCTCTCTGCCTCTGCCGCCCAGTCCGTGGTGCTGATGTTCCTCGTCATCATCCTCACGGTGGTGCAATTCCGCTATGTCGAAAGTAAGGTGCGCTACCAATGATTGAGAACCGTCGCGGGCTGACGATTTTCAGCCATACCCTGCTGATCCTGGGCATCCTCGTCATCCTGTTCCCACTGTACGTGGCCTTCGTCGCCGCCACGCTGGACACCAAAGCGGTGTTCGACACGCCGATGACGCTCGTCCCCGGCGGGCATCTTTTCGAGAACATGAAAACTATCTGGACCCAGGGCGTGGGGGCCAACAGCGCGCCGTTCTGGCTGATGATGCTCAACAGTTTCATCATGGCGTTCGGCATCACCGTCGGCAAAATCACGGTGTCGATGCTCTCGGCGTTTGCCATCGTCTGGTTCCGCTTTCCGCTGCGTAACCTGTTTTTCTGGATGATTTTCATCACTCTGATGCTGCCTGTGGAGGTGCGTATCTTCCCGACGGTGGAGGTGATCGCCAACCTGAAGATGCTCGACAGCTACGCGGGCTTAACCCTGCCGCTGATGGCCTCGGCGACCGCCACCTTCCTGTTCCGCCAGTTCTTTATGACCCTGCCGGATGAGCTGATTGAAGCCGCGCGTATTGACGGCGCCTCGCCGATGCGCTTCTTCCGCGACATCGTGCTGCCGCTGTCGAAAACCAACCTTGCGGCGCTGTTTGTGATCACCTTTATCTACGGCTGGAACCAGTACCTGTGGCCGCTGCTGATCGTTCAGGACGTCAACCTCGGCACCGCCGTGGCGGGCATCAAAGGCATGATCGCCACCGGCGAAGGCACCACCCTCTGGAACCAGGTGATGGCGGCGATGCTGCTCACCCTTATCCCCCCGGTCGTTATCGTTTTAGCCATGCAGCGTGCGTTTGTGCGTGGTTTAGTGGACAGTGAGAAATAAGATGGCAGGTTTAAAATTACAGGCAGTAACCAAAAGCTGGGACGGCAAAACCCAGGTCATTCAGCCGCTGACGCTCGACGTGGCGGACGGGGAATTTATCGTCATGGTCGGTCCGTCCGGCTGTGGGAAATCCACGCTGCTGCGCATGGTGGCGGGGCTGGAACGCGTGACGTCCGGGGATATCTGGATTGACCGCCAGCGCGTTACCGAGATGGAACCCAAAGATCGCGGCATTGCGATGGTGTTCCAGAACTACGCCCTCTATCCGCACATGAGCGTGGAAGAGAACATGGCCTGGGGGCTGAAAATTCGCGGCATGGGCAAAGGCCATATCGAGGAGCGCGTGAAAGAAGCCGCGCGCATTCTGGAGCTTGACGGCCTGCTCAAGCGTCGCCCGCGTGAGCTTTCCGGCGGCCAGCGTCAGCGCGTGGCGATGGGGCGCGCCATCGTGCGCGACCCGGCGGTCTTTCTGTTCGACGAACCGCTGTCAAACCTCGACGCCAAGCTGCGCGTGCAGATGCGCCTTGAGCTACAGCAGCTGCATCGCCGCCTGAAAACCACGTCCCTCTACGTGACCCACGATCAGGTAGAGGCCATGACTCTCGCCCAGCGCGTGATGGTGATGAACAAAGGCATCGCCGAGCAGATTGGCACCCCGGTGGAAGTCTACGAAAAACCGGCCAGCCGTTTTGTGGCGAGTTTTATCGGCAGCCCGGCGATGAACCTGCTGGACGGGCGGATCAATGCTGCAGGAACCCATTTTGAGCTGGAAAGCGGGATGGCGTTGCCGATCAACTGGTACTATCGTGGCTACGCCGGGCGTAAGATGACGCTCGGTATCCGCCCGGAGCATATTGGTTTGACGTCTCAGGCGGACGGCGGCGTGCCGCTGGTGATGGACACGCTGGAGATGCTGGGCGCAGACAACCTGGCGCACGGACGCTGGGGCGAACAAAAGCTGGTGGTGCGCCTGCCGCATCAGGAGCGCCCGAAGGCAGGCAGCACGCTGTGGCTGCATATGCCGGAAAATCACCTGCACTTATTTGACGGTGAAACAGGACAACGAGTATGAGCAACTGGCCTTACCCCCACATTGTCGCCCACCGTGGCGGCGGTAAACTGGCGCCGGAAAACACCCTGGCGGCAATTGACGCTGGCGCGCGCTACGGCCACACGATGATCGAGTTCGATGCCAAGCTGTCGAAGGACGGCGAAATTTTCCTGCTGCATGACGACAACCTTGAACGCACCAGCAACGGCTGGGGCGTGGCGGGCGAACTGCCGTGGCGCGATCTGCTGAAGGTGGATGCCGGAAGCTGGTTCAGCGGGGAATTCAAAGGTGAACCGCTGCCGCTGCTGGCGGAAGTGGCGGACCGCTGCCGCCAGCACGGCATGATGGCCAACATTGAAATCAAACCGACCACCGGCACCGGGCCGCTGACGGGCAAAGTCATCGCGCTGGCCGCGCGTGAGCTGTGGGAAGGGATGACGGTACCGCTGCTGTCGTCGTTTGACATCGACGCGCTGGAAGCGGCACAGGCGGCCGTACCAGAGCTGCCGCGCGGGCTGCTGCTGGATGAGTGGCGAGAAGACTGGCGCGCGCTGACTGCCCGCTTAGGTTGCGTGTCGATCCACCTCAACCATAAGCTGCTGGATGAAGCGCGCGTGACGCTGTTGAAAGAGGCCGGTCTGCATATACTGGTCTACACCGTCAACAAACCCCAGCGTGCAGCCGAGCTGCTGCGCTGGGGCGTGGACAGCATCTGTACCGATGCGATTGACCAGATCGGGCCGAACTTTATTTATTAAGCATACTGCCGTTCTGCTGGGTCGGCAGCATATGCTGCTGACCGCTGCTTTGCGACATCCCGCCCCCTAACATCCCACCGTTTGAGTTTGACAGCGGCTGCTCGCGCATCTGGCCCTGCTGCACGCGCTGGGTATTAGCGTTCATCTGGTTTTGCAGGTGCTGCTGCTGCACCTGGGTCTGCGTCTTTAACTGCTGATTAAGCATCCCTTTCTGCTGCTGTTGCTGGCTCATCATCTCCGTCTGCATACGCTGCTGGCTCGGAATGACATAGCCCTGCTGGTTCGGGTTGTTCAGCGTGTTTATCGGCTGTGCGAGCGCGGCGAACGGAAGCAGCGCGATCAGGATCGGTAATCGTTTCATGGTTATCTCCTCCTTTGAGGCTTCTCTTAAGTTTATCCTGATTCCGGCATAACGATGATTTTTTAAGAGTTGTGAACCAGGCTTAAGCGGGGAATATAGGCCCCTTCACCTGGAGAACAATAATGATGAAACCAACCTTTTTGCGCTGGGTCGCCATCGCTGCGCTGATGGCAGGCGGCACATTTACCGTGGCGGCCAACCCGCCCGCCGCTCCTCCGGTCTCTTACGGCGTGGAGGAGGATGTTTTTCATCCCGTGCGGGCGACGCACGGCATGGTGGCCTCGGTTGACGCGCTGGCAACTCAGGTGGGCGTCGATATTCTTAAACAGGGCGGTAACGCGGTGGATGCGGCGGTCGCGGTCGGGTACGCGCTGGCGGTGACGCATCCACAGGCGGGGAACCTGGGCGGCGGCGGGTTTATGATGCTGCGCACGAAAGACGGTAAAACTACGGCCATCGACTTTCGTGAGATGGCACCGAATCAGGCCTCCCGCGATATGTTCCTCGACGATCAGGGCAATCCGGACAGTAAAAAATCCCTGACCTCGCACCTTGCCTCCGGCACGCCGGGCACCGTTGCGGGGTTCTCGCTGGCGCTGGAAAAATACGGCACGCTGCCGCTGAATAAAGTGGTACAGCCTGCCATCAGGCTGGCGCGCGACGGCTTCGTCGTCAACGACGCGCTGGCGGACGACCTCAAAACCTACGGCAGCGAAGTTATTCCCAATCATGAAAACAGCAAGGCTATCTTCTGGAAAGACGGCGAGCCGCTGAAAAAGGGCGATAAGCTGGTGCAGAAGAACCTCGCAAAAAGTCTCGAACTGATTGCCGAAAACGGTCCGGACGCCTTCTATAAGGGGCCGATTGCCGATCAGATTGCCGATGAGATGCAGAAGAACGGCGGGCTGATCACCAAAGCGGATCTGGCGGAATATAAGGCGGTGGAGCGCGAGCCGATTAGCGGCACCTATCGCGGCTACGAGGTCTTCTCCATGCCGCCGCCGTCCTCCGGGGGCATTCACATTGTGCAGATCCTCAATATTCTGGAAAACTTCGATATGCACAAGTTCGGCTTCGGTAGTGCCGATGCCATGCAGGTGATGGCGGAGGCGGAAAAGCGCGCCTACGCGGACCGCTCGGAATACCTTGGCGATCCGGATTTCGTGAAGGTGCCGTGGCAGGCGCTGACCAACAAAGCCTATGCCAAATCGATTGCCGATGAGATCGACATCAACAAGGCTAAACCGTCCAGCGAGATCCGCCCGGGCAAGCTGGCGCCGTATGAAAGTAACCAGACCACCCACTTCTCGGTCGTGGACAAAGACGGAAACGCGGTGGCGGTGACATACACGCTCAACACCACCTTCGGCACCGGGATTGTGGCGGGCAACAGCGGTATTTTGCTGAATAACGAGATGGATGACTTCTCGGCCAAGCCGGGCGTGCCGAACGTCTACGGGCTGGTCGGCGGCGATGCAAATGCGGTCGGGCCGAAGAAGCGCCCGCTGTCGTCCATGTCGCCCACCATCGTGGTGAAAGACGGCAAAACCTGGCTGGTGACCGGCAGCCCGGGCGGGAGCCGGATTATCACCACCGTGCTGCAAATGGTAGTGAACAGCATCGACTTTGGGATGAACGTCGCCGAAGCGACCAATGCGCCGCGTTTCCATCACCAGTGGCTGCCGGACGAGTTGCGCGTGGAGAAGGGCTTTAGCCCGGATACCCTCAAGCTGCTTGAGCAGCGCGGGCAGAAGGTGGCGGTGAAGGAGGCGATGGGCAGCACCCAGAGCATTATGGTCGGGCCGGACGGGGCACTGTTTGGCGCGTCGGACCCACGATCGGTGGATGATTTAACGGCGGGGTATTGATTTTTTTGCCCGGTGGCGCTGCGCTTACCGGGCCTACAACGGCACGAACGTAGGCCGGGTAAGGCGAAGCCGTCACCCGGCAACAAACTACTTCATACGCGCCATATAATACGCATCCACGTACTCGCCGTTGCGCAGGGCGTAGCGCCTGCCGGTGCCTTCAATCTCAAACCCGTGCTTTTTGTACACCGCGATTGCCGGTGCGTTATCGACAAACACCGTTAACTCGATGCGGTCGACGCGCAGCCAGTTGTCGCACATATCAATCATGGTGCGTATCAGCGCGCTGGCGACGCCCCGGTTTTGCCACTGCGCACCCACACAAATTCCAAAATCGGCAACATGGCTGCGGCGCGGACGCTGGGCTACGGCAATGCACAGATGCCCGGCGACGGTATCATCAATACAGGCGACCAACTGCTTGATACCGGGCTGATCGGTTAGCCGGTCATGCCACATCTGCTCTGAGGGATGAGGAACCTGTAGCGTGTTGTGGTACACCTCCGGCTGGGCGTGGATCTGACGAATGGCGTCGTAATCTTTCGGTTCAGCGTGGCGTATCACTATCTCACTCATTCCTTGTTCCTCAGTCAGTTTAAAGTCCCTTCCAACATCAGTGACTTTAAAAGTTGAGTCAATCGCTATTTTTTGCAAAAAGTGTTGGACAAGTGCGAATGAGAATGATTATTATTGCTCTGCATTCAGGAAGACCTCCTACGGGAACCTGAAAGCACGACATTGCTCACATTGCTTCCAGTATTACTTTAGCCAGCTTCTCGCTGGCTTTTTTTTTGTTATGGTTAGACTCAGTAACCTTCCAAAAGGACTGAGCCATGACACTACATTGTGCATTTATTGGATTTGGCAAAAGCACCACGCGTTACCACCTTCCGTATGTTCTTAACCGAAAAGAGACCTGGCACGTGGCCCATATCTATCGCCGCCGCGCGAAGCCAGAAGAGCAGTCTCCGCAGTATTCCCATATTCATTTCACCAGCGATCTTGATGAAGTGTTAAATGATCCGCAGGTGAAGCTGGTGGTGGTCTGTACCCACGCCGACAGCCACTTTGACTACGCGAAACGCGCGCTGGAAGCGGGTAAAAACGTGCTGCTGGAAAAACCGTTCACCCCGACCATCGCCGAAGCGAAGGAACTCTTTGCGCTGGCGAAAAGCAAAGGGCTGACAGTCACGCCCTACCAGAACCGTCGCTTTGACAGCTGCTTCCTGACGGCAAAAAAGGCAATCGAAAGCGGCAAGCTCGGCGAGATCGTGGAGATCGAAAGCCACTTCGATTACTACCGCCCTGTGGCAGAAACCAAACCCGGCCTGCCGCAGGACGGTTCGTTCTACGGTCTGGGCGTACACACCATGGACCAGATCATCTCCCTGTTTGGCCGCCCGGACCACGTGGCGTACGACATCCGCAGCCTGCGCAATAAGGCCAATCCGGACGATACCTTCGAAGCACAGCTGTTCTACGGCGACCTGAAAGCCATAGTCAAAACCAGTCATCTGGTGAAAATCGACTACCCGAAATTTATCGTTCACGGCAAGAAAGGCTCCTTTATCAAGTACGGCATTGACCAGCAGGAGACCAGCCTGAAGGCCAACATCATGCCGGGCGAACCGGGCTTTGCGGCAGATGATTCCGTGGGCGTGCTGGAGTACGTGAACGACGAGGGCCTGACGGTCAGGGAAGAGCTGAAGCCGGAAACGGGCGATTATGGACGCGTCTACGATGCGCTGTATGAAACCCTCTCCAGCGGCACGCCGAATTACGTCAATGAATCTGACGTTCTGACGAACCTGGAAATCCTTGAACGGGCCTTCGAACAGGCTTCCCCTGCCACGGTAACCCTCGCCAGATAAGCAAAAATGGCTCCTTTGTGCTTGTTCTAAATTTTTGAACAGAGGAGTCAATTTTCACCCTCTATGATCCCTGAGCGTTTGCGTCCACACTTACTCCATCGAAACGAACTGAGGGTGAAAACAATGATCTACTTACGCAAAGCAAACGAACGTGGTCACGCGAATCATGGCTGGCTGGACTCATGGCATTCATTCTCGTTTGCCGACTACTACGACCCGAACTTCATGGGCTTCTCCGCGCTGCGCGTCATTAACGACGACGTGATTGATGCAGGCCAGGGCTTCGGTACCCACCCGCACAAGGACATGGAAATCCTGACCTATGTGCTGGAAGGGGCGGTTGAGCACCAGGACAGCATGGGCAATAAAGAGCAGGTTCCGGCGGGCGAGTTCCAGATTATGAGCGCGGGGACCGGGGTGCGTCACTCTGAGTACAACCCGAGCAAAACGGAAAAACTGCACCTGTATCAAATCTGGATCATTCCAGAAGAGACCGGCATCACGCCACGCTACGAACAGCGCCGCTTCGATGCGAAACAGGGTAAACAGCTGGTGCTCTCCCCGGATGCGCGTGAAGGTTCCCTGAAAGTGCATCAGGATATGGAGCTGTACCGCTGGGCGCTGGCGAAAGATGAGCAGTCTGTGCACCAGATCGCCGCCAACCGCCGCGTGTGGATCCAGGTGGTGAAAGGCGAGGTGTCCATCAACGGCACCAAAGCCACCACCGCCGATGGCCTGGCAGTCTGGGATGAGCAGGCGCTCTCCGTGCATGCCGACAGCGAAAGTGAAATTCTGCTGTTTGATCTGCCGCCGGTCTAAATAATTTCTCAACCTTCCCTTTAAACGGGGAAGGTTGAGCTTTGTCCGTGATAAACTGAGCAAATCTCTCACTTCAAGATTTCTCAGGACGATGAAAAAGAAACGCCCCGTACTTCAGGATGTCGCCGATCGCGTCGGTGTGACCAAAATGACGGTCAGCCGTTTTTTACGTAACCCGGAGCAGGTTTCCGTGGCGTTGCGTGGCAAGATTGCCGCCGCCCTTGATGAACTGGGTTATATCCCCAACCGCGCGCCCGATATTCTCTCTAATGCGACCAGCCGTGCGGTGGGCGTCCTGCTTCCTTCCTTAACCAACCAGGTTTTCGCTGAAGTGCTGCGTGGCATCGAAAGCGTGACCGATGCCTTTGGTTATCAGACCATGCTCGCCCACTATGGGTACAAGCCGGAACTGGAAGAGGAACGTCTTGAATCGATGCTTTCCTGGAACATCGACGGCCTGATTTTAACGGAACGTACTCACACCCCGCGCACGCTGAAAATGATTGAAGTGGCAGGCATTCCGGTGGTGGAGTTGATGGACAGCCAGTCGCCGTGCCTCGACATCGCCGTGGGGTTCGATAACTTTGAAGCGGCGCGTCAGATGACGGCGGCGATCATCGCCCGCGGTCATCGCCATGTGGCCTATCTGGGTGCGCGTCTGGATGAACGTACTATCATCAAACAGAAGGGATACGAGCAGGCGATGCTCGACGCCGGTTTAACCCCGTACAGCGTGATGGTGGAGCAATCTTCCTCTTATACGTCGGGTATTGAGCTGATGCGTCAGGCGCGACGCGAGTATCCGCAACTGGACGGTATTTTCTGTACCAACGATGACCTTGCGGTCGGCGCCGCGTTTGAGTGTCAGCGTCTGGGTTTAAAAATCCCGGATGATATGGCGATTGCCGGCTTCCACGGCCACGACATTGGCCAGGTGATGGAGCCGCGTCTGGCAAGCGTCCTGACCCCGCGTGAACGCATGGGCCGCATTGGTGCAGAACGCCTGCTGGCGCGCATTCGTGGTGAGGCAGTTACCCCTAAAATGTTAGATTTAGGTTTCACCTTGTCACCGGGTGGATCTATTTAATCCGACAAATTTGAAGTAGCTCACACTTATTCACTTCGCGCACGTTTGGATATTGCTTCTCTTATGCCCCGGCAGGACAATGTTACCGATAACTGTTACCCGTAACAATTGACTGAGGGACACCCTTTGAGCACGACTAATCACGATCACCACGTTTACGTCCTGATGGGCGTGTCCGGTAGCGGTAAATCTGCCGTGGCGAGCGAAGTGGCGCATCAACTCCAGGCTGCGTTTCTTGATGGTGACTTCCTCCATCCGCGCAGCAACATCATGAAAATGGCTTCCGGCGAGCCGCTGAATGACGACGACCGCAAACCCTGGTTGCAGGCGCTGAATGATGCCGCGTTCGCGATGCAGCGCACCAATAAAGTCTCCCTGATAGTCTGTTCCGCGCTGAAAAAAACCTATCGCGACCTGCTGCGCGATGGCAACCCGAACCTCTCTTTCATCTACCTGAAAGGCGATTTCGGGGTAATTGAAAGTCGCCTGAAGGCGCGTAAAGGCCACTTCTTCAAAACCCAGATGCTGGTAACGCAGTTCGAAGCGTTGCAGGAGCCTGGGGCTGACGAACAGGATGTCTTAGTGGTTGATATCGATCAGCCGCTGGAAGGTGTTGTTGCCAGCACCATCGAGGTTATTAATAAAAGGCAGTAAGTTTTGAGTACATTAACGCTAGTTTTGACAGCAGTGGGTTCCGTATTGCTGCTGCTGTTTTTAGTGATGAAGGCACGTATGCACGCCTTCGTTGCTTTGATGGTGGTTTCTATTGGTGCCGGTCTCTTTTCCGGAATGCCGCTCGACAAAATTGCGGCGACGATGGAAAAAGGGATGGGCGGCACGCTCGGCTTCCTGGCCATCGTAGTCGCGCTCGGCGCGATGTTTGGCAAGATTTTGCACGAGACGGGCGCGGTCGATCAGATTGCCGTCAAGATGCTGAAATCCTTCGGACACAGCCGTGCGCACTACGCGATTGGTCTGGCTGGTCTGATTTGCGCGCTGCCGCTGTTCTTTGAAGTGGCGGTGGTGCTGCTGATTAGCGTGGCGTTCTCCATGGCACGCCATACCGGTACGAACCTCGTGAAGCTGGTCATTCCGCTGTTTGCGGGCGTGGCGGCGGCGGCGGCGTTTCTGCTGCCGGGGCCTGCGCCGATGCTGCTGGCTTCCCAGATGCATGCTGACTTTGGCTGGATGATCCTGATTGGCCTGTGTGCGGCGATCCCGGGGATGATTATCGCCGGTCCGCTGTGGGGCAACTTCATTAGCCGTTACGTTGAGCTGCACATTCCGGATGACATCTCCGAGCCGCACCTGGGCGAGGGCAAAATGCCGTCCTTCGGCTTCAGTCTGTCGCTGATCCTGCTGCCGCTGGTGCTGGTGGGCCTGAAAACCATCGCTGCGCGTTTTGTGCCGGTGGGGTCAACCGCTTACGAATGGTTCGAATTTATTGGTCATCCGTTCACTGCGATCCTGGTGGCGTGTCTGGTCGCGATTTACGGCCTGGCGATGCGTCAGGGCATGCCAAAAGATCGCGTGATGGAGATATGCGGTGCCGCGCTACAACCTGCGGGGATTATTCTGCTGGTGATCGGGGCGGGCGGCGTGTTCAAGCAGGTGCTGGTGGATTCCGGTGTGGGTCCGGCGCTGGGCGAAGCGCTGACCGGAATGGGCCTGCCGATTGCGGTCACCTGCTTCGTGCTGGCCGCGGCGGTGCGTATCATTCAGGGCTCCGCGACCGTGGCGTGCTTAACCGCGGTGGGGCTGGTGATGCCGGTGATTGAACAGCTGAACTACTCCGGCGCGCAGATGGCGGCGCTCTCTATCTGTATCGCGGGCGGCTCGATTGTGGTATCTCACGTGAACGACGCAGGCTTCTGGCTGTTCGGTAAATTTACCGGCGCAACCGAAGCGCAAACCCTGAAAACCTGGACGCTGATGGAAACCATCCTTGGCACGACGGGTGCGGTTGTCGGGATGATTGCGTTTACGCTGCTGAGCTAACGAGACCGTATTTTGTCGGGTGGCGGCTTCGCCTTACCCGACCTACAAAAAAATCAGGTCCCGTAGGCCGGGTAAGCGTAAGCGCCACCCGGCTTTTTTACATCTTCACCCTTTCATCCATGCCCGGATCCCATCCAGGAACATCTGCGTCGCCATCATCACCAGAATCAGCCCCATCAGGCGCTCAAGGGCGTTCACCCCTTTCTCGCCCAGCAGGCGCAGGAACAGCGACGACTGCAACAGGATAATAAATGTCCCGCCCCAGGCGATCAGCAGGGCAATGACCAGATGGCTCATCTGATTCGGATACTGATGCGACAACAGCATCAGCGTTGCCAGAATCGTTGGCCCGGCGACCAGCGGAATCGCCAGCGGCACGATAAACGGTTCTTCACCCGCAGGCAGGCCGCTGCTGCTGCCTTCCGCGCTCGGGAAAATCATCTTTATGGCAATCAGGAACAAAATGATCCCGCCGGAAATGGAGACCGTTTCGGCACGTAAGTTCAGGAAAGCGAGGATTTTTTCACCGGCGAACAGGAAGATAAACATCACCAGCAGGGCGATGAGCAGCTCGCGGATCATGATCGCCCGACGGCGCTTCGGCTCGGTGTGCTTCAGCACCGACATGAAGATCGGCAGATTACCGAGCGGATCCATAATCAGGATCAATAAAACCGCTGCGGAAATGATTTCACTCATCTTAAATTATCCCTGATACTTATTGTGGTCATTGCGATGATTAGCACTTTTACTGATTGCCGGGCAATCATCGATTAATTTCGCTTGCGACTTTGGCAGCATTTTGTAATGTGAAGCATATCCCAGTTCAATACTGGCTTGCACAATCAGCACACACCCCTTGCAGGAAAAAAATGCTATGAAAAACGTTGGTTTTATCGGCTGGCGCGGTATGGTCGGCTCTGTACTCATGCAACGCATGGTTGAAGAGCGCGATTTCGACGCCATCCGCCCGGTCTTCTTCTCCACTTCCCAGCTCGGCCAGGCTGCACCGTCCTTTGGTGGTACCACAGGCACGTTGCAGGATGCTTACGATCTGGAAGCGCTGAAGGCACTCGACATTATTGTGACCTGCCAGGGCGGCGATTATACCAACGAAATTTATCCGAAGCTGCGTGAAAGCGGCTGGCAGGGCTACTGGATTGACGCGGCCTCTTCGCTGCGTATGAAAGACGATGCCATCATCATTCTCGACCCGGTTAACCAGGATGTCATCACCGACGGCCTGAACAACGGCGTGAAAACGTTTGTTGGCGGTAACTGCACCGTCAGCCTGATGCTGATGTCCCTCGGCGGCCTGTTCGCACAGGATCTGGTGGAGTGGGTCTCCGTAGCGACCTACCAGGCGGCGTCCGGCGGCGGCGCGCGTCATATGCGCGAGCTGCTGACCCAGATGGGCCAGCTGCACCAGAGCGTCGCGACCGAGCTGGCAAACCCGGCGTCCGCGATCCTCGATATCGAGCGTAAAGTCACTCAGCTCACCCGCAGTGGCGAATTGCCGATGGATAACTTTGGCGTACCGCTGGCCGGCGGCCTGATCCCGTGGATCGACAAACAGCTGGATAACGGCCAGACCCGCGAAGAGTGGAAGGGCCAGGCTGAGACCAACAAAATCCTCGCCACCGCGAACACCATTCCGGTTGACGGTCTGTGCGTGCGTATCGGCGCGCTGCGCTGTCACAGCCAGGCTTTCACCATTAAACTGAAAAAAGATGTGTCTATTCCGACCGTGGAAGAGCTGCTGGCCGCGCACAACCCGTGGGCGAAAGTGGTGCCAAACGATCGCGATATCACCATGCGCGAACTGACCCCGGCAGCCGTTACCGGCACGCTGACCACCCCGGTTGGCCGCCTGCGCAAGCTGAACATGGGGCCGGAGTACCTCTCCGCGTTCACCGTTGGCGACCAGCTTCTGTGGGGTGCCGCCGAGCCGCTGCGCCGCATGCTGCGCCAGCTGGCGTAATAATTTGTTAAACACCGGGGGTGAATGTCACCCCCTTTTTTTGCGTACTACATGGAGTAAAACGCAGATGTCTTATTTTTTATCAGGAGGGCCCACGACGTTGGCTATGCTTTAAGGAAGATTTATTTCTCACCTGAGGGTAGGGCGGAGCAGAGAGGATTAACTGCACCGTTTAGGTCACATTAAAAGTCGTCCCGGAGCGCGTAAAAAGGGCGACATAAAAAAACAGGATGAATACCATGTCCGATCGTATTTCGAGAGACGTGATTAATGCGCTTATTGCGGGTCACTTTGCCGACCCCTTTTCTGTGCTAGGGATGCACCGTACAGAGGCCGGACTGGAAGTTCGGGCGCTGTTACCGGATGCAACAGAAGTGTGGGTTATCGAACCCAAAACCGGCCGCAAGGTGGGTAATCTGGAATGCCTCGACTCGCGTGGCTTCTTCTCGGGCGTCATGCCCCGCCGTAAAAATCCTTTTCGTTATCAGCTTGCCGTTATCTGGCACGGTCAGCAAAACCTGATTGATGATCCCTATAGCTTCGGCCCGCTCTTAAAAGAGATGGACGCCTGGCTGCTGTCCGAAGGGACCCATTTACGCCCCTACGAAACGCTGGGTGCCCATGCGGATACCATGGACGGTATCACCGGCACGCGCTTTGCCGTATGGGCGCCAAACGCCCAGCGCGTCTCCGTCGTCGGGCAGTTCAACTACTGGGACGGTCGTCGTCACCCCATGCGCCTGCGCCGGGAAACCGGCATCTGGGAGCTGTTTATCCCCGGCGCGCACAACGGTCAGCTCTACAAATTCGAGATGATCGATGCCAACGGCAAGCTGCGTATTAAATCCGACCCGTACGCCTTTGAGGCCGAACTGCGCCCGAATACCGCCTCGCTGATTTGCGGCCTGCCGGAGAAGGTTGTCCAGAGCGAGGAGCGCAAGCAGGCCAACCGCTTTGATGCGCCGATCTCCGTCTATGAAGTGCATCTCGGCTCCTGGCGTCGCCACACCGATAACAACTTCTGGCTGAGCTATCGCGAGCTGGCGGACCAGCTGGTGCCGTACGCCAAATGGATGGGCTTTACCCATCTGGAGCTGCTGCCAATCAACGAACACCCGTTCGACGGTAGCTGGGGCTATCAGCCGACCGGGCTATATGCGCCTACGCGCCGCTTCGGCACGCGCGATGACTTCCGCTATTTCATTGATGCCGCGCACGCCGCCGGACTGAACGTGATCCTCGACTGGGTGCCGGGCCACTTCCCGTCGGATGATTTTGCGCTGGCAGAGTTTGACGGTACGAAGTTGTACGAGCACAGCGATCCGCGCGAAGGCTATCACCAGGACTGGAACACGCTGATCTACAACTACGGTCGCCGTGAAGTGTCAAACTACCTGGTCGGGAACGCGCTGTACTGGATCGAACGTTTCGGCATTGATGCCCTGCGCGTCGATGCGGTGGCGTCGATGATCTACCGCGACTACAGCCGCAAAGAGGGTGAGTGGATCCCAAACGAGTATGGCGGGCGTGAAAACCTCGAAGCGATTGAGTTTCTGCGCAACACCAACCGCATCATCGGCGAGCAGGTGGAAGGCGCCGTGACCATGGCGGAAGAGTCAACAGACTTCCCGGGCGTTTCCCGTCCACCGGCAATGGGCGGCCTGGGCTTCTGGTACAAGTGGAACCTCGGCTGGATGCACGACACGCTCGACTACATGAAGCTTGACCCGGTTTATCGTCAGTATCACCACGATAAGCTCACCTTCGGGCTACTCTACAACTACACCGAAAACTTCATGCTGCCGCTGTCGCACGATGAAGTGGTACACGGCAAGAAATCCGTTCTCGACCGCATGCCGGGGGACGCGTGGCAGAAGTTTGCCAACCTGCGCGCCTATTACGGCTGGATGTTCGCCTTCCCGGGCAAAAAGCTGCTGTTTATGGGCAACGAATTTGCGCAAGGGCGCGAATGGAACCACGACACCAGCCTTGACTGGCATCTGCTGGAAGGCGCGGACAACTGGCACCACGGCGTGCAGCGTCTGGTTCGCGACCTGAACCTGACCTATCGTCACCACAAAGCGCTGCACGAGCTGGACTTCGATCCGTACGGCTTTGAGTGGCTGGTGGTGGACGACCACGAGCGCTCGGTGTTTGTCTTTGTACGACGTGATAAAGCCGGTAACGAGATCATCGTCGCCAGCAACTTCACGCCGATACCGCGCGAACACTACCGCTTCGGCATAAACCAGCCGGGCAAATGGCGCGAAATCCTTAACACCGACTCCATGCACTACCACGGCAGCAACGCCGGTAACGGTGGCCTGGTACAGAGCGACGCCATCGAAAGCCACGGTCGTCCGAACTCCCTTGGCCTGACGCTGCCGCCGCTGAGCACAATCTGGCTGGTGCGGGAGGGAGAATGACGCAGCTCTCGGCAGGTAAACCCGAACCGCTCGGGGCGAGTTTTGACGGAAAGGGGGTGAACTTTACGCTCTTTTCTGCCCACGCTGAGCGGGTGGAACTCTGTGTGTTTGACGGGGAAGGTAACGAACACCGTTACGATTTACCGGCGCGCACGGGGGATACCTGGCATGGCTACCTGCCCGGAGGACGGTCGGGGATGCACTACGGTTTTCGCGTTCACGGCCCCTGGGAGCCCTCTCAGGGGCACTGGTTTAACCCGGCGAAGCTGCTGATTGACCCATGTGCGCACCGCGTGGACGGCGAGTTTAAAGACGACCCGCTGTTCCACGTTGGCTACGGCGAACCAGACCACCGCGACAGCGCACCCGTCGCGCCCAAAAGCGTGGTGGTACACGATCTCTACGACTGGGAAGACGATGCCCCGCCGCGCACGCCGTGGGGCAACACCGTTATTTATGAAGCCCACGTCAAAGGGCTGACGTATCTGCATCCGTCAATCCCCAAAGAGATGCGCGGCACCTACAAAGCGCTTGGGCATCCGACGATGGTCGCGTACCTGAAGCACTTAGGGATCACCGCCCTGGAGCTGTTGCCCGTGGCGCATTTTGCCAGCGAGCCGCGGCTGCAGCGTCTTGGGTTAAGCAACTACTGGGGCTACAACCCGCTGGCGATGTTCGCCCTCGACCCGCGCTACGCGGTGCATCCGGAGAAGGCGCGGGATGAGTTTCGCGATGCGGTGAAGGCGCTTCACGCGGCGGGTATCGAGGTCATTCTGGACGTGGTGTTGAACCACAGTGCAGAAAGCGATCTTGATGGCCCGACGCTCTCACAGCGCGGAATCGATAACCGTAGCTATTATTGGATCAGGGACGACGGCGATTACGAGAACTGGACCGGGTGCGGTAACACCCTCAACCTCAGTCATCCGGCCGTTACGCATTACGCGTACGCGTGCCTGAAATACTGGGTTGAGACGTTCCACGTGGACGGTTTTCGTTTCGACCTGGCGCCGGTAATGGGGCGCACCCCGGCGTTCAGCCAGCAGGCGCCGCTGTTTGAGGCCATCAAAAACTGTCCGGTGCTTTCAAAGGTGAAGCTGATTGCGGAGCCCTGGGACATCGGCGAGGGCGGTTATCAGGTGGGGAACTTCCCGCCGCTGTTTGCCGAGTGGAACGACCACTTCCGCGATGCCGTCCGCCGCTTCTGGCTGACGCGCGATCTGTCGCTGGGGGAGTTTGCCGGTCGCTTTGCCGGCTCCAGCGATCTCTTTAAGCGTGACGGCAAACGTCCGTCGGCCACCATTAATCTGGTGACGGCGCACGACGGTTTTACGCTGCGCGACTGCGTTTGTTTCAATCAGAAACACAATGAGGCAAACGGCGAAGAGAATCGCGATGGGACTAACAACAACCATAGCTTTAACCATGGTATAGAAGGGTTAGGCGGAAGTCTGGATGTGATCGAGCGGCGACGCGCCAGCGTTCATGCGCTGCTGACGACGCTTTTGTTGTCGCAGGGCACGCCGATGCTGCTGGCGGGCGATGAGCACGGTCACAGCCAGCACGGCAACAACAACGCCTATTGCCAGGACAACACCCTGACCTGGCTCAACTGGGAAGAAGCGAACAGCGGGTTGACCCATTTCACCGCGGCGCTGATCCATCTTCGCCAGCACATCCCCGCGCTCACCGCCGACTGCTGGTGGGAAGAGGGCGACGGCAACGTTCGCTGGCTGAATAAAGACGCGCAACCGTTAAGCGCGCAAGAGTGGCAACACGGCATACCCTGTCTGCAAATCCTGCTTTCGGATGCGTGGCTGGTGACGCTGAACGCGACGGATGACGTCGCAGAGATTGTTTTACCTGACGGGGAATGGCGAGCCATTCCTCCCTTTGCCGGAGCGGATAATCCGGTTGTTATGGCTGTCTGGCACGGGCCTGCGCACGGAGTGTGCGTATTCCAAAGATGATAAAAAAGGAGTTAGTCATGGTTAGATTAGAGAAGAACGATCCGTTAATGTTGGCGCGCCAGCTACCATTAAAAACAGTTGCCCTGATCCTCGCGGGCGGGCGTGGTACCCGTCTGAAAGATTTGACCATCAAGCGCGCCAAACCGGCCGTTCACTTTGGTGGTAAGTTCCGTATTATCGATTTTGCACTCTCCAACTGCCTGAACTCAGGCATTCGCCGTATTGGCGTCATTACCCAGTATCAGTCGCACACGCTGGTGCAGCACATTCAGCGCGGCTGGTCATTCTTCAGCGAAGAGATGAACGAGTTTGTCGATCTGCTCCCGGCGCAGCAGCGCGTTCACGGGGAGAACTGGTACCGCGGCACGGCGGATGCCGTGACCCAGAACCTCGACATCATTCGCCGCTACAACGCGGAATACATCGTTATCCTCGCCGGGGACCACATCTACAAGCAAGATTACTCCCACATGCTGATCGACCACGTCGAAAAAGGTGCGCGCTGCACCGTGGCGTGTCTGCCGGTGCCTGTTGCAGAAGCAACCGCGTTTGGCGTGATGCATGTAGATGGCGACGACAAGATTATCGACTTTGTCGAAAAACCGGCGAATCCGCCAACCATGCCGGGAGACGACACCAAATCGCTCGCCAGCATGGGGATCTATGTCTTTGATGCCGATTATCTTTATGAGCTGCTGGAAGAAGACGACAAAGACGAAAACTCCAGCCACGACTTCGGTAAAGACATCATCCCGAAAATTACCAAAGCTGGCATGGCGTATGCACATCCTTTCCCGTTGTCCTGCGTGCAGTCCGATCCGAATGCGGAACCTTACTGGCGCGACGTCGGCACGCTGGAAGCCTACTGGAAAGCCAACCTCGATCTGGCGTCCGTGACGCCTGAACTGGATATGTACGACCAGAACTGGCCGATTCGCACCCATATGGAATCGCTGCCGCCGGCGAAGTTCGTCCAGGATCGCTCCGGCAGCCACGGTATGACGCTGAACTCGCTGGTCTCTGGCGGGTGCATTATCTCCGGTTCGGTGGTGGTGCAGTCCGTGCTGTTCCCGCGCGTGCGTATAAACTCATTCTGTAATATCGATTCGGCAGTCCTGCTGCCGGATGTCTGGGTAGGGCGCTCATGTCGTCTGCGTCGCTGCGTTATCGACCGTGCCTGCGTCATTCCCGAAGGGATGGTGATTGGGGAAAACGCGGAAGAAGATGCACGTCGTTTCTACCGATCGGAAGAGGGGATCGTGTTAGTAACACGGGAAATGTTGCGGAAGCTGCAAATCAAACAGGAGCGATGATGCAGGTTTTACACGTATGTTCTGAGATGTTCCCGTTGTTAAAAACGGGCGGACTGGCGGATGTTCTTGGTGCATTACCGGCGGCGCAAATTGCCGGAGGGGTGGATACCCGCGTGTTGTTACCCGCTTTTCCGGATATCCGGCGTGGTATTCCCGATGCGAAGGTTGTTACCCGCCGCGAGACCTTCGCGGGACGTATCACCCTGCTGTTTGGACATTACAATGGCGTAGGGATTTACCTGATTGATGCGCCGCATTTATACGACCGACCCGGCAGCCCGTATCACGATACCAACCTGTACGCCTATACCGATAACGTGCTGCGCTTTGCCCTGCTCGGCTGGGTGGGGGCGGAGATGGCCGTCGGGCTGGATCCGTTCTGGCGTCCGAACGTGGTGCACGCGCACGACTGGCATGCGGGGCTGGCTCCTGCGTATCTGGCGGCGAAAGGACACCCGGCGAAATCGGTGTTTACGGTGCACAACCTGGCGTATCAGGGCATGTATTACGCGCATCATATGAATGACATCGATCTGCCATGGTCGTTCTTTAACATGCACGGACTGGAGTTTAACGGACAGATTTCGTTCCTGAAGGCCGGTCTGTACTACGCCGACCACATCACGGCGGTCAGCCCAACCTACGCGCGGGAAATTACCCAGCCGGAGTTCGGTTACGGTATGGAAGGGCTGCTGCAACAGCGCCACCGTGAAGGTCGTCTGTCGGGCATTCTGAACGGCGTGGATGAACAGATCTGGAATCCGGAAACGGACCTCCTGCTGGCAGCGCGCTATGGTCGCGACTCCGTGGAGGACAAAGCGGAGAACAAGCGTCAGCTACAGATTGCGATGGGGCTGAAGGTCAACGACAAGGTACCGCTGTTTGCGGTGGTCAGCCGCCTGACCAGCCAGAAAGGGCTGGATCTGGTGCTGGAAGCGCTGCCGGGATTACTGGAGCAGGGTGGGCAGCTGGCGCTGCTCGGCGCGGGCGACCCGGTATTGCAGGAAGGTTTCCTCGCGGCCGCGGCGGAACATCCGGGGCAGGTGGGCGTGCAGATTGGCTATCACGAAGCGTTCTCGCACCGCATCATGGGCGGCGCGGACGTGATTCTGGTGCCGAGCCGTTTCGAGCCCTGCGGGCTGACGCAGCTCTATGGTCTGAAATACGGCACGCTGCCGCTGGTACGCCGCACGGGCGGGCTGGCGGATACGGTGTCTGACAGCTCCCTGGAAAACCTGGCGGATGGTATCGCCAGCGGATTTGTTTTCGAGGACAGTAATGCCTGGTCGCTGCTTCGGGCGATCCGGCGTGCTTTCGTCTTGTGGTCCCGTCCATCCCTGTGGCGTTACGTACAACGTCAGGCGATGTCCATGGACTTTGGCTGGCACGTTGCGGCGCAGTCCTACCGCGACCTTTATCAACGCTTGATGTAACGAGGCGAAGTTACTGATATGAATGCTCCATTTAGCTACTCTTCCCCCACGCTCAGCGTTGAGGCGTTGAAACACTCCATCGCCTATAAGCTGATGTTTACTATTGGGAAAGATCCCGTTATTGCCAACAAACATGAGTGGCTAAACGCCACGCTGTTTGCGGTGCGTGACCGTATGGTCGAACGCTGGCTGCGCTCCAACCGCGCCCAGCTCTCGCAGGAGACGCGACAGGTGTATTACCTGTCGATGGAGTTTTTGATTGGTCGCACCCTCTCCAATGCGCTGTTATCGCTCGGGATTTATGACGACGTCAAAAACGCACTGGAAGAGATGGGGCTGGACTTAGAAGAGCTGATTGACGAAGAGAACGACCCGGGGCTGGGTAACGGTGGTCTCGGGCGTCTTGCCGCCTGCTTCCTCGATTCACTGGCGACGCTGGCGCTGCCGGGACGCGGGTACGGTATTCGCTACGACTACGGCATGTTCAAGCAGAACATCGTTGATGGCCGTCAGAAAGAGTCGCCGGACTACTGGCTGGAGTACGGTAACCCGTGGGAGTTCAAGCGCCACAACACGCGCTACAAGGTGCGTTTTGGCGGGCGTATTCAGCAGGAAGGGAAAAAATCCCGCTGGGTGGAAACCGAAGAGATCCTCGCCGTGGCCTATGACCAGATTATCCCCGGCTACGACACCGATGCGACCAACACGCTGCGTCTGTGGAACGCGCAGGCCAGTAGCGAAATCAACCTCGGTAAATTCAATCAGGGCGACTACTTCGCGGCGGTGGAAGATAAAAACCACTCTGAGAACGTGTCCCGCGTCCTGTATCCGGATGACTCGACCTACTCGGGCCGCGAGCTGCGTCTGCGTCAGGAGTATTTCCTCGTCTCGGCAACGATTCAGGATATCCTTAGCCGTCACTATCAGCTGCACAAAACCTATGCGAATCTGGCGGAAAAAACCGCTATTCACCTCAACGATACCCATCCGGTGCTGTCGATCCCTGAGCTGATGCGCCTGCTGATTGACGAGCATAAGTTCAGCTGGGATGACGCGTTTGAAGTAACCTGCCAGGTGTTCTCGTACACCAACCATACGCTGATGAGTGAAGCGCTGGAGACGTGGCCTGTGGATATGCTCGGCAAAATTCTGCCGCGCCACCTGCAAATCATCTTCGAGATCAACGACTACTTCCTCAAGACCTTGCAGGAGCAGTACCCGAACGATACCGGTCTGCTGAGCCGCGCCTCGATCATTGATGAATCCAACGGGCGTCGCGTACGCATGGCCTGGCTGGCGGTGGTGATCAGCCATAAGGTTAACGGGGTTTCAGAGCTGCATTCGAACCTGATGGTGCAGTCGCTGTTTGCAGACTTTGCGAAGATCTTCCCGACGCGTTTCTGCAACGTGACCAACGGCGTCACCCCGCGCCGCTGGCTGGCGCTGGCGAACCAGCCGCTGTCTGACGTGCTGGACGAAAATATCGGCCGCACCTGGCGCACCGATTTGAGCCAGCTGAGCGAGCTTGAGCAACACATTGATTTTCCGACGGTGAACAAAGCCGTACGGGAAGCCAAGCTGCTGAACAAGAAACGGCTGTCAGTCTGGCTGGCGATGCATCTCAACGTGGTGGCGAACCCGAAAGCGCTGTTCGACGTGCAGATCAAACGTATCCACGAGTACAAGCGTCAGCTGATGAACGTCCTGCACGTCATCAC
This sequence comes from Enterobacter cloacae complex sp.6700776, assembly GCF_048284255.1. NCBI lineage: Bacteria > Pseudomonadati > Pseudomonadota > Gammaproteobacteria > Enterobacterales > Enterobacteriaceae > Enterobacter > Enterobacter cloacae complex sp.6700776. The sequence goes on along the minus strand of NZ_JBLVYK010000012.1, from coordinate 24,785 downwards.
TCACTACAACCGCATTAAGGCTGACCCGACGGCGGAGTGGGTGCCGCGCGTGAAAATTTTTGCCGGTAAGGCGGCCTCCGCGTACTACATGGCGAAGCACATCATTCATCTTATCAACGATGTGGCGAAGGTAGTGAACCAGGATCCGGACATTGGTGACAAGCTGAAAGTGGTGTTTATCCCGAACTACAGCGTAAGCCTGGCGCAGCTGATTATTCCGGCGGCGGATCTCTCAGAGCAGATTTCCACGGCGGGGACGGAAGCATCCGGCACCAGCAACATGAAGTTTGCCCTGAACGGCGCGCTGACCATCGGCACGCTGGACGGCGCAAATGTCGAAATGCTGGAGCATGTGGGCGCGGAGAATATCTTTATCTTCGGGAATACGGCGGAAGAGGTGGAGGCGCTTCGCAAGCAGGGCTACTCGCCGCGTGAGTATTATGAAGAGGATGAAGAGTTACGCCAGGTGCTGACGCAAATCGCCACCGGGGTGTTTAACCCTGAGGAGCCTGGGCGCTATCGTGACCTGGTGGACTCGCTGATTAACTTTGGCGATCACTATCAGGTGCTGGCGGATTACCGCAGCTACGTGGATTGTCAGGATAAGGTGGACGAACTGTACCGTCAGCAGGAGAAGTGGACCAGCGCCGCGATGCATAACATCGCCAACATGGGATACTTCTCGTCAGACAGGACCATCAAAGAGTATGCCGAGAATATCTGGCATATTGATCCGGTGAGGTTGTAAAACAAAGCCGGGTGGCGGCTCCGCCTTACCCGGCCTACTCGATCCTGTAGGCCCGGTAAGCGCAGCGCCACCGGGCATTTTTTGTCACCCTCAGGACGCCAGTGACAATTCACGCTTTCCCGCATGTTGTTGCAACCACTGCGCCACGCGAGACTGCTGCTCGGCATTCAGCCACATCCCTTCTTTAGTACGACGCCAGATGGCATCGTCCAGACGGCGCACCCATTCGTGTTCCACCAAGTAGCGCAGTTCCGCTTCGTACAGCTCATGGCCAAAATGCTCGCCCAGATCGGCAATCTCTTTTGCGTCGCCGAGGAACAGTTCGGTATTGCTGCCGTAGGTGCGGGCGTAGTGGCGCGCCATTCCTTCGGTAATGAACGGGAAGCGGCGACGCAGCTTCGCGGCGTAATCGTCGCGGTTATTGCCGATATCGCCGCCAGGCAGCACGGCGCCTTTCGTCCACGCCGGGCCGATGCCTTTGTAATACGGCGCCAGTTTCTCCAGCGCATGCTCCGCCAGTTTACGGTAGGTGGTAAGCTTACCGCCAAACACCGACAGCAGCGGCGCCTGACCGTCTACGTCATGAATATCAAGCGTATAGTCACGGGTGATGGCCTGCGGTGAGTCAGACTCGTCATCACACAGCGGACGCACGCCGGAGTAGGTCCAGACCACGTCATCGCGCGCCAGCTGTTTCTTAAAGTGTGCGTTGTACACTTTCAGCAGGTAGCTGACTTCGCTCTCTTCAATCTCAACGTTTTTCGGATCGCCCTTGTACTCCACGTCAGTGGTGCCGATGATGGAGAACTCGTCCATCCACGGGATCACAAACACGATGCGCTTGTCTTCGTTTTGCAGGATATAAGCCTGCTTCTGGGTATGCACGCGCGGCACCACAATGTGGCTGCCCTTGATCAGGCGGATGCCGTACGGAGAAGGCAGGTGCATACCGTCATCGAAGAACTGTTTCACCCACGGGCCGGTGGCGTTCACCAGGCCGCGCGCTTTCCAGCTAAACTTCTCACCGGTATCTACGTCTTCCGCTTCCACAATCCACAGGCCGTTTTCGCGGCGCGCGGCGGTCGCGCGGGTACGGGTTTTCACCTCGCCGCCTTTCTTCTCGACCATCTGCGCGTTAGCCAGCACCAGACGCGCATCGTCCACCCAGCAGTCAGAATATTCGAAACCGCGCACGATTTCAGGCTTAAGGACCGATTCTGAGCCAAAACGCAAACCGGTCGAACCCGGCAGGCTGGTGCGTTTACCCAGATGATCGTACATGAACAGGCCGATGCGGATCATCCACGCCGGACGCAGGTGCGGGCGGTGAGGCAGGCGGAAGCGCATCGGGATCGCCAGATGCGGAGCCATTTTCAGCAGCACTTCGCGTTCGGCCAGCGCTTCGCTGACCAGGCGGAATTCGTAGTGTTCCAGGTAGCGCAGGCCTCCGTGGATCAGCTTGGAGCTGGCGGACGACGTCGCGCAGGCGAGATCGTTAGCTTCCAGCATCAGCACGGATAAACCGCGTCCTGCGGCATCAACCGCAATACCGGCACCGTTGATGCCCCCGCCTATCACAATCAGATCTTTGGTTTCCATAACACCCTCATGCACTTTCGTTAAAGCTCAAAAATGTTCGATATCGCTCATAATAGCAAAGGAACGCGCTTTTGGTAACATCAAAAAAACAATTTAGAGTGATATGGATAACATAATGGCGTTTACCCGCCGCCAGGACGTACACTACGGGGTAAAATGGTGCGGTCTGATGCCCTCACCCCAGCCCTCTCCCACGGGGAGAGGGTGATCCGTTTCCTTCTCCCTCCGGGAGAGGGTAGGGTGAGGGGAAAACCGCACCACACCTGAATATAAGTTGAGAACACCATGGATCAGTTTGAATGTATTAACGTAGAAGAAGCCCATCAGAAGATGCACCAGAAAACCGCGGTGCTGGTGGATATCCGCGATCCGCAGAGCTTTGCGATGGGCCACACGCCGGGCGCGTTCCATCTCACCAACGACACGCTGGGCGCGTTTATGCGCGATAACGACTTCGACACGCCGGTGATGGTGATGTGCTATCACGGCAACAGCAGTAAAGGCGCGGCGCAGTATCTGCTCCAGCAGGGTTACGACGCGGTATACAGCGTCGATGGCGGCTTCGATGCATGGCATCGTCATTTCCCGGCAGAAGTTGAATACGCGTTTGAGCGCTGATCCCGCTATACTGTCCCCTTTTGTGTGGAAATAAGCGACCGCTGCCCATGTTGATGATCACCTCTTTTAGCAACCCGCGCGTCGCCCAGGCGTTTGTCGACTATATGGCGACGCAGGGCATTATCCTGACTATTCAGCAGCATACACAGACGGATGTCTGGCTGGCAGACGAAAGCCAGGCTGGGCGCGTGAACGCCGAGCTGGCGCGTTTCCTGGAAAACCCGGGCGACCCGCGTTATCTGGCAGCAAGCTGGCAATCCGGCCAGACCGACAGTGGCCTGCACTATCAACGTTTTCCGTTTCTCGCCACCCTCCGCGAGCGCGCAGGACCGTTTACGCTGCTTTTGATGGCAGCCTGCATCATCGTCTTCATTATTATGAGCGTGGTGGGCGATCAGAGCGTGATGATTGCCCTCGCATGGCCGTACGATCCCTCCCTGCAATTTGACGTCTGGCGCTACTTCACGCATGCGCTGATGCACTTCTCGGTGATGCATATCCTCTTTAACCTGCTGTGGTGGTGGTATCTCGGCGGAGCAGTGGAGAAGCGGCTCGGCAGCGGCAAGCTGATTGTGATCACCCTTATCAGCGCCCTGTTAAGCGGCTATGTGCAGCATAAATTCAGCGGTCCGTGGTTTGGCGGGTTATCCGGCGTGGTGTACGCCCTGATGGGTTACGCCTGGCTCAGAGGCGAGCGCGACCCGGAAAGCGGCATCTATTTACAACGTGGATTAATAACCTTTGCGTTAATATGGCTTATTGCCGGATGGTTTGATCTGTTTGGTATGTCTATCGCCAATGGTGCGCACGTTACCGGCCTGGCGGTCGGGCTGGCGATGGCGCTGGCCGATACGCTCCATGCGCGAAAACGAACATAATTCCCAGGGATATTTCATGAAACAAACACAACGTCATGACGCCATTATCGAACTGGTAAAAAAACAGGGATACGTCAGTACTGAAGAGCTGGTGGAGCAGTTTGCCGTCAGCCCGCAAACCATCCGTCGTGACCTCAACGACCTGGCCGATCAGAACCGTATTCTGCGCCATCACGGCGGCGCGGCGCTGCCGTCCAGCTCGGTGAACACCTCATGGCATGACCGTAAGGCGACGCAAACGGCAGAGAAAGAGCGTATCGCCCGTAAAGTGGCGAGCCAGATCCCGAACGGCGCGACGCTGTTTATTGATATCGGCACCACGCCGGAAGCGGTCGCCCATGCGCTGCTGAACCATGAGAACCTCCGCGTGGTGACCAACAACCTGAACGTGGCCAACACGTTGATGCAGAAAGACGATTTCCGCATCATCCTCGCGGGCGGCGAACTGCGCAGCCGCGACGGGGGCATTATCGGCGAAGCGACGCTCGATTTTATCTCTCAGTTCCGCCTCGATTTCGGCATTCTGGGGATCAGCGGCATCGACACCGACGGCTCGCTGCTGGAGTTTGATTACCACGAGGTGCGCACCAAGCGCGCGATTATTGAGAACTCGCGCCACGTGATGCTGGTGGTGGATCACTCGAAATTTGGCCGCAATGCGATGGTCAACATGGGCAGCATTAGCATGGTGAATGCGGTCTACACCGACGAGATGCCGCCGGCGGGCGTGTTGCAGGTGATTAAGGATAACAATTTGCAGCTGGAGTTGTGCTAGCGGTTGTGTCGGGTGGCGCTGCGCTTACCCGACCTACAAATTGTACTCCCTCTCCCTGTGGGAGAGGGCCGGGGTGAGGGCATCAGGCCGCACAAAACTAAACTCCGTACCCCATCATCTTCAACAACTGCTGCGCATGCTGCACCGCGTCCTGACGGTGCGCCACGCCCAGCTTCTGATACAGATTGCGAATGTGCGTTTTGATGGTGGTTGCCGCCACCGCCAGCTCACCGGCTATCTGCTCGTTGCTGTAGCCTGAATAGATCAGCCCCAGCACCTGCCATTCACGCTGTGTGAGCGGGCTGGTGCGGATAAGCTCCGGTACTTCCGGATGGTTCAGCAGACGTTCAACAAAGTTCTCATCGAAGTGCGCAAACTTGTGGCGATGGTGCTGGTTGATCTCGCGCAGAATGCGCTGGGCGCGATGCTGATCGAGTTCCGGCAGCGTGTTGAGCTGAATCAGCTGGCGCAACTGCTGGGCCATCACTTCACCCTCAATCACAAAGTGGCTGATAAACCCGGTGCGGTTCGCCAGCTGCAACGCTTCCAGCAGCACGCGCTGGGCATCGTTTTTACGTCCCGCCTGCCAGTAAAGCTGGTTTAACAGCAGCAGGTTGCGGTTTAAATCGCTCATCAGGCGCAGGCTACGGGCGTTTTCGTTTAACTCTTCCAGCACGATTTCGGCAGGCTCGAAGTCACCCAGCAGGATCTGCACGCGGGCAATATTGCGCCACTGGCTTTGCAGGAAGTGGTTATTGGCAAATTCTGGTTTAGGCGTGTGACGCAGCCAGTTGGCGGCGGACTTTTTATCGCCGGTCATCTGCCAGTAAATCACCCGGACCTTATCGGCGTTGGAGACCCAGTCGCTATGGTACTGTCCGTTGCCAAGCAGGTTTTCCAGGCGGTTAAGGTGGTTGCGGGCATTATCCAGGTCGCCGCGTGCCAGCGAGCACTGCACCAGCAGGGCCAGGCACTGGAGTTGCTGCTGCGGCTGGAAGCTCGAAAGCACATTCAGGCCCTGGCGGGCGCAGCTTTCTGCTTCATCCAGACGCGACCATGCCCAGAGCAGCTGAGCGCGAATACGCAACAGGAACTCGTGCATCGGCAACTGTTCCAGATGCTGTTCACGGATCAGCTGGAACGCTTTCTCCTGGTTTTCCCAGGCGGCCTGCAGGAACCCCTGAGCAAATAAAATCTCGCTTTGCTGGATCAGGCTCCAGAGGGCGTAATGCCAGACATCGTGGCGGCGGGCCATCTGTTCGGTTTGCTGCATGAGCGAAAGCGAACGCGTGAGGTCGCCCTTACAGTGCAGCACTTCGCCGTGTACCGAGGTGGCCACAATACGGCTGTAGAAATTCGCCAGCGGCAGCTCATCCAGCGCGACCATCGCCAGCCGTTCGGCTTCTTCCGGGTCGCCGTCGTTAATCGCCACCTGCGCACGCAGGGCGTTAAATTCGCCGTGCAGGGTGGCATCCATCTCGCTTTCCATCTCCTGCTCGGCGCGCGCCAGCAGGGTGTTCACTTCGCTGTAGCGATGCTGGCTCTGCATCAGCCAGGCCTGGAGCAGCACCAGACGCGGATTCTCCAGCAGGCTCTCCCACGGCAGCGCTTTTAACGACTCTTCCAGCAGCGTCAGTTCGCTGTGGTTGAACAGTCCCCACGCGTGGTTGAGCAGAATATCGCGCAGCATACCGGCATCTCCGGCGGCCAGCGCATGGTGGATAGCCTCGCTCGGGAAACCTTGCGCCATCCAGCTTTCGGCGGCGGCGCGGTGAATTTCTGGCAGCTCTGCGGCCATCTCCCACTGGCAACGCTGGCGCAGGAAGCTGCCAAACAGCGGATGGTAGCTAAACCATTCGCCGGGATCGTCCATTCGCGTCAGGAACAAACCCTGACGTTCAATCTCTTCGAGCTGAAGCTGCCCGTTTTCAATACCGGTGACGCGCACAATCAGCGCATCGTTCATCGAACGTAGCAGGGAGCTTTTCAGCAGGAAATGGCGGGTAGTGAGGTCTACGCTGTTGAGTACCTCATCCACCAGATAATCCGACAGGTGGCTGGCGTTGATGCCCGCCAGGCGGCGCGCGGACTGGTGCGTTGGGCTATTGTTTTGCCGCGCGGAAAGGGCAATCAGCTGAAGCGCCGTGGCCCAGCCTGCAACGTCATCACACAGGCGGCTGCTTTCCGACGCCTCAATCGGAGAAGTCAGACGGCAGTCAAAGAACTGTTTCGCTTCCTGATGGGTAAAGGCCAGCTGCTGACTGCCAATTTCCAGTAGCTGATCGCGCACCCGCAGGTTGGCAATGCCCAGCTGCGGAAGGTTGCGCGACAGGACGACCAGCGTCAGGTTTTCCGGCTGATGGCGCAGGAAGAACCGCATGGACTCGTGAATAACCGGGTTGGTGATCAGATGATAATCATCAATCACCACATACAGCGGGCGATGCCATTCGGCCAGTTCGATAAACAGCTGGGAGAACAGAGAGGACAGGCTGGCGTACTGGCGCTTTTGCACCATCACCTCGCTGGTGACGCAGTGTCCGTTGGTTGCCTGCTGAATCGCGGCAATTAAATAGCTGGCAAAACGCTCCTGCTGGTTATCACCTTCATCCAGGGAGTACCAGCCAAGATCGCTTTTACCTGCCGCCCATTGCGAAATGAGCGTTGTTTTTCCATAACCCGCAGGGCTCGTAACCAGCGCCAGTCGGAAATTATGCGCACCGGAAAGTTTAGCCAGCAGGCGCTCGCGGACCACAGTATGGTCAAGACGAACCGGGCGACTTAATTTGGACGGAATCAACATAGTTTTCACTTCACTGTGGGGAACGAGAGAATTTATTTTTTTTGCGCTTCGTAATTAATATCTATAAGTTCGGCCAATAGAGGAACTATTGCAAGTTATGTCTGGGTTTGGAGGCTCTGAATTTGCACTCTGTCACAAAACATTCTCATCATTGGTGGAACTTTTCATAAATGGCTGGATGCCGCGCTGTTACTGGCTTGTCTGCATGGCGCGCGGTTGCGCTGAAACTGGTTTCAGAAAGAGATAATGACGGTGAAGTTAATTAACTTTGGGGAAAGTTGCTCTGGCTTAATAGTGTTGCTGGAAAGCCGCTGTACGTGAGAAATATTATTCTACGTAAGTAATCATTTCAGCGATGATTAATTTCCTCCGAAACTGCATTTCATTTCTTTGACGCTCTTCCGGGATCGCTTTTTCAGCGAAGCGCACACTTACACAGTGGCCTCGATCACACTTTTATGCTCATCCCCGCTACTCCTCCCTGCCTAATCCCCGACAGGAGGAGGAAGAGGCGCAATGAGCCAGGCACACTAGCGCCAAATGTGTTTTCTCTCTACAGGATGCCGATTCCCTATGTCACAGCCTACTTTCAACAAAGCTCAATTCCAGGCTGCCCTGACGCGTCAGTGGCAGCGTTTTGGCCTTCATGCTGCAAACGAGATGACGCTTCACCAGTGGTGGCAGGCGGTGAGCGGGGCGCTCGCAGAGCAGCTGGACGCTCAGCCCGCGACGAAGCCTGTGAAAGGCCAGCGTCACGTCAACTACATTTCGATGGAGTTCCTGATTGGCCGTCTGACGGGTAACAATCTGCTGAACCTTGGCTGGTATCAGGACGTCGGCGATGTGCTGAAAGAACACGACATCAACCTGACCGATCTGCTGGAAGAAGAGATTGATCCGGCGCTGGGTAACGGCGGTCTGGGACGTCTGGCAGCCTGCTTCCTGGATTCCATGGCAACCGTGGGCCAGTCGGCCATTGGCTATGGTCTGAACTACCAGTACGGTCTGTTCCGCCAGTCGTTCGCTGACGGCCACCAGATGGAAGCGCCGGACGACTGGCATCGTAATACTTACCCGTGGTTCCGCCACAACGCACAGCTGGATGTGCAGGTCGGGATTGGCGGGAAAGTCACGAAGCAGGGGCTCTGGGAACCAGCGTTCACCATTACCGGTGAAGCCTGGGATCTGCCGGTGCTCGGCTACCGTAACGGCGTGGCGCAGCCGCTGCGTCTGTGGCAGGCGAAGCACGCGCATCCATTCAACCTGACTAAATTCAATGACGGTGATTTCCTGCGCGCCGAGCAGCAGGGTATCGACGCCGAGAAGCTGACCAAAGTGCTCTACCCGAACGACAACCATCTGGCGGGTAAAAAGCTGCGCCTGATGCAGCAATACTTCCAGTGCGCCTGCTCCGTGGCGGACATTCTGCGCCGCCACCACCTGGCGGGCCGCAAGCTGGCGCAGCTGCCGGACTTCGAAGTTATTCAGCTCAACGACACGCACCCAACCATTGCCATCCCGGAACTTCTGCGCGTGCTGATCGACGAGCATCAGCTGAGCTGGGACGACGCCTGGGCCATCACCAGCCGCACCTTCGCCTACACCAACCACACCCTGATGCCGGAAGCGCTGGAATGCTGGGATGAGAAGCTGGTGAAAACGCTGCTGCCGCGCCATATGCAGATCATCAATAAGATTAACGACCAGTTCAAAACGCTGGTGGAGAAAACCTGGCCGGGCGATAAGGCCGTTTGGGCGAAGCTGGCCGTGGTACACAACAAACAGGTGCGCATGGCGAACATGTGCGTGGTAAGCGGCTTTGCGGTGAACGGCGTGGCCGCGCTGCACTCGGATCTGGTGGTGAAAGATCTCTTCCCGGAATACCACCAGCTGTGGCCGACCAAATTCCACAACGTGACCAACGGCATTACGCCGCGTCGCTGGATCAAACAGTGCAACCCGCTGCTGGCCGGCCTGCTGGACAAGACCCTGAAGAAAGAGTGGGCCAACGATCTGGACCAGCTCATCAACCTGGAAAAATACGCTGAAGACGCGAAGTTCCGCGAGCAGTACCGCGCCATTAAGCTGGAGAACAAGGTACGTCTGGCCGAGTTCGTGAAAATGCGTACCGGAATTGAAATTAACCCAAATGCGATTTTCGATATCCAGATCAAACGCCTGCACGAGTACAAACGTCAGCACCTGAACCTGCTGCACATTCTGGCGCTGTACAAAGAGATCCGCGAGAACCCTCAGGCCGACCGCGTCCCGCGCGTGTTCCTGTTCGGTGCGAAAGCGGCGCCGGGCTACTACCTGGCGAAAAACATTATCCTTGCCATTAATAAAGTGGCGGCGGCGGTCAACAACGATCCGAAAGTGGGCGACAAGCTGAAGGTGGTGTTCCTGCCGGACTACTGCGTCTCTGCGGCTGAAATGCTGATCCCGGCGGCGGATATTTCCGAGCAGATCTCTACCGCCGGTAAAGAAGCGTCCGGCACCGGCAACATGAAGCTGGCCCTGAACGGCGCGCTGACCGTCGGCACGCTGGACGGTGCGAACGTTGAAATCGCCGAGAAGGTCGGTGAAGAGAATATCTTTATCTTCGGCCATACTGTTGAAGAAGTGAAAGCCATCAAAGCCAAAGGGTACGACCCGGTGAAATGGCGTAAAAAAGACAAAGTGCTGGATGCGGTGTTGAAAGAGCTGGAAAGCGGAAAGTACAGCGACGGCGACAAGCACGCGTTTGACCAGATGCTGCACAGCATGGACAAACAGGGCGGCGACCCGTACCTGGTGATGGCGGACTTCACCGCTTACGTTGAAGCGCAGAAGCAGGTCGACGTGCTGTACCGTGACCAGGATGCCTGGACCCGCGCGTGTATCCTGAACACCGCGCGCTGCGGTATGTTCAGCTCTGACCGCTCAATCCGTGATTATCAGGCTCGTATCTGGCAGGCAAAACGCTAAGGAAGCGCGATGGAGAGTAAACGTCTGGACAGTGCCGCGCAGGCGGCGGGAATTAGCCTCAGTTACATCAATGCGCACGGCAAACCGCAGTCTATTGGTGCGGACACCAAAAGACGTTTGCTGGATGCCATGCACAAAACCGACGCGAAAGCGTCGGGAGCGCCGGTGCCGAACGTGAAGGTCTTTACCGCGGGCAAAAAGATGCCGCTGGCGGTGGAAGGACGCGGCGAGTTCAGCTGGCTGCTCACCACCGAAGAGGGGCATCAGCATAAAGGCCATGCCACCGGCGGCAAAACCCTCACCCTTCCGGCGAAGCTGCCGGAGGGCTATCACAGCCTGACGCTCACCCAGAATGACAGCCGCTTCCACTGTCGGGTGATCGTCGCGCCGAAGCGCTGCTATGAGCCGCAGGCGCTACTCGAAGGCAAAAAGCTGTGGGGCGCCTGTGTGCAGCTTTACACCTTGCGTTCAGACAGCAACTGGGGCATTGGCGATTTTGGCGACCTGAAAAAGATGCTGGCATCTGTTGGTGAGCGCGGCGGGGCATTTATCGGTCTCAACCCGATCCACGCCCTCTATCCGGCGAATCCGGAAAGCGCCAGCCCGTACAGCCCGTCTTCCCGCCGCTGGCTGAACGTGATCTACATCGACGTTAACGCGTTAGACGATTTCAAAAACAGCAAAGAGGCGCAGGCGTGGTGGAAGCTTGAGACCACCCAACAGATGCTGAAACAGGCCCGCGATGCGGACTGGGTCGATTATGCCTCCGTGACCGCGCTGAAAATGGCGGCGCTGCGTCTGGCCTGGAAGGGCTTTGCGAAGCGTGACGACGAGCAGATGGCAGCCTTCCGCCAGTTTGTGATGCAGGAAGGCGAGAGCCTTTACTGGCAGGCGGCGTTTGATGCGCTGCATGCGTATCAGGTCCAGGAGGATGAGATGCGCTGGGGCTGGCCGGTGTGGCCGGAAGCGTATCAGTCCGTGGATACCCCGGAAGTGAAGGCGTTTTGTGAGACGCATGCCGACGAGGTGGATTTCTATCTCTGGTTGCAGTGGCTGGCGTACAGCCAGTTTGCTGCCTGCTGGCAGGTGAGCCAGGGCTATAACATGCCGATCGGTCTGTATCGCGATCTGGCCGTCGGCGTGGCGGAAGGTGGGGCGGAGACCTGGTGTGACCGTGAACTTTACTGTCTGAAAGCCTCCGTCGGTGCGCCGCCGGATATTCTGGGCCCGCTTGGTCAGAACTGGGGCTTGCCGCCGATGGATCCACACGTGATGGCGGCGCGTGCCTACGAGCCGTTTATCGATCTGCTGCGCGCTAACATGCAGAACTGCGGCGCGTTGCGTATCGACCATGTCATGTCTGTGCTGCGTCTGTGGTGGATCCCGTACGGTGAAACGGCCGATCACGGGGCGTACGTGCAGTATCCGGTGGACGATCTGCTCTCAATCCTCGCGCTGGAGAGTAAACGTCATCAGTGCATGGTGATTGGCGAAGATCTCGGTACCGTGCCGGTTGAGATTGTCAGCAAGCTCCGCGACAGCGGGGTTTACTCCTACAAAGTGCTCTATTTTGAAAACGACCATGAGAAAACCTTCCGCGCGCCGAAAGCGTACCCTGAACAGTCAATGGCAGTCGCGACGACGCATGATCTTCCTACGCTCAGAGGCTACTGGGAAAGCGGCGACCTGACGCTCGGCAAAACGCTGGGCCTCTACCCGGATGAAGAGGTTCTGCGTGGGTTGTATCAGGATCGCGAGCTGGCGAAACAGGGGCTGCTGGATGCGCTGCATAAGCATGGCTGTCTGCCGAAGCGCGCCGGGCATAAGGCGTCGCTGATGTCGATGACGCCAACGCTTAACCGTGGCTTACAGCGCTATATTGCCGACAGCAACAGCGCGTTGCTCGGTCTGCAACCGGAAGACTGGATTGATATGGCGGAGCCGGTAAACATTCCCGGCACCAGCTATCAGTACAAAAACTGGCGTCGCAAGCTGTCCACTACGCTTGAGAAGATGTTTGCGGATGACGGCGTGAATAGGTTGATTAAGGATTTGGATAAACGGCGAAAAGCAGCCGGTAAGAAGTAATAAAAAACCCGCCAGTGGCGGGTTTTTTATTATCAGGTCGTGCTCATGTAGGTCGGGTAAGGCGTAGCCGCCACCCGACTTAGGGCATCAGACCACCATATTCAACAGCAGCACCCCGACCAGGCCACACACCGAAATAATGGTCTCCAGCGCGGACCAGGACTTGATGGTTTCACCGATGGTCAGGTTGAAGTACTCCTTGAACAGCCAGAAGCCCGGATCGTTCACGTGGGAGAAAATCACGCTACCGGAACCGACCGCGATAACCATCAGCTCAGGGCTGACGCCCGTCGTGGCAATCAGCGGCGCAACGATACCACCCGCGGTAATCGCCGCAACGGTTGCAGAGCCCAGCGCGATACGCAGCACCGCGGCAATAGACCATGCCATCAGGAGCGGCGATACGTTGGTTTCATGCATCATGGCAGCAATGTATTTATCCACGCCGCTGTCGACCAGCACCTGCTTAAACGCGCCGCCACCGCCGATGATCAGCAGCATCATGGCAATGATTTTGATGGAAGAGGTCAGCGTGTCGTTGATCTGATCCATGGAACGACCACGGTTAAGACCGAAGGTGAACATGGCGATCAGGACCGCAATCAGCGTTGCCATCACCGGGTCGCCCAGGAACTCCGCAACGGACAGGAACGCGTGACCTTTCGGCAGAACCATCTCTGCTACGGCACGCATTGCCATCAGGATCACCGGCACCAGAGAGGTCCAGACGCTGACGCCAAAGCCAGGCATCTCTGCATCTGTGAAGGTTTTGGCGCTGTACAGGCCTTCCGGGATGGGCTTATCAATGCCTTTCAGGAAGCGCGCATAAACAGGACCGGCCAGGATAACCGTTGGGATCGCCAGAATCGTACCGAACAGCAGGGTTTTACCCATGTCGGCATGGAAGATGGTGGCGATAGCCGTTGGACCCGGATGCGGCGGCAGGAAGCCGTGGGTGACGGACAGCGCCGCAGCCATCGGTACGCCTACGAACAGCAGCGGGATGTTGGCGGCAGCGGCGATGGTGAACACCAGCGGCAGCATCAGGACGAAGCCCACTTCATAGAACAGTGCGAAACCGACGGTAAAACCGGTTAACACCACCGCCCACTGGATGTGCTGCTTGCCAAATTTATCGATAAGGGTAGTGGCAATACGCTGCGCGCCACCGCAGTCCGCGAGCATTTTACCGAGCATGGCGCCGAAGCCCATGATCAGCGCCAGGCTGCCGAGCGTACCGCCGACACCGGCTTTAATGGAGCTGATAACTTTAACCAGCGGCATTCCCTGCATCAGACCGACTGCAAGTGCCACCAGAACCAGAGCGATAAATCCGTTCATTTTGAAGCGGATCATCAAGAGCAGTAATAACACAACACCGATAGCGACGATGACTAATGGCATGATTGACCTGGCCTTTGAATTGTTATGGGTAACGTCATTGTTTCAACGACAAATTCCGGTTGTCCCAACTGGGAACAGAGTATTAACGGCACTCATACTGATGCCTGCGAAAACGATAAGTTTAGTCGGCTGTTATAAGGGTGTTGAGTGCCCATGGGAATGATACGGGTAACATGGCGTGATTGAGAATCACCCAGGGAGGCAAAATTTGAATTATGAGACGCAGGTCAACATATAGAGGGGGAGGCAAGAAAAAGCAGGCCCGGTAAGCGCAGCGCCACCGGGCAATACAGACGGGCACTGAATTAGTAGTAAGAGTGCTCGCCGCGCTGGTGTTCGGTCAGATCGCGCACGCCTTTCAGTTCCGGGAATTCGTTCAGCAGCTGCTTCTCGATCCCTTCTTTCAGGGTTACATCGACCATGGAGCAGCCGTTACAGCCGCCGCCGAATTGCAGGATCGCCAGACCATCTTCGGTGATTTCCATCAGGGAAACACGTCCACCGTGGCCGGCCAGCTGCGGGTTGATCTGCGATTGCAGCAGATATTCCACACGCTCCATCAGCGGGGCATCGTCAGAGACTTTACGCATCTTCGCGTTTGGCGCCTTCAGCGTCAGCTGAGAACCCAGCTGGTCGGTGACGAAATCAATCTCCGCATCTTCAAGATACGGCGCGCTCAGCTCGTCAACGTACGCGGTGAGCTGTTCAAATTTAAGGGCAGTGTCAGTTGCTTCCACAGCATCCGGAGGACAATAAGAGACACCACATTCTGCATTCGGAGTGCCTGGATTGATCACAAACACGCGGATCTGCGTCCCTTCTTCCTGATTTGCCAGCAGTTTGGCAAAGTGCGCTTGTGCAGAATCGGAAATACGGATCATAGCTTTGGCCTAATAGTTGACTAAATTACCTGGGTATAATCATACGCCCATTGAAGAAGGGCTACAAGGTACGGCACAGACACCATACCTGAACTGACGCGGCGCCGCTTTGCAAAAGCAGTCGGGAAAGTTCAGCCACGGTACTGCCCGTGGTGACGACATCATCCACAATCGCGATATGGAGACCGTTGACCGGCAATTCAAGGCGAAAGGCGTTTTTCAGGTTTCTTTTGCGCGACCGGGCGTTGAGCCGGTGCTGAACGGCAGTGGCATGAATACGTTTCAGCGCAGAGGCGGGGTACCGGCAACCCAGCCAGCGGGCGAGCGGACGGCACAGCAGGTCGCTCTGATTGTATCCCCGCCGCCAGTGCCGACGCTGAAAGAGTGGCACGTTCACGAGCGTGTCGACCGACGGTAGCCCACGCGTTCTTCGCGCCTGCAATACCGCCAGTAATAACAGGCGTGCCAGTGGCTGCGCCAGCGCGAACTGGCTGGAAAACTTAAACTGATGAACCAGACGACTCAGCGGCAAAACGTAATCATCCACCGCCACCAGCGCGCTCCACGGCGGCGCTTTTTTCAGGCATCGACCACAGGGGAGCGTCTGGCTTACGGCAGGCAAGCCGCATTGCGGACAGCCCTTCAGGTAACCCAGCGCTCCCGTGCAAACGGAACAGACGCCCCACGCGCTCAGCGCAAGTGGCATTCGGCATAGCCAGCACAAGCCCGGCACTGTTAGCATACGCAACCTCCATGTGAAAAAAGAGAACGTTAACTGATGAAGACGCTGTGGTGGCAGACCGTTGGAACGGGAAATTGTCATCTTGTGCTGCTGCACGGATGGGGACTGAACGCCGAAGTGTGGCGTTGCATAAGTGAGGAACTGGCCTCGCAATTTACGGTACACCTGGTGGATCTGCCGGGGTATGGCCGCAGCCACGGCTACGGCGCGATGACGCTCGACGACATAGCGGAGCAGGTTCTGGAAGCGGCGCCGCAAAAAGCCGTCTGGCTCGGCTGGAGCCTGGGCGGGCTGGTGGCAAGCCAGATTGCGCTGCGCCATCCTGAGCGGGTCCAGGCGCTGATCACCGTTGCCTCATCACCCTGTTTCAGCGCCCGCGAGGCGTGGCCGGGCATCAAACCTGAGGTGCTGGCCGGGTTCCAGCACCAGTTGAGCGAAGATTTCCAGCGGACGGTGGAGCGTTTCCTGGCGTTGCAGACGATGGGAACAGAAACCGCCCGTCAGGACGCGCGAATGCTGAAGCAGACGGTGCTTTCCCTGCCGATGCCGGAGGTTGAGGTGCTGAACGGTGGACTGGAGATCCTGAAAACGGCCGATTTGCGTGAGCCGCTGGCGTCACTGACGGTGCCGCATCTGCGTATTTATGGCTATCTGGATGGGCTGGTCCCGCGCAAGGTGGTTCCGCTGCTGGATGCGCTGTGGCCGGAGAGTGAATCAATGGTGGTTGCCAAAGCGGCACATGCGCCGTTCATCTCTCATCCTGCTGAGTTTTGTTCGGCGCTGTCCAATTTTATCAGCGAAGCGCCCACCACTCCCTGAGGCAGGCTTTACCTTCCGGACAACTTTTACAACTGCCGGACAGACAACTGTCCGGCTCTTCCTGAATGCGCACGGCTTTCCCCATCGCCTCCAGCCTTTCCAGCATAGCATCGATCATCGGCTGCGGCGTATGCAGGCTGAGGCTGAGCTGCTTCGCCTCCATTCGTCCCTGTAACGCCAGTAAGTCACGGACCTGAATCAACGATGCCATCTTTTTCCCCTCAGTGACAGTCGCCCGCAGGGCTACTACAGCAGGTCGTTGGGGTTTTGCGCGTTGCCAGCAGGTTAACGTCAACGCGGCTACGTGCCCGGCGCAGCAGGCCAATCACCATCACGTTAAACAGGATCACCGCGAGGATACAGACCAGGCTGTAGCGCGGATGCTGGCTGTAATTGACGGTTTGATAAAACACGGTCGCCAGCGAGTAGGCAATGTTCAGCCCCCACAGAATGGAGAAGCCCATCCAGCCGCGGCTGGACTCACGGGCAATGGCGCCCATGACCGAGATGCACGGAATATAGAGCAGGACGAAGATCAGGTAGCTGTAGGCCGCCGACGCGCTGCCAAATTTCTGACCCATCACGCCCATTGCTCCGGTCGCCATTACGCCGTCGCCTTTGCTGGCTTCAATCGGGTTCGCCAGCACGCTCAGGCTGAAGGTGTCTTTCAGGCTCTGCCAGGTCTCTTCTACTGCACCCAGAAGTTCGTCACCGAGGCTGAACTCTGCCGGGTTGAACTCCTCTTCCTGGATGTTTTCCGCGGTGTAGAGCGTGTTCAGGGTGCCGACAACCACCTCTTTTGCCATCGCGCCGGTGAACAGGCCCACGGTTGCCTGCCAGTTGTCTTCCTGTACGCCAATCGGTTTGAAGACCGGCGTAATGATCCGGCTGACGGAGGCAAGGGCAGAGTCATTAATGTTGTCCGCTGCCTGGCCGCTCAGGGTGAAGCTGTTCAGGGCGCTCAGGAAAATGCTGACCACTACAATCACCTTACCGGCGCGCAGAACAAAGCCCTTCAGGCGCTGCCAGGTTTGAATAATCAGGCTTTTCAGATGCGGAACGTGATAAACCGGCAGTTCCATCACGAACGGCGACGCTTCGCCACGCATGATGGTGTGCTTCAGCATCAGGCCGGTGAGAATAGCCATCACGATACCCAGCACATACAGGGAGAAGACGGCCAGCGCCCCTTCCTGACCAAAGAACGCCGCGGCAAAGACCGCGAAGATCGCCAGACGTGCGCCGCAGGACATGAACGGCGCCATCATGATGGTCATCAGGCGTTCGCGCGGTGCGTCCAGCGTACGCGCGCCCATGACTGACGGCACGTTACAGCCAAAACCGACAATCAGCGGCACGAAGGATTTCCCCGGCAGCCCCAGCGCCTGCATCAGGCGGTCCATCACGAAGGCGGCGCGTGCCATGTAACCGGAATCTTCAAGGAAGGAGAGGAACAGGTACATCATGCCGATCTGCGGTACCAGCGGCAGGACGGTATTGATCCCGCCGCCGATCCCCTGCGCAAGGAAGATGGTCAACCATTCCGGGAAGTGGAGGGTGTAGCCCAGCCACTGAATACCGTGCACGAAGATAGCGACAGAGCCGCCATCAAAGATGGGTTGTAATGCACCGCCGATGTTTATAGCGAGCAGGAACATTACGTACATCACCAGTAAAAAGATTGGCAAACCGAGGAAGCGGTTGAGCACAATCTTATCCACGGCGGCGGTGAAGCGGCTGGGTTCAGCGGTTAATGCATTGCTGACCACGTCACAGATAGCGGCGATGGCCTGATAGCGCGCATCCGCAATGTGCAGGGCCGGGTCATCCAGCTCGTCGCTCAGGCGAGCCTGTGCAACGCTCAGCTTATCCGCCGCATCGCCTGCGTAGGCGCGGCTGTAGATATCGCCTTCCAGCATTTGCAGGCCAAGCCACAGGCGCTGTCTGGCGGGCATGGCGTTGTCCATCTCCTGCGCCAGCTGCCCGGCCTCGCGCAGCAGCGGCTGGGCGTAGTGCACCAGTTCGACGTCGGCATTGCCCGTGTGGCGGTCAATTGCCAGCTTCAGGGCGTCAATGCCGCGCGCGCGGGTAGAAACCAGCGGAACCACCGGGCAGCCCAGACGGGCGGAGAGGGCGTCGACGTCGATGCGCAGCTTTTGCTTCTCGGCAATGTCGAGCATGTTAAGCGCTACGATGCAGGGGATCCCCAGCTCCAGCAGCTGTAGCGTGAGGTAAAGATTTCGTTCGAGATTGGAGGCATCCACCACATTGATGAGCAGATCCGCGTCGCCGCTCAGAATATAGTGGCAGGCAATTTGCTCATCGAGAGAGGTCTGAGATGAAATTGTGGTGAGTGAATAGGTCCCCGGTAAATCAACCAGCGTGACCTGATTATCTGTCGTTGTGAACTGGCCTTCTTTGCGTTCAACCGTTACGCCTGCCCAATTTCCCACACGCTGGCGTGCGCCGGTTAACTGATTAAATAAGGTTGTCTTGCCGGAATTAGGATTGCCAATTAAGCCAATAGTTAATTTTTTCATTGTTTTAGACTCACTGAAACCGCTGGCTTGTTAACGGGATAAAGATTCAACTTCAATTAATGCGAGGTCTTTTTTACGCAGAACCAGATTAACGCGTCGGGTTTCGATATGAACAGGATCGCCCAACGGCGCCACGCGCACCACCTGGAATGATGAGCCGGGTAGCATGCCCAGTGACAGTAGCTTCTGCCGATAGGCCGGGCTTATCTCACGGGTAAAACCGATAATTTTCCACGCACTTTCTGGAGTGAATTGCATAGCGCCTGATTCCACGAGAGGTTAAATAATCAACACTGCGATGATAATGAGAATAGTTTTTATCAGCAATAATAAAAATGTGACGGGATGTTGTTAATCGTATTAATTTGCGGTCTGCTTGACCTTGCTCAATATTTGCGGGAATACCCGGGAAGGAATAAAAAGCGTATTTGTTAATGGAGTGATAAATAGCGGTTTAAATATGGATATGCAATCGGTTTCATATTTTACGATATAATTTTTCCCCTCACCCCGGCCCTCTCCCCAAAGGGGCGAGGGTGTTCAAGTTCCCTCTCCCCTTTGGGGAGAGGGTTAGGGTGAGGGGCATTTACAGGATTAGCGTTTCTTACCCATCGCCGCTGCCAGCGCATCCATCATCGCGCTGTTGCCTGCTGGCTGTGCGTCACGTCCGCGTGGCTTCGCGGCTTTCGCTGCCGGACGCTGCTGTTCACGGCCACCGCCATTACCGCCACGGCGCGCGTTAGTGTCGCCCGGCTGCTCGTCCAGACGCATGGTCAGGGCGATACGCTTACGCTGAAGATCCACTTCCAGCACTTTCACCTTCACGATGTCGCCCGCTTTGACCACGGTGTGCGGATCTTCAACGAACTTGTCGGCGAGGGAAGAGATATGCACCAGACCGTCCTGATGCACGCCGATATCCACAAACGCGCCAAAGTTGGTGACGTTGGTTACCGCCCCTTCCAGCACCATGCCCGGCAGCAGGTCGTTCATGGTTTCCACGCCGTCAGC
Source organism: Enterobacter cloacae complex sp.6700776 (assembly GCF_048284255.1). NCBI lineage: Bacteria > Pseudomonadati > Pseudomonadota > Gammaproteobacteria > Enterobacterales > Enterobacteriaceae > Enterobacter > Enterobacter cloacae complex sp.6700776. Next base: position 4,912 of record NZ_JBLVYK010000012.1, on the reverse strand, counting down.
AAAGGTCGCGGTTTTAAACTCAGGACGCGGATCGCGGCCCGGTTTTTCCAGCTCTTTGATGATGTCAGTGACCGTCGGCACGCCGAACTGTTCGTCGGTAAAATCCACCGCTTTCAGGTTACGCAGCGCGCTGCTGTCGCCCATCAGGTCTTTCAGCGCCTGCTGGGTGGCGGCCAGGATACGCTCGACAACCGGATAGGCTTCCGGGTGAACGGTAGAGGCATCCAGCGGGTTATCGCCGTGGTTGATGCGCAGGAAGCCCGCGCACTGCTCAAAAGCTTTCGGCCCCAGACGGCTCACCTTCAGCAGCTGCTGGCGGTTCTGGAACTGACCGTTCTCATCACGCCAGGCGACGATATTCTGCGCCATCATACGGGTCAGGCCTGCTACGCGGGTCAACAGCGGAACGGAAGCGGTATTCAGGTCCACGCCGACGGCGTTAACGCAGTCTTCCACCACCGCATCCAGCTTGCGCGCCAGCTGCGTCTGGCTCACGTCGTGCTGATACTGGCCCACGCCGATGGATTTCGGGTCAATTTTCACCAGCTCCGCCAGCGGATCCTGCAAACGACGGGCGATAGAGACCGCACCGCGCAGGGAAACGTCCAGTTCCGGGAACTCCTGCGCTGCCAGCTCAGAGGCGGAATAGACAGATGCCCCCGCTTCGCTGACGATCACTTTCTGCGCCGTCACTTTCGGGAACTGCTTCTGCACGTCGAGATAGAAACGTTCGGTTTCGCGGGACGCCGTACCGTTACCGATGGCAACCAGCTCAACGTTGTACTTCTCGCACAGCGCGGCGACCACGACAGCCGCTTTCGCTGCCTGACCGGTGTGCGGGTAAATGGTGTCGGTGGCAACCAGCTTGCCGGTGCCGTCAACCACGGCCACCTTCACGCCGGTGCGCAGACCCGGATCGAGACCCATGGTGGCGCGCAGGCCAGCCGGCGCAGCCATCAGCAGGTCGTGCAGGTTACGGGCGAAGACGTTGATCGCTTCGTCTTCGGCGCGCTCGCGCACGGTGCCCATCAGCTCGGTTTCGAGGTGCATGAGCACCTTGATGCGCCAGGTCCAGCTCACCACGCCTTTGCGCCAGCTGTCCGCCGGGGCGTTGTTCAGGCGCAGGCCCAGATGGTCGATTATGATCTGCTCACAGTGGCTCTCTTTAGGCGGCTCGTCAAACTGCGGATCGGCATTCAGGGAGAGTTGCAGCACGCCTTCGTTACGACCGCGGAACATCGCCAGCGCGCGGTGAGACGGCGCGGTAGAAATGGGTTCGTGGTGATCGAAGTAGTCGCGGAATTTCGCGCCTTCGTCCTCTTTGCCGGACACCACGGTGGAGACGATATGGGCGTTCTTCCACAGGTAATCACGCACTTTGGCCAGCAGCGCCGCGTCTTCGGCGAAGCGCTCCATCAGAATGTAGCGAGCGCCGTCCAGCGCGGCTTTGGTGTCCGCTACGCCTTTTTCGGCGTCGATAAATCTGGCGGCTTCGGTTTCCGGATCGTGAGACGGCTCGTTCCACAGCAGGTCGGCCAGCGGCTCAAGGCCGGCTTCGATCGCAATCTGCCCGCGCGTGCGGCGCTTCGGTTTGTACGGCAGATAGAGATCTTCAAGTTCGGTTTTGCTCAGGGTACCGTTAATGGCTTTTTCCAGGTCACTGGTCAGCTTGCCCTGCTCGCCGATAGATTTGAGGATCGCCTGACGTCGGTCTTCCAGCTCGCGCAGATAGCCCAGACGGGTCTCAAGGTTACGCAGCTGCGTGTCATCCAGACCGCCGGTGACTTCCTTACGATAACGTGCAATAAACGGCACGGTGTTCCCTTCATCAAGCAGACGAACGGCAGCTTCTACCTGTTCGGCTCTGGCCTGAATATCACCCGCAATAATGCGGCAGAGCGACTCTTTCATCATGGTCAGTTCATCTTGTGGATCGAAAATCAGGGGGATAGTTATACGGGCTGACACCAAAAAAAGCCAGCCGGGGAGGGCGCTCTCGGACTATTTAACATACTCGATTTCGTTGACGTACCAGCTTGCTTCACCCGCGGGCGTCTGGACAACGGCTAAATCGCCCACCTCTTTTTTCAGCAGGGCGCGGGCCATGGGTGAATCGATAGAAATGTAATCCTTACGACCGAAAATTTCATCATAGCCAACGATACGAAAACGCAGGGTGTCGCCGTTGTCGTTTTCAATTTCGACCCACGCGCCGAAAAACACTTTACCTTCCTGCTGCGGGGAGTAATCGACAATTTTGAGATTCTCGAGGCATTTCGTCAGGTAGCGTACCCGGCGATCGATTTCGCGCAGTCGCTTTTTATTGTACTGATAGTCCGCATTCTCGCTGCGGTCGCCCAGACTTGCGGCCCAGGTGACTTTTTTGGTCACTTCTGGACGCTCTTCGCGCCACAGGTAATCCATCTCTTTTTTGAGTTTCTCGTACCCTTCGCGGGTGATCAGAGGCGTTTTCATGGTGCTGCCTTTAATGCCGGTTAACTGTCTTTGCGCACAATACGTAGCGCACAGTGTAACAGACAAGATTAATAATGATTTATGTGATGAAATGAACAGATAAGCTGCTGTTAAATATGCTTTGTAACAATTTCGTCTAGAATTTATACCAGAATTTGCTGGTCGAACCCGTGCACTTTTTTAGAATACGCTGTTCCAGGCTTATCCGAACCTTTGGGAGTACACACAATGCAAGAGAACTACAAAATTCTGGTCGTAGATGACGACATGCGCCTGCGTGCGCTGCTGGAACGTTATCTGACCGAGCAGGGCTTCCAGGTTCGTAGCGTCGCGAACGCGGAACAGATGGATCGTCTGCTGACGCGTGAATCCTTCCACCTGATGGTGTTGGACCTGATGCTGCCTGGCGAAGATGGGCTCTCTATTTGCCGTCGTCTGCGTAGCCAGAGCAACCCGATGCCAATCATCATGGTGACGGCGAAGGGTGAAGAAGTTGACCGTATCGTCGGCCTTGAGATTGGCGCTGATGACTACATTCCTAAGCCGTTTAACCCGCGTGAACTGCTGGCGCGTATTCGCGCCGTGCTGCGTCGTCAGGCGAACGAGCTGCCGGGCGCGCCGTCTCAGGAAGAGGCCGTCATTGCATTCGGTAAGTTCAAGCTGAACCTCGGCACCCGTGAAATGTTCCGTGAAGATGAGCCAATGCCGCTCACCAGCGGCGAGTTTGCGGTACTGAAAGCGCTGGTCAGCCACCCGCGTGAACCGCTTTCACGTGACAAGCTGATGAACCTGGCGCGCGGCCGTGAATACTCCGCAATGGAACGTTCTATCGACGTGCAGATCTCTCGTCTGCGCCGCATGGTGGAAGAAGATCCGGCGCATCCTCGTTATATTCAGACCGTGTGGGGTCTGGGCTACGTGTTTGTCCCGGACGGCTCTAAAGCATGAGGCGAATGCGCTTCTCGCCGCGAAGTTCGTTTGCCCGCACGCTGTTATTGATCGTCACCCTGCTGTTTGTCAGCCTGGTGACGACCTACCTGGTGGTGCTGAACTTTGCGATCCTGCCGAGCCTTCAGCAGTTTAATAAGGTGCTGGCATACGAAGTGCGTATGCTGATGACCGACAAACTGCAACTGGAGGACGGCACGCAGTTGGTTGTTCCCCCGGCATTCCGTCGGGAAATCTACCGTGAGTTGGGCATTTCTCTCTATTCGAACGAAGCGGCGGAAGATGCCGGCCTGCGCTGGGCGCAGCACTATGAATTCCTTAGCCAGCAGATGGCGCAGCAGCTTGGCGGCCCGACGGAAGTGCGCGTTGAGGTCAATAAAAGCTCGCCGGTTGTCTGGCTGAAAACCTGGCTGTCACCCAACATCTGGGTGCGTGTTCCGCTCACCGAGATTCATCAGGGCGACTTCTCACCGCTGTTCCGATACACCCTGGCGATCATGCTGCTGGCCATCGGTGGCGCATGGCTGTTTATTCGTATCCAGAACCGACCGCTGGTCGACCTGGAGCATGCGGCATTGCAGGTTGGTAAAGGTATTATCCCACCGCCGCTGCGCGAGTATGGCGCATCGGAAGTGCGCTCGGTAACGCGTGCTTTTAACCACATGGCGGCAGGCGTTAAACAGCTGGCTGACGACCGTACGCTGCTGATGGCGGGGGTTAGCCATGACCTTCGCACCCCGCTGACACGTATCCGGCTGGCAACAGAGATGATGGGCGAGCAGGATGGTTATCTTGCAGAGTCCATCAACAAGGATATCGAAGAGTGTAACGCCATCATCGAGCAGTTTATCGACTACCTGCGCACCGGGCAGGAGATGCCGATGGAGATGGCGGATCTGAACGCGGTTCTGGGCGAAGTTGTTGCCGCCGAAAGCGGTTATGAACGTGAAATTGCGACCGACCTTCAGGCGGGCGAGATTCAGGTACGTATGCACCCGCTCTCCATCAAACGCGCGGTGGCGAATATGGTGGTCAACGCGGCGCGCTACGGCAACGGTTGGATCAAAGTCAGCAGCGGTACGGAACTCAACCGCGCCTGGTTCCAGGTGGAAGACGATGGCCCGGGCATCAAGCCTGAGCAGCGTAAGCACTTGTTCCAGCCGTTTGTGCGCGGCGACAGCGCGCGCAGCACCAGCGGAACCGGCTTAGGCCTGGCGATTGTGCAGCGTATTGTTGATAACCATAACGGACTGTTGGAAATTGGCACCAGCGAACGGGGTGGTTTGAGCATTCGCGCATGGTTACCGGTGCCGGTTTTACGGGGGCAGGTGAAAGAGAGTTAAAAAAGGGTGGGGCCTGATGCCCTCACCCCGGCCCTCTCCCACGGGGAGAGGGATCCCCAGTAATTTTTTTATGCAGAAGCAATAAAGTTGCTTTCTAAATGACTGAGGGCTGTCAGCGATGCCCTGGTCCGGCTGTAAATCGCTGA